>NZ_JANYGG010000123.1 GCF_025362505.1 Sphingomonas sp. | reverse complement strand
GGCGTTGCCGATCTTGCAGGCGTGGTTGATTGCTAGGCGGTCGCGAAAGCTCCATCGCTCCATCGGCTATGCGTCGATTGCGTTAGCGTTGGTTGTCGCGGTCAGCGGCTTGATTGTTATCCAGATCATGATCTTGAGAACCATCGACAATTTTCAGCTTCGGCTCATCAAATTTGCCTATATTGATCTGACCGGAATCGCGCTGTTCGTCATTTTTCTCGGCCTCGCCATCTGGTACGCCCGGCGACGCGATATTGGCATGCACATGCGGCTCATGGCCTGCACTGCGATCATTCCGATGGAGGCTGCGAATGAGCGCGCGACGATGCTGATCGCCCCATCGTTAGTGCCCGATTTTGCCACTGCGCTCTATGCGTCGCTTATCAGCATGGAGGTCATCGTCGCGGCGCTGATTGTTGCCGAATGGCGGCTTGACCGGGTGCGCTGGCCATTCCCGTTGATGCTGGCCTATTACCTGATCATGCATGTCACCGCGACCCCGGTCGCGCAAAACCCGGGGTTCGAGGCGTTCTGCCTCTGGTATGCGCGCCTTTGAATTTCCTTGATGATTTCTTCTCCTAAACTTCAATTCGTCGCCGGCCGCGCTTGAAAGCCGACGATCCTTTCCGCCCTCGTCACCCGCGCTCGGCCACGCACCCTGCGGTGGCTTTGCGCAGGATCCGTAACCTTCTGCACACTATAACTTGGTAGGAGGTCCCTAGCAGGCTTCCGGGCAGCTCAATCCGCTGGCGCTATCCAGCAGCTGACCTCCCGTCGCTCCGTCGATTTTGCTGTCCTACAGCACCCTTACTGTGAGACAACTTCCCATCGCGAGTCGTTCGCTTACGCTCTTTCTTGTTTCCCGAAACCCGTCGAAACTTAACCTACGTCACCGTGAACATTCGGAACATTCGCGGGTCCCGGGCAACCCCGCAAGCAAGTGCCGAGAGGCTGACTTTAGACTGACCTTCCACCCGCCGCCGCCTTCGATTCAACGCCCCACTTTCGCTCCGCCGCGATCCCTCCTAGACCCGCGCCATGCTCGAAATGCGCCCCGATTGTGAACGCTGCGGCACCGACCTGCCCGCCTCGGCTGCGGGGGCGTTTATCTGTTCGTTCGAATGCACCTTCTGCGCGGCATGTGCCGAGGCGCTTGATGATCGTTGCCCCAATTGCGGCGGCGAGCTTGCCGATCGGCCGCCGCGGTCGAAGGGCAATCTGGCGAATCATCCCGCGTCGACGACGCGGAAATTCGCGTCGTGAAAACCCCGCGCATCCTCGTCATCGCCGGTTCGGATTCGGGCGGGGGCGCGGGGATCCAGGCGGATATCAAGACGATCACCATGCTTGGCGGCCACGCGATGACCGCGATCACCGCCATCACTGCGCAGAACACGCTCGGCGTAAGCGCGGTCCATCCCGTGCCGACCGAGATGGTGCTGGCGCAGATCGACGCGGTGGTCGGCGACATCGGGGTCGATGCGATCAAATTGGGGATGATCGGCAGTGCCTTCACCGCCGAGCAGGTCGCCCTGCGGCTCGAGGGGATCGACGTGCCGATCGTGTTCGACCCGGTGATGATTGCGACGAGCGGCGCGGCGCTGGCCGATGATGCGACCATCGCCGCATTCGGCCGGCTGATGGACCGCGCGACGCTGACCACGCCGAACCTGCCCGAGCTGAAGCGGCTGACCGGCGACGACGACCCGATCGCAGGTGCACTGTCGCTTGTCTCGCAGCATCGCTGTGCAGTGCTGGTGAAGGGCGGGCACGAGGAAGGCGACGCGCTCGCCGACGCGCTGATCGAGGAGGATAACCTCACCAGCTGGCAGGGTCAGCGGATCGACACGACCAGCACCCACGGCACGGGTTGCACGCTCGCCAGCGCGATCGCGTTTCACTTGGCCTGCGGCGAGAGCCTGGCGCGGGCGGTCGAGCGGGCGCGGCTGTTCGTGCGGATGGCGCTGCACGAGGCGCCGGGGCTGGGGCAGGGACCGGGTCCGCTTGGGCAGCAGGGTGTGCGGCTCGATTGCGGCGCCGGTCCGCGGCTCAACCAGGTAACGGTGACCGGCAAGGATTATGCCGCGATGACCGCCTTCTACCGCGCGCTCGGACTGCGGCAGATCGTCGATGCGCCCGAAAATCACTACGCCCGCTTCGAGAGCGCCGGCGGGGCGACCTTCTCGATCCAGATCGACCCCGAGGAGGTGATTTCGGAATCGACTGCGGTTTATTTCGAGTGCGACGACCTCGACCAGCGGGTCGAGCGGCTGGCGCGGGCGGGAACGGCGTTCGAACATGGTCCGCGCGATCAGCCGTGGATGTGGCGCGAGGCACGGCTGCGCGATCCGGCGGGCAATACGGTGTTCCTCTACAAGGGCGGCGAGGCGCGGCGATATCCACCGTGGCGGCTGATCGAATCGGTGGCGCCGGCCGCAACAGCGGAATAGGTTCGCGACGATGGCCCGGCCGTGTTTCAGGATAGAACGTGAGTTTGCCCAGCCGCTGGCCGGAGTCGACGAGGCTGGCTGCGCGCCGCTCGCCGGGCCGGTTGTCGCGGCGGCGGTGGTGCTCGACCGCGAGTACTTCCCGCGCGGGATCGACGATTCGAAGAAACTCGACCTAGCCACGCGCGAGGCAATTTTAGGTCGGCTGGAGAAGGTCGCGCGGATCGGGGTCGGGATCGCCTCGGTCGAGGAGATCGATACGCTCAATATCTTCTGGGCGCGGATGCTGGCCATGCAGCGCGCGGTCGAGGCGCTCGGCTTTGAACCGGCCTATGTGCTGGTCGACGGCAACCGCCTGCCGCGCTGGGAACGCACCGCCGCCACGGCGATCGTCGCCGGCGACACCAAGTGCCGCTCGATCGCCGCCGCCTCGATCGTCGCCAAGGTCACGCGCGACCGGATCATGCTCGACCATTCTCGCACCTACCCGGGCTATGGCTGGGAGACCAACCGCGGCTATCCGACCCTCCATCACCGCCGCGCGTTGGTCGAACTCGGGTGCACGCCGCTCCACCGGCGCAGCTTCAACCTCGTTCGCGAGCGGCTCGCGATGGGCCGCCAGCATGAAATGGATCTGGCGAGTCCTTTGGGCCACACCACCACCGGTTGAGTCCGTCCCCGTCGCCGAGACTCAACATATGGTGTGGAGCCCAGGACGGACTCGTTCCGTTCCGCCATGATTCCAAATGCGGGAAAGCTCGTCCTGCTTGACCGCGAGTCGCGCGTGACTCACCGTGCGGGCGAACAGGGGGCTCGCCATGAATCTGATCGTTCCACTCGCGGAGAAGCAGGGCCGTTCGCGGCCCGGCACCAAACGGCCGCAGCTGAAACTGGCGCCGCGCCCGCTGCCGCTCGACAGCGTTATTCAGGCGGATTGCATCACCGCGATGGCCGGCCTTCCCGACAAGTCGGTCGACATGATCTTCGCCGATCCGCCCTACAATCTCCAGCTCGGCGGCGACCTGTTCCGGCCAGAGGGCGGGCGGGTCCATGCGGTCGACGACGCGTGGGACAAGTTCGACAGCCTCGCCGCCTATGATGACTTCACCCGCGAGTGGCTGGCCGAAGCGCGCCGCATCCTCAAGGACGACGGGACTATCTGGGTCATCGGCAGCTATCACAACATCTTCCGCGTCGGATCGCTGCTGCAGGACGCCGACTTCTGGATTCTGAACGACGTGGTGTGGCGCAAGACCAACCCGATGCCCAACTTCCGCGGCACCCGCTTCACGAACGCCCACGAGACGCTGATCTGGTGCTCGAAGGGGGAGGGGGCTCGGTACACGTTCAACTATACGACGATGAAATCGCTTAATGATGACATCCAGATGCGGTCGGACTGGCTGTTCCCGATCTGCTCGGGAGCCGAGCGCGAGAAGGGGGATGACGGCCACAAGGCGCATCCGACGCAGAAACCCGAGGCGCTGCTGTACCGGATTCTTCTAGCGTGCACTAAACCGGGCGACGTCGTTCTCGACCCTTTCTTCGGTACTGGAACGACCGGTGCAGTGGCTCGCAGGCTCGGTCGGCGATGGATCGGGATCGAGCGCGAGAGCGCCTATGTCGAGGTCGCGCGGCGGCGCATCGCAGCGACCCTGCCGCTCGACGAAAGCGCGATGACGGTGATGGCCGACAAGCGCACCGCGCCACGCGTCGCGTTCGGGGTGCTGGTCGAAAGCGGGCTGATCGCGCCGGGCACGCTGCTGACCGACGCGAAACGGCGCTGGACCGCGGTGGTGCGCGCCGACGGGTCGATCGAGTGCGACGGCAAGCTGGGGTCGATCCACAAGGTCGGCGCGGGGCTGCAGGAAACGCCGTCGTGCAACGGCTGGACCTTCTGGCAGATCGAGCGGGGCGGCAACCACGTCGAGATCGACACGCTTCGCCAGGAGCACCTCGCCGCCGTGTCCTGATGAGCTTGTCCTGATGAGCTTGTCGTGATGAGCAGCCACCGCTAGTCGCTCGCCATCCTCAATCGGCGGGCGACATCATGGCAGCGTTCAAGACCCTCGACGACCTTCCCGACGACCTCACCGGCAAGCGGGTGCTGGTCCGGGTCGACTTCAACGTGCCGATGCAGGATGGCGCGATCAGCGACGATACGCGGCTGCGCGCTGCGGTGCCGACCATCGCCGAACTCAGCGACAAGCGCGCGATCGTGCTGCTGCTGTCGCATTTCGGCCGACCGAAGGGTCAGGTCCGCCCCGACATGAGCCTCGCGCTGCTCGTCCGCCCGTTGAGCGAGCTGACCGGCCGTCCGGTGCGTTTTATCGAGGATTGCCAGGGGCCTGAGGCGGAACGCGCGATCACGACGATGACCGCGGGATCGATCGGGATGCTCGAGAACACCCGCTTCCACCTGGGCGAGGAGACGAACGACCCCGAACTGGCGCGCGGGATGGCGGCGCTCGGCGATTATTATATCGACGATGCTTTTTCCGCCGCGCACCGCGCCCATGCCTCGACCGAGGGCGTGGCGCACCTGCTTCCGTCGTTCGCGGGGCGGGCGATGGAGGCCGAACTGACCGCACTGGAGAAAGCGCTGGGCAACCCCGAGCGCCCCGTCGCGGCGGTGGTCGGCGGGGCGAAGGTTTCGACCAAGCTGGCGGTGCTTGGCAACCTCGTCGGCAAAGTCGATCACCTCATCATCGGCGGCGGGATGGCGAACACCTTCCTCGCGGCGCGCGGGGTCGCGGTCGGCAAGTCGCTGTGCGAGCATGACCTGGTCGGCGAGGTCGAGGCGATCTTCGCCAATGCCGAGGCCGCCAACTGCACTATCCATCTGCCCTATGACGTGGTTGTGGCGAAGGAGTTCGCCGCCAATCCGCCGAGCCTGCGCACCGTCAATGTCCACGAAGTCGCGCCCGACGAGATGATCCTCGATATCGGCCCGGCGGCGGTCGAGGCGCTGTCGGATGTGCTCAAGACGTGCCGGACGCTGGTTTGGAACGGCCCGCTCGGCGCGTTCGAGACGCCGCCGTTCGATGCCGCCACGGTGGCGCTGGCGAAGACCGCCGCGGCGCTGACGGAAGGCGGTAGCCTGGTGTCGGTGGCGGGCGGCGGGGACACGGTCGCGGCGCTCAACATGGCGGGCGTGGTTCCCGAGTTCACCTTTGTTTCGACCGCCGGCGGGGCTTTCCTGGAATGGATGGAAGGCAAGACTTTACCGGGAGTTGCCGCGCTCCAGCGCTAGCGCCTGCCCCTCGTTCCCGCGGGTGGCGACAGTTGCCGGGATGGGTTCGCGCAGAAGTGGTACGAGCAGCGTATTGAGATCATCGAGGTCGAATGCGCCGGCCTTGAAATAGCGGACCACGCCAGCGCGATCGATGATAATGTTGGTCGGAACGGCGTTGGCCGCTTCATAAGGACCCCGTACACGCCTGACCGGATCAATCGCCATCGCCTTGAATACGTTGGTCAAAGCCGACAGGGGAACGCTGTCTTCCGTGGTGATTGCAAAGACGCGAAGGCCATATGCCCGCTGGACACGATAATAAGCGTCGAGCATCGGAAGTTCCTTCCGACACGGCACGCACCAGGTGGCCCAGAAGTTGAGCACCACGACCTGACCTCGCAACGAGGACAGGGTGACCTTCTGTCCGTTGACGAGATTGAGTGTAGCGTCGGGCGCGGGCTTGCCCAGGCTGACCTTGGCCAATGCCGGTTGCGCGATTGACAAGAGCGCCAAGAATAACGGCGTGAACAATCTACGCATGACAATCCCTCCGTTTTTCAACACTTGGATTCAGCCTTGTCGTTCGTCAAGGCTTTAGGCGAACAGCTCGTTGCGCCCCCGCGAGACGGTCGCTAGATGCTATTCGCACACGGATGCTGTGCCAGTGCAAGGGCCCTCAATGACTGTCATGACTGATGCCAACCGTTTCCGCATGCTCGAGCAGATCCGCAACGGCGACGGCTTCATCGCCGCGCTTGACCAGAGCGGCGGGTCCACGCCGGGAGCGCTCAAGGGCTATGGCATCGGCGAGGACCGTTTCTCGACCGACGAGGAGATGTTTGCGCTGATCCACGCGATGCGCGAGCGAGTGATGACCTCGCCCTGTTTCACCGGCGAGAAGGTCATCGGCGCGATCCTGTTCGAACGGACGATGGACGGGGAAGCGGGCGGCAAGCCGGTGCCCGAGCTGCTGTGGGAGCGGGGCGTCGTGCCGTTCCTCAAGGTCGACAAGGGGCTCGAGATTGAGGCGCAGGGCGTTAAGCTGATGAAGCCGATCCCGGGACTCGACGCGCTGCTCGAGCGGGCGAAGGCAAAGGGCATTTTCGGGACCAAGATGCGTTCGGTGATCGAGCGCGCCGACCCCGCGGGGATCGAGGCAATCGTCGGGCAGCAGTTTGAGGTCGCGGCGAAGATCAACGCGCACGGGCTGATGCCGATGATCGAGCCCGAAGTGTCGATCCTGAGCCCTGAGCGTGCCGAGTGCGACCGTATTTTGCGCGACGAAATATTGCAGGCGCTGGATGCGGTGCCCGAGGGTCAGCGAGTGATACTGAAACTAACCATCCCGTCGAATGCGGGGCTGTTCGATCCGCTGGTCGATCATCCCCGAGTGCTGCGCGTCGTCGCCTTGTCGGGCGGGTACAGCCGCGCCGACGCGTGCCGCGAACTGGCGAAGAACAGGGGCATGATCGCCAGCTTCTCGCGCGCGCTGCTGTCCGATTTGCGCGACCGGATGAGCGATGACGAGTTCAATGCATCGCTTGGCGGGGCGATCGACGCGATTCATCAGGCGTCGGTGGTGAAGGAGTAGTTCCTCCACTCCCTCCAAGGGAGGGGAGTTGGAGTGCGCCCCGCACCCCGCTAAAGCCGCCCGCATGATGACCGAAGATGAAGCCGACCTCACTGCCTTCGCGCCGCCGACGCGGACGCGGGCGTGCGAACTGTACCTGATCTCCCCGCAGGAGGTGGGCGGCGTATTCCCCGACCGGCTCAAGGCGGCGTTCGGCGGTGGCTCGGTCGCGGCTTTCCAGCTTCGGGTCAAGAATGTCGGCGAGCATGAACTCGCCCTTCTGGCCGAACCGCTGCAGCGGATCTGCGCCGATCACGACGTCGCGTTCATCGTCAACGACAGCATGAGACTGGCCAAGCGGCTCGGCGCCGACGGGGTCCACCTCGGCCAGTCGGACGGCGACATTCGCGAGGCGCGCGCGCTGCTCGGCCCCGCGGTGCAGATCGGACGCACCTGCCACGACAGCCGCCATCTCGCGATGGACGCGGGCGAGGCCGGCGCCGACTATGTCGCGTTCGGTGCCTTCTATGAGACGACCACCAAGCCGAGCCACTATCGCCCCGAACCGGCGATCCTGTCGTGGTGGTCGGCGCTGTTCGAAGTGCCGTGCGTCGCGATCGGCGGGATCACCCCGGCCAACGCCGCGCCCCTGATCGCGGCTGGAGCGGACTTCATCGCGGTGTGTCAGGGGGTCTTCGGCGCGGAGGATCCGGGCAAGGCAGTCGCCGCGTTTGCTGACGTGCTCAAGGGTTAATCGCGACCGCATTTGCGCGGCTCGATTGCGCTTCGACAGCGATGGGCGCACACTCGTTCGTCATCGCCGGGCGTACCTCGGAGGCGGCCTGTCCTTATTCAGGAGAGAAAGCCATGAACAAGCATATCGTTGGATTTGTCGCCGCCATGGTGCTGCTGGCGCCGGTCGGTGCGTCGGCAAAGGATCAAGCGCCGTCAGCCGACTGGAGCGGCACGTGGAAACTCAATGTCGCCAAGTCGAAACTCGGCGCGCACCCCGGGAAATGGTCCGAAACGCGGACCTACGCCGTCGATGGCAAGAAGATCACGCTCGACGGCAAGGGAATGACCTCGGCGGGCAAGGCGACGCACATCAGCTATGCCGGCAGTGTCGACGGGAAAGCCTATCCGATGATGGGCAGTCCGGTCGGCGATCGCATTGTCCTGACGCTGGTTACGTCGCGCCAGATCAAGGCGAAGGTAACGTTCCACGGCAAGCCCTCGGGCTCGGCGGTGAGCGATCTGTCGGCCGACGGCAAGCGCCTCACGCTGCGTCGCTACGCACTGACCGGCAGTGCTCCGCGAAACGTGACGATGGTGTTCGACAAGATGTAAGGCGCCGCGCGGCGCGAGCGAATGAGCGACGGCTCAGACGTTTTAGCGCCGCGCGTAGCTGGCGAGTTCGAGGAACAGGGTGCCGCTCGCGATGAAGGGAGAACAGCGATGAAGGGAGAGCAGCGATGAAGGACAAGGCAGTCGCAATCCTCGAGCAGAACCGCGTCATGGCGGTCGCTACGGTCAGACCGGACGGGTGGCCCCAGACAACGCTCGTCGGTTACGCGAACGAGGATGTCCTGATTTATTTCATGATTTCACGAGCCAGCCAGAAGTTCGAGAACATTAGCCGGGATGACCGGGTTTCGATCGCCATCGGTGCCGACTTTCACGATCCCGCGACGATCAAGGCCTTGTCGATCGCCGCGCATGTATCGGAAGTCCGCGATCCCAAGCAACGTAGTCGAGCAATCGAGCTTCTGACTGACCGCCATCCCGGATTGAAGCGCGTTCAAATGCCCGATGATACGCATTCTGCCGTGATGCGGGCTTACCCCGCGATCATCACCATTCTCGACTATTCGAAGGGGTTCGGTCACGCCGACCAACTAACGATGGGGCCAAGTGGAGTCGCGGAGATGAAAGCCACCCGGGCTGACGACTGGGGATATGGCTCGCATTTGAAACATCCAGGTTGAGTTCACTGGCGGCGGATGATCCGTCGCCCCAAATCGCGTTTCAGCTTCAACCAGATACCGCGGGACCAGAGATCGTTGCCGCCGGGGATAGAAAGTGGCGGTGCATCGTTCATCCGTCCAGTACCGTTCCCGTAGGAGAAGTTGCGTGATCCCCAAGACCTTGCTTCGTTCGACCCTCGGCCTTGCCGGACTAAGCGTGGCCGCGCTCGCGTTGGCACAGGCGCCAGCCGCCAGGACCGTCCCGGCTACCGCCCCGTCCGCTGCCGACCGCGCCGCGACCGGCGCGGCGTCGCAGGGCAAGCCGTGGGTCGCGCCTGGTACCAAAGGGTCGCCGATCGACGGCTCCATCTTTCATGCGCAGGTGCTGCTCGACATTGCCGGTTTCCCTTCGGGAGTAATCGACGGCAAGAAGGGGATGGTGTTCGCCAAGTCGGTCAGCGGCTTCCAGCAAGCGCACAACCTGCCCGACTCCGGCCTGCTCGATCCGGCCACGCGGCAGGCATTGCTGGCGCAGAACCGGCCGTCGACGATCATGGTCACGCTGTCCCCCGACCAGGTTTCCGGGCCGTTCGTGATGCCGCTGCCCAAGAAGCCCGAGGAGCAGGCCAAGCTGCCGTTCCTTGGCTATCGCAACATGCTCGAGCAACTGGCCGAGGAGTTTCACACGACTCCCGACACACTCGTCGCCCTCAATGGCCCCGACGCGAAGATCGGGGCGGGACAGACGCTGCGCCTGCCGAATGTCGTCGCGGCCAATCGCAACTATGGCGGGGTAAAGGCCGATATCGCGTCGTGGATGGCGAAGCTCAACGTCGACAGCGGGACGGTGCAGGGTGATTATGTCATCGTCAGCAAGCAGGAAGGCGTGCTGCGCGTGATGAAGGGCGCCGCGCCCGCCGGACCGCTCACCAGGGACGGCGGCAAGGGGGCAAAGTACAAACTGCCAACCGACCTCGGTCAGGGTCAGGTGATCGCCCAGTTCCCAGTGACGATGGGGTCGAGCCATGACCCGCTGCCGTTCGGGCTGTGGAAGGCGACGACCTACGCCTTCCTGCCGCCGTTCCATTACCAGCCCGACCTGTTCTGGGACGCGAAGGACCCGACCGCCGACGACAAGCGCCTGCCGCCGGGGCCGAACGGTCCGGTCGGGCTGGCGTGGCTCGACCTCACGAAAAAGCATTACGGGATTCACGGCACGCCGACGCCGGAAACAATCGGGCGGGCGGAGAGCCACGGCTGTATCCGGATGAGCAATTGGGACGTGCTGCGTCTGTCGCGGATGCTCAAACCCGGGTTCAAGGCGGTATTCACGGCTTGATGAAAACCCTCGCCACCGTTGTCCTGACCGCGATCCTGACCAGCGCCTTCTGGATCTTCGCGTTCGGCATCTCGCGCGGTGCGCCGCCAGCTGCGGGCGGCAGCGACGCGCGGGTCGACGGCAAGGTCGAGGGGAAGGGCGACGCGACGACAGTCCGGTCGGCGGCGGGATCGGCGTCGCTGTCGGTGGCCGAAAGTGTCGTGGTCGGGCCGTCCGGCCTCGCGATCCCGGTCGCGGGGATCACGGCCAACCAGTTGACCGACACCTTCACCGTCGCCCGCGCCGGTGGGGCGCGGCGCCACGACGCGATCGACATCATGGCGCCCGAAGGAACGCCGGTGTTCGCGACCGCGCCGGGGACGATCGAGAAGCTCTACTACAGCCTCGGCGCTGGCGGGATCACCGCGTACGAACGCTCCGAGGATGGCAGGTGGATGTATTACTATGCCCACCTGTCGGCTTATGCGCCGGGGCTCGCCGAGGGGCAGAAGCTGCAGCGCGGTTCGCCGATCGGACGGGTCGGGCATTCCGGCGACGCCAGCCCCGACGGGCCGCACCTCCATTTCGTGATCAACCAGATGGCGCCGGGCGAGAAGTGGTGGAACGGCACGCCGATCAATCCCTACCCGCTGCTTGCCGGAAAAGCCGCGACCCGTTAGGGAAGCCGGGCTTTTGATTGTTTTGACCAGCAGTGGTCGAAACGGGCTCTTTTCACCTTCAGGCATATAGGCGGATCACATGAAGATCAGCGGCGTGGACATTCGTCCCGGCAATATCATTGAATATGAAACCGGCATCTGGCGCGCGGTCAAGATCCAGCACACCCAGCCGGGCAAGGGCGGGGCTTATATGCAGGTCGAGATGAAGAACCTCATCGACGGCCGCAAGAACAACGTCCGCTTCCGTTCGGCCGAAACGGTCGAGCGCGTCCGGCTCGACACCAAGGACTTCGTGTTCCTGTACGCCGAGGGCGACCAGCTGACCTTCATGGACGAGGTCAATTACGAGCAGATCAGCCTTCCCCGCGACCTGCTGGGCGACGCCGCGGCGTTCCTCCAGGATGGCATGAAGGTCGTGCTCGAACTGTATGACGAGCGCCCGATTTCGGTCCAGCTGCCCGACACGATCGAGGCGATGATCGTCGAGGCCGACGCGGTGGTGAAGGGCCAGACCGCGTCGTCGAGCTTCAAGCCGGCGATCCTCGACAACGGCGTGCGCGTGATGGTCCCGCCGCACATCGGCGCGGGGACGAAAATCGTCGTCGATGTATATGAGCAGACCTACGTTCGCCGGGCCGATTGATGGCCAAGAAATCATGGTAAGCCATTCGGGCCTGATCACCGTCATGCAGCGCGCCGCGCGCAAGGCTGCGCCGCGCCTGCGCCGCGATTTCGGCGAGGTCGAGCAGCTTCAGGTCAGCATGAAGGGTCCGGGAGACTTCGTCTCGATGGCCGACAAGCGCGCCGAGCAGACCATCGTCGAGGAACTGCGCAGCGCGCGCCCCGACTGGGGAATGCTGCTGGAGGAAGGCGGGGTAGTCGAGGGCGATCCCAACAAGCCGCGGTGGATCGTCGATCCATTGGATGGCACGACCAATTTCCTCCACGGCGTGCCGCATTTCGCTATCTCGATCGCGGTCGAGGACAAGAAGCCCGACGGCACCCCCGAGATCAGCCACGGCCTTGTCCACCAGCCGCTAACCGACGAGAGCTTCTGGGCCGAAAAGGGGCGCGGCGCGTGGCTTCAGGACCGACGACTGCGCGTGTCGGGCCGGCGCAACCTCGACGAGGCGATGATCGGCACCGGCATCCCCCACTTCGGTCGCGGCAATGTCGCGCAATGGTCGCGGATTTTCGGCGCGATAGCTCCCGAGGTCGCCGGGATCCGCCGCTTCGGTTCGGCCGCGCTCGACCTCGCATGGGTCGCGGCGGGGCGGATGGACGGCTTCTGGGAGGAAGACCTCGACATCTGGGACTCGGCGGCGGGCGTGCTGCTGGTCAAAGAAGCGGGCGGCTACATCAGCGATTACCGCGGCCAGACCAAGATGTTCGAACGGCGTGAGTATCTGGCGGCGAACGGGGATTTGCACAGCAAGTTGCACAAGCTCCTCGCGGGGTCGTTGCGCTAGCGGTTAGTCGGTGGTTGCCCCCCTCCGTCCCCTGTCCTAAAGCCGCCGCAGAATCGAGCCCCCGGGAGTATTTGCGTGGCCAGCGTCGCCTTCGGTTACCTGCCGATCCTGCTCTTCCTCGGCGTCGCGCTGGCGCTGTCGGGGACGTTCGTGTTCCTGCCGATGCTGGTCAGCCGGCTGACCGGCACGCACAAGCCGAGCGTGGCCAAGCTGGCCGAGTATGAATGCGGTTTCCCCGCGTTCGAGGACAGCCGGGCGCAGTTCGACGTGCGCTTCTACCTCGTTGCGATCCTGTTCATCGTATTCGACCTCGAAGCGGCGTTCCTGTTCCCGTGGGCGGTGTCGCTGAAGTTTACCGGCTGGACCGGGTGGATTGCGATGATGGTGTTCCTTGCCGAACTCGCGCTGGGCCTGGCCTATGCGTGGAAGAAGGGCGCGCTCGAATGGGAGTGATGCTGACCCCGGCCGAGAACCGCAACCCGACCGAGGAGCAGCTCGCGCGGGCGGCGGGGCTTGTCCCCGGAAGCGCCGACATGGCGAAGTTCGAGGCGATGCGCGCCGAACTGGACAGCACGGGATTTCTCACCGCCAGCCTCGACGACCTCACCACCTGGGCGCGGACCGGGTCGTTGTGGTGGATGACGTTCGGGCTGGCGTGCTGCGCGGTCGAGATGATCCATGTGAATATGCCGCGCTATGACCTTGAAAGATTTGGCGTCGCCCCGCGCGCCAGCCCGCGCCAGTCGGACGTGATGATCGTTGCCGGCACGCTGTGCAACAAGATGGCCCCGGCGCTGCGCACGGTCTACGACCAGATGCCCGAACCGAAATATGTCATCTCGATGGGCAGCTGCGCCAATGGCGGCGGCTATTATCACTATAGTTATTCGGTGGTGCGCGGGTGCGACCGGATCGTGCCGGTCGACATCTATGTGCCGGGCTGCCCACCGACCGCCGAGGCATTGCTATACGGAATCATGCAGCTCCAGCGGAAGATTCGCCGCGAAGGGACGATCGAGCGCTAGCCATGGCGAGCCACGCACCCCGCTATGCCGAGGCCCAGGGCGACTGGGGAACGCTTCCGATCACCCCGCGACCGGGGATCGAGACGGCGTTCGATGTCGCGCGCGATGATCTCGTCGCGGTGCTGACCAGCCTTCGCGACGAGCACGACTATCAGCAGCTGATGGAGATCGCCGGGGTCGACTTCCCCACGCGGGCCGAGCGGTTCGAGGTGGTCTATTGCCTCCTTTCGCTGACGAAGAACCACCGCCTGCGGCTCCACGTCACGACCGACGAGACCACGCCGGTGCCGAGCGTGACGTCGCTGTGGCCGGTCGCCGGCTGGCTCGAGCGCGAAGTGTTCGACATGTATGGCGTGATCTTCGCGGGCAATCCGGACCTGCGACGGATCCTCACCGACTATGGCTTCGAAGGCCACCCGCAGCGCAAAGACTTCCCGCTGACCGGTTATGTCGAGCTGCGCTATTCCGAAGCCGAAAAGCGCGTCGTCTATGAGCCGGTCAGTCTGGCGCAGGATTTCCGCACCTTCGACTTCCTGACGCCGTGGGAGGGGCCCGAATATCGCCTCCCCGGGGACGAGAAGGCCGAAGGACAGGGGGCTGGGCCGACCCCCGCGCCCGCTCCCACAGCGACCAATGCGGTGCCCGCGGTGCCGCCGCCGCCCTCGCCCAAGGTGACCGAGAAGCCGTCGGAAACCGGGGCTGGTGCCGGGGCCAATGCCGAGTCGGTGAAAAAGAGCGATGCCGCGCCCGCGCCCAGGTCGCGCGCGATGAGGAAGCCCAAATCGTGACCCAGTCGCTCGAAATCACCACGTTGCCCCAGGCGGGCGACAAGCTCACCCCCGGCGACGAGGTCGTCCAGAATTACACGATCAATTTCGGGCCGCAGCACCCCGCCGCCCACGGCGTCCTGCGCTTGATCATGGAATTGGACGGCGAGATCGTCGAGCGGGTCGATCCGCACATCGGCCTGCTCCACCGCGGCACCGAGAAATTGATCGAATACAAGACCTACGCGCAGGCGCTGCCTTACTTCGACCGGCTCGATTACTGCTCGCCGATGTGCATGGAGCATAGCTTCGTGCTGGCGATCGAGAAGCTGATGGGGCTCGAGGTGCCGCTGCGCGCACAATATATCCGCGTC
>NZ_JANYGG010000119.1 GCF_025362505.1 Sphingomonas sp. | reverse complement strand
CGCGCCATGCGACCGGGATCACGGTGCTCATCTTCCTGCTCATCGCGACGATCCTCGCTTACTTGAGCTACCAGAACATCTGGGCCGAGGCGAAGCGCAAGGTGGCACCGAAACCGGACGCGGCGCACTAAACCACAGTCCTCGAACACGAAATACGGCCCTCCTTTCCAAGCGGAAGGGGGGCCGTTTTTCGTCAGGCCGGGCGGCGCCTGATCAGTGCGATCGAGATGAAGCGGAGGACTTCGACGCCGTCCTGGTTGGTGACGCTAGTCTGGGTGCGGAAGCTGCCGAGGTCGGGCTTCGAGCGCGATGGGGTCTTGTCGAGGACGGTCCCGCGCACCGTGATTCGGTCGCCGGGATAGACGGGTCTGAGCCAGCGCAATTCATCGACCCCGGGCGAGCCGAGTCCGGCCTTCGGTTCGTCGTTCATATGCGCGACGAGCACCGCCATGGTCATCGCGGTGGTGTGCCAGCCGCTTGCCGCAATCCGCCCGAAATGGGTCTTGGCGGCTTCCTCGTCGGATAGATGAAACGGCTGCGGGTCATATTTACGCGCGAACTCCAGTACTTCCTCGCGGGTGACGTCGTAATGGCCGAACTCGCGCTCGACGCCGATCTCAAGATCTTCGAAATAAATCATTCGTCGAGCGATGCCGTCCGTCGTTGGTCGAAGCAAGGCTTGTTATTGGGTTCGAGCGTTGCTCGACTGCGCTTTTCCATTTGGGGGCAAATCATGAAGGCTTGGGTATACGCGAGCGGCGCGGCGATGATGCTGGCAGGGAGCGCGGCCTTCGCCGACACGTCCGAAACAGCGCGGATCATCGACGAGGGGATGAACCGGTCGCAGGTCATGATCAACGCCTCGCAGTTGATGGACGGGATTGGCGGACGGCTGACCAATTCGCCGAGCCTGCGCCGCGCCGAGACCTGGGCGATGGGCAAGTTCAGCGGATATGGCCTCGCCAACGTCCACAAGGAAGCATTCGATTTCGGCCGCGGGTGGGAGCTGGTCGTTCGGCGCGGCTAGTCGAGCCGCGGTCGCGGCCTCTGACGGTGATCCCGATCGCGTGGACTGCTCCGACCAACGGCGCGATCAGCGCGGCAGTGGTGATCGCGCCGATGTCCAAGCCAGAGAATTTTGCCGAATGGCACGGCAAGCTTGCCGGCAAGATCGTGCTGGTCAGCCTGCCCGGATCGACCGACGAGCCCAAGGAGGCTGCGTTCAAGCGCTACTCGGATGGCGATATCCACGATCTCGACAAATATGACGCGCCGCAGTTCGACCCCGACGCCGCCGCGCTGCGGGCCAAGCGGCGCGGGTTCAGCCTCAAGCTTGACGCCTTCCTCAAGGCCGAGGGCGCGCTCGGCTATGTCAAGCGCAGCTATCGCGACAATGGGCTGGTCCAGGGCGAGGGCTATGATTACCTCGTCGGCGCCTCGCCCAGCCTGCCGGGGTTCGAGATGGCGGCGGAGGATTATCGCTTGCTGGTGCGGCTTGCGAAGACCGGACCGGCGCCGGTGGTCGAACTCACCAGCAATGCCCGTTATGACGACAGCGACCGCAACGCGCACAATATCGTCGCCGACATCCCCGGCCGCGATGCGAAGGCGGGCTATGTCATGGCCGGGGGCCATTTCGACAGCTGGATCGCGGGCGACGGGGCAAACGACAATGGCGCGGGCAGCGTCGTCGTGTTGGAAGCGGCGCGGATCCTGCGCGGCCTTGGCGTGTCGCCCAAGCGCACCATCCGCTTCGCGCTGTGGGAGGGCGAGGAACAGGGCCTGCTCGGTAGCCGCGCCTATATAGAGCAGCATCTGGCGTCGCGCGCGGTGCCGGCGGGGCTGAACGGGATCGACGCCTATGCCGTCTGGCCCACCGCCTACCCGATCACCAGAAAGCCCGGCTATGACGAGCTCAAGGCCTATTTCAACATCGACAATGGCTCGGGCAAGCTGCGCGGGCTGTATGCCGAGCAGAACAGCGCCGCCGCGCCGATCCTCAAGGAATGGCTGTCACCGTTCGCGTCGATGGGTGCGGGGAGCGTCGTCGCCAGCAAGACCGGCGGGACCGACCATGTGTTTCTCCAGTCCATCGGGCTCCAGGGGTTCCAGTTCATCCAGGATCCGCTCGACTATGAGAGCCGGGTGCACCATTCGAACCTCGATACGCTCGACCATATGCGGCCCGACGACTTGCGCCAGGCGGCGGTGGTGCTGGCCGGCGTGCTGTGGGCGGCGGCGAACAGCGACAAGGAATTGCCGCGCCCTCCGCTGCCGAGCCAGCCGGTGGTGACCGATCCGTTCAAGGTGGCCGATCCCAACGAGTGAGGCCAGCCAGCGAACGCTAGTGCGGCGCTCCCCACCCCTTCGCGCTTCGCGCTCTTCCCCTTCCGCTGTGGCGGGAGGGGGGACGATCAGACGTTGAACTTGAAGTGGAGGACGTCGCCGTCCTTGACGACATATTCCTTGCCTTCCTGACGCAGCTTTCCGGCGTCGCGCGCGCCGGCCTCGCCGCTCAGCGCGACATAGTCGTCGAAGGCGATGGTCTCGGCGCGGATGAAGCCACGTTCGAAGTCGGAGTGGATCTCGCCCGCGGCCTGGGGAGCCTTGCGGCCCTTTTCGAGCGTCCAGGCGCGGGCTTCCTTGGGGCCAACGGTGAAGAAGGTCAGCAGGTGGAGCAGGTCGTAGCCCGAGCGGATGACGCGGGCGAGGCCGGTCTCGTGGAGCCCCATTTCCTCGAGGAAGACGAGCCGCTCGTCCATTTCCATCGTGACGAGATCGGACTCGATCGCGGCCGAGACGACGACCGCGTTGGCGCCCTCGGCCTTGGCCTTGGCGAACACCGCTGCGGACAGGGCGTTGCCCGAGGCGGCCTCGTCCTCGTTGACGTTGCAGACGTAAAGCACGGGCTTGGCGGTGATCAGCTGGGCCTGGGCGAAGGCGCGCTCTTCCTCCTCGTCCCGGGGGACGGTGAGGCGGGCGGGCTTGCCTTCGCGCAGCAGCTCGAGCGCCTGGCCCAGGACGCTGGCGGCGATCTTCGCTTCCTTGTCGCCTTGCTGGCCTTTCTTGACGAGGTTGGGGACACGCTTTTCGAGGCTCTCGAGGTCCGAGAGGAGAAGCTCGGTCTCGACCACTTCGGCGTCGGCGATCGGGTCGACCTTGTTCGCGACATGCTGGATGTCGTCATTCTCGAAGCAGCGCAGGACGTGGACGATCGCGTCGACTTCGCGGATGTTGCCGAGGAACTGGTTGCCAAGGCCTTCGCCCTGACTGGCGCCCTTCACCAGGCCGGCGATGTCGACGAAGCCGAGCTGCGTGGGGATGATCTTGGCCGACTTGGCGATGCGGGCAAGCGTGTCGAGGCGCGGGTCGGGAACCGACACTTGGCCCACGTTGGGCTCGATCGTGCAGAAGGGATAGTTGGCCGCCTGCGCCGCCTGCGTTTCGGTCAGCGCGTTGAAGAGGGTCGACTTGCCGACGTTGGGCAGGCCGACGATGCCGCATTTGAAGCCCATGGTTCGCTTTCAGGTAAGAAGGAGTTGGCGCGGCCCTACACGGGGCTCAGGCGAAATTGAAGCTGATGCT
>NZ_JANYGG010000112.1 GCF_025362505.1 Sphingomonas sp. | reverse complement strand
CAGCCCCACCCCATCAAAATCACCCCGCAGCCCGACCGCCGACGCCATCGCAAACCTCCCACAGCTTGCGATGTTGAATCAGATCATAGCCGTCTTGGGAATCCCCCGCGTTGAGTCAGAGCCCAAGGGACTTGGTATAATGTTGATACGTCAAACGACGTCGGTTTGGCCCTTGGAAGAGCCAGCGGGGCGCCGAAAAATCAGCTTTCGATTCTTATCTTTTAGCCCACTCAGCTTGTCGGGCTGACGATACCGCCCCAAAAGCTCCCCCGCATACCCCTCCAACCGCCCCTCCCCGATCGCGTCCCGCAACCCCTGCATCAGCCGTTGATAAAACCACAGATTATGCTCGGTCATCAGCATCGCGCCCAATATCTCTGCTGACCGCACGAGGTGGTGGACATAGGCGCGCTCATAGGTCGTGCAGGTCGGACACGGGCAGCCCGGCTCCAATGGCTCGCGGTCCTCGGCGAATTTCGCGTTCCTGATGTTGATCGGGCCATCGAGCGTGAACGCCTGCCCCGTCCGCCCCGACCGTGTCGGCAGGACGCAGTCGAACATGTCGATCCCGCGCCGAACCGCCTCGACGATGTCGTCGGGCTTGCCGACCCCCATCAGGTAGCGCGGGCGGTCGCGCGGGAGCATGTCGACGGCGAAGTCGAGCACCCCGCACATCGCGTCATGTCCCTCCCCCACCGCCAGCCCGCCGACCGCATAGCCATCATACCCGATCTCGATCAGCGCCTCGGACGACCGCTTGCGAAGCGACTCGACCATCGACCCCTGCTGGATGCCGAACAGCGCGGCGCGATCCGCATGCTCGCCGCCCCCGTCGAACGCGTCGCGTGATCGCCGCGCCCAACGCATCGACCGCTCCATCGAGCTTTCCGCCTGCTCCGCAGTCGCCGGAAACGGCGTGCATTCGTCGAACACCATGACGATGTCCGACCCCAACAACCGCTGCACCTCGATCGACCGCTCGGGGGTCAACATGTGGAGCGACCCGTCGAGATGCGACTTGAACCGCACCCCCTCCTCCGACTTCTTCGTCAACTCGCCGAGACTCATCACCTGATAGCCGCCGCTGTCGGTCAGGATCGGCCGGTCCCACCCCATGAAGCGGTGCAAACCTCCCAGCCGCGCGACGCGCTCCGCCCCCGGCCGCAGCATCAGGTGATAGGTGTTGCCGAGCAGGATATCCGCCCCCGACCCGCGCACTCCCTCGGGCTTCATCGCCTTGACTGTCGCGGCGGTGCCGACCGGCATGAACGCCGGCGTGGCGATCTCGCCGCGCTGCATGACAATCGCGCCGGTCCGCGCCGCGCCGTCGGTCGCGGCGATGGTGAATGAAAATCGGGTCATCGGCGCGGGTCCTAGCTGCTTGGGCAGGTCCCCGCTACAGCGCGCAGATGATCGAACCCTGGCTCTACCTCGCGCTGACCGCGACCGCCGTGCTGGCCGGGTTCATCGATGCGATTGCCGGGGGCGGGGGGCTGATCACCGTGCCCGCGCTGCTTGCCGCCGGAGTGCCGCCGCTCCATGCGCTGGGCACCAACAAGATCCAGTCGATGTTCGGCACCTCGGTCGCCACCGCCAACTTCGCCCGCGCCGGGATGATCGAGTGGCGCCGCAATATCCCGCTGGTCGCGGCGGTGTTCGTCGGCGCGTCGATCGGCGTTCTGCTCGTCCAGGCGATCAAGGCCGACGCGCTCCGCATCGTCATCCCCGTCCTGCTGATCGCCAACGCCGCCTACATCCTCTTGTCGCCGCGGATGAGCGACGCCGACGCGCACGAGCGGCTGTCGCGCCCCGCCTATGCCCCGCTGGCCGGCGCGATCGGCTTCTACGACGGCTTCTTCGGCCCCGGAACCGGCAGTTTCTTCGCCACCAGCCTGGTCGGACTGCGCGGCCTCGGGCTGACCCGCGCGACCGCGCTGGCGAAGCTGCTCAACCTCACCAGCAACATCGCCAGCGTAACCTTCTTCGCGCTTGGCGGACATATCCTATGGAGCCTCGGGCTGTGCATGGCGCTGGGCTCGATGACCGGCGGCTGGCTCGGCAGCCACAGCGCGATGCGCTTCGGCGCAAAGTTGATCCGGCCGCTGCTGGTGGTGCTCAGCCTCGCGCTCACCGCGCGGATCGTGTGGAGCTATTTCGCCGGCTGAGGCAGCAGCAGCGAGGAGTCGCCGTAACTGTAGAAACGGTAGCCTTGCGCAATCGCGTGGGCGTACGCCGCCTGCATCGTATCAAGCCCCATCAGTGCGCTGACCAGCATGAACAAGGTCGATTTGGGCAGGTGGAAATTGGTCATCAGCCCGTCGATCGCCTTGAAGCGATAGCCGGGCGTGATGAAGATCGCGGTGTCGCCTTCGAACGGGTGGACCAGGCCATCCTCGCCGCACGCGCTTTCGAGCAGGCGCAGCGAGGTGGTGCCGACCGCGATGATCCTCCCGCCATTCGCGCGCGCCGTGTTGAGGCGGTCGGCGGTGGCGGGGTCGATGCGGCCCCATTCGGCGTGCATGCGGTGGTCATTGGTGTCGTCGGCCTTGACCGGCAGGAAGGTGCCCGCGCCGACGTGGAGGGTCAGCGTCACCCGCGCGATACCCGCCGCGTCGAGCGCGCCGAGCAGCGCCGGGGTGAAGTGCAGCGCGGCGGTCGGCGCGGCGACCGCGCCGGGCTGGTCGGCGAACATCGTCTGATAGTCTTGCGCGTCGGCCTCGTCGGTGGCGCGCTTCGACGCGATGTAGGGCGGCAGCGGCATCGACCCGGCGCGATCGAGCAGTAGCTCGACCGGTTCGTCGCCGTGAAAGCTCAGCAGCAGCGCGCCGTCGTCGCCCTTTTCGACCAGCGACGCCGTGACGCCGTGACCAAAGTCGATCGCGTCGCCGACCCGCACCCGCCGCGCATTGCGGACGAACGCCCACCACTCGCGCGGGCCAGCGCGCTTGTGGAGCGTCGCCCCGATCTTCGGCCCAGGCCCGCTTTGCGGGCCGTCCACACTACGCCCGCGCCGCCCCTCGAGCTGCGCCGGGATGACGCGGGTGTCGTTGAACACCAGCACGTCGCCCGCGCGGAGCAGCGATGGCAGGTCGCGCACCATGTAGTCGCCGATCGCTTCGCCCGCGATGCACAGCATCCGCGCCGCGTCGCGCGGGCGCGCCGGGCGAAGGGCGATGCGGTCGGTCGGCAGCTCGAAGTCGAACAGTTCAACCCGCATTATTTGCTCGGCGGCACTTCCGGAGCAGGCGTAACAACCGCGATGGTCGCAGGTGCTTCGGCCATCGCGACCGGCGCGCCGATCGTCGCGTGGACGATCGTCGTCGGCGCTTCGGGCGGCTCGCCCGGGGCGATCGCATCGACCGCCGCCATGCCCTCGATCACTCGACCGATGACGGTGTATTTATGGTCGAGCGAGGCCTTGGGGCCGAACATGATGTAGAATTGGCTGTTGGCACTGTCGGAGCTGGCCGCGCGCGCCATCGACATCGAACCGCGCAGGTGCGGCAGGTCGTTGAACTCGGCCTTGAGGTCGGGCAGCGGCGAGCCGCCCGAGCCGTCGCCCTTGGGATCGCCGCCCTGCGCCATGAAACCGGGGATGACGCGGTGGAATTTCAGCCCGTCGTAGAAATGCTGCTGCGCCAGCAGCTGGATGCGCTGGACCGCGAGCGGGGCGACGTCGGGGCGCAGCTGAAGCACCACCCGTCCGCCGGTCGACAGCTCGAGCGTCAGCCGGTTCGCCGGATCGGCGGCGACCGCGGCGGGCGCGATCATGCTGACCGGCGCCGCAACCGGTACTGGAGCCTGCTTGGCGGCGGTCAGGGCCAGCGCGGCGAACGGCAGAAACATCAACGACTTCACCATAATTCCTCCCGGAACAGCGACCTACTTCGCCGCCGTCAGTTGTGCGCCAAGGTGCCGCGCCACGTCGACGGCGACCGCCGGCGGCACGAACTTGTCGATCTTGCCGCCATAGCGGGCGATTTCCTTAACCAGGCGTGACGCGATCGGCTGGAGCGACACGTCGGCCATCAGGAAGACCGTCTCGATGCTATCGTTGAGCTGCTGGTTCATTCCCGCCATCTGATACTCATATTCGAAGTCGGCGACGGCGCGCAGTCCGCGGATAATGATGCTCGCTCCCTCGCGCTCGGCGAAATCCATCAGCAGCGAATCGAACTCGACCACGCCGATATCGCCGTCGATCGCGGCAAGCTCGCGGCGGACCATCGCAAGCCGTTCGTGAACCGCGAACATCGGCGATTTCGACGGGTTGGTGGTCACCCCGACGATCAGCCGGTCGACGATCTGCGCGCCTCGCCGGATGATGTCGAGATGACCCAGGGTAAGCGGGTCAAAGGTGCCCGGATAAACGCCAATGCGCATGATCTAATGGTCCCTCTCGACAGCGAAGCGCGCGATCGCGCGGAGCAAATCGGCCTCGGCGCCGTGGTCGTGCAGATGCTCGATCGCCTGGGCGACGAGCAGGTCGGCCTGGGCGCGGGCGCGCTCCTCGCCGAGCAGCGAGACGAACGTCGCCTTGCCGGCCGCGGCGTCCTTGCCGACGCGCTTGCCGGCGCTCGCTTCGTCGCCGCCGTGGTCGATCAGATCGTCGGCGATCTGGAAAGCCAGCCCGACGTTGCGGGCATAGCCGCGGTAAGGTGTGCGGGCTTGGGAAGCGAGCCCGGCCATGATGCACGCCGCCTCGACCGAATGTTCGATCAGCGCGCCGGTCTTCAATTGCTGGAGCCGGCCGATCGCGGCGATATCGAGCGACTGCCCCTCGGCGGCGAGGTCCATCATCTGCCCGCCCGCCATCCCGTCGGGCCCCGACGCGCGGGCAAGATCGCCGACGAGCTCGGCGCGGACCACCGGGTTGGCGGAGGTCGCATGATCGGCGAGGATCTCGAACGCCAGCGCGTGGAGGCTGTCGCCGGCGAGCACCGCGGTCGCTTCGTCGAACGCCTTGTGGACGGTCGGCTTGCCGCGGCGCAGGTCGTCATCGTCCATGCACGGCAGATCGTCGTGGATCAGCGAATAGACGTGGATCGCCTCGATTGCAGTGCCGACGCGAACCGCGCGCGTCCGGTCGAGGTTGAACAGCCGCGCCGTCGCGACGGTCAGGAGCGGGCGAAGCCGCTTGCCGCCACCGATCGCGGCATGGGCCATCGCCTGGTACAGCCGGTCGCGGCCGTCGCCGGGGGGCTTGAGCAGCCGCGTGAACAGTGCGTCGACCTCGGCCGAGACCGCGCGCGCTTCGCCGTCGAGATCGACCGCCGGCAGCGTCAGCATATCAGTCGCCATCGAACGGCCGGGTGCCGGCCGGCTGACCGTCGGGGCCAAGGCTGATCTGCTCGATCCGCGCCTGCGCCGCCTTCAGTCGCGCCTCGCAATGGCGTTTGAGCGCATCGCCGCGCTGGTACAGCTCGATCGACTGGTCGAGCGGCGCCGACCCCTGCTCGAGGTTGCGCACGATCCCCTCGAGTTCGGCCAGCGCCGCCTCGAAGCTCAGCGATCCAATATCGGGTCCATCATCGGCCATGGCGCATCCTGTCCCCCGCCGAACCGCTTTTCAAGCTCTTGCCGCCCAAGAACTTTTCGCCCTCAGCTCTGGCGCTTGAACGGATCCTTGATGCCGGGGACAATTTCGTCCGAAGTGTCGGGCTCGCCCGCCTCGGCCGCGGCGAGCGCCGCCTCGGCATCGCGGTGATGCTGCTCGCGCTCGGCACGCAGCTCGACGATCAGCGCGGCGCGGTCGCCCTCGAGCCGGGTGTCGGTCGGCGCCGCCATGCCCGCCGCCTTGGCCGCCTTGGCGACCGCCGCGTCCAACTCGCGCTGCGTCGTCAGGCCGAGCGTGACCGGGTCCTTGGGCTGGATGTTGGCCATGTTCCAGTGGCTCCGCTCGCGCAGCGCGGCGATCGTCGTGCGGGTCGTGCCGATCAGCTTGCCGATCGCGCCGTCGGTCACTTCAGGATGGTTGCGCAGGATCCAGGCGATGCCGTCGGGCTTGTCCTGGCGTTTGCTGACCGGGGTGTAGCGCGGGCCCTTGGTGCGGCGGATGGGGTCGGGCTCCTTGTGCATCTTGAGGTGATGCTCGGGGTCGTTCTGCCCCTTCTCGATCTCCTCGTGGGTCAGCTCGCCGGCGCGGATCGGGTCGCGTCCGGTCAGCTTGGTCGCCGCCGTATCGTCGGCGATCGCCTGGATCTCGAGGATGTGAAGGCCGCAAAATTCGGCAATCTGCTCGAACGACAGCGCGCTGTTGTCGACCAGCCAGGCGGCGGTGGCATGGGGCATGAGGGGTTGGGCCACGGGTCTCTCCAGAGCGTTTTGACCGCGTCGGGGCGCGGCCGGAATAAAAAGGGCCGCCCCTTCACGGAGCGGCCTAGTGCGTGGAAGGGTTTAGGCCGCGCCGGGACGAAGGGCAAGTAGCGTCGGCCACGATCGTCGTCCCAACCCATTGTGGGGAAATATAGCCGTCAGCTTATTTCGAGCACGATCTTTCCGACATGTTCGCCCGACTCCATCCGCGCATGCGCCGCCGCCGCCTCGGCCAGCGGGAAGGTGGCGTCGATCACCGGTTTCAGGCGGTTGCCCTCGACATAGGGCCACACCGTCTTCGCCAGCTCGTCGGCGACCATCGTCTTGAAGTTGACATCGCGCGGGCGGAGGGTCGAGCCGGTCATCGTCAGCCGGCGGCGCATCAGCTCGAAGATCGGCACTTCGGCGGTCGCCCCGCGCTGCACCGCGATCGAGACGTGGCGGCCGTCGTCGGCCAGGCATTTGAGATTGCGCGCGACATAATCGCCGCCGACCATGTCGAGCACCACCGCGACGCCGCGCCCCTCGGTCCAGCGCTCGACCGCGTCGACGAAATCGGTTTCCTTGTAATTGATCGCGTGCGCCGCGCCGAGTTCGACCGCCGAGGCGCATTTGTCGTCCGAGCCGCAGGTCACGATCACCTCGAGCCCGAACAAATTGCCAAGCAGGATCGCCATCGTCCCGATCCCGCTCGTCCCGCCGTGGACCAGCACCGTGTCCCCGTCGGCCGCGAAACCGCGCTCGAACAGGTTGATCCACACGGTGAACAGCGTTTCGGGGATCGCCGCGGCCTCGATCATCCGCAGCACTTCGGGCACCGGCAGGCAGGTCCCGACCGGCGCGACGCAATATTCCGCATAGCCGCCCCCCGCGACCAGCGCGCACACCTTGGTGCCGATCAGCTGCGCCCCGCCCTCGCCCGCCGCGACGACCGTGCCGCTGATCTCGAGCCCGGGAATGTCCGACGCACCCGGCGGCGGCGGGTAAGCGCCCAGTCGCTGCAGCACGTCGGGGCGGTTGACCCCGGCGGCGGCGACCTTGACCAGCACTTCGCCCGGTCCCGCCACCGGCACCGGCCGCTGGACGGCTTTCAGCACCTCGGGCCCGCCCGGCTCGCTGATCTCGATCGCGGTCATCATGGCAGGCATCGTTGCGGGAATGTCGCTCACGCCGGTCTCACTCTGTTCGAAGGAGCGCGCTTATTGACATGACGACCGCCCGGGTCAACGCTGGCGGCGCGATGGACCTTGAGGATCTCTTCTCCGGCAAGCCCAGCGACCCGCTGACCGAGCTTGCGCGCCAGGACCTCGGCCCCTTGTCGACCGGGGAGCTGGAGGCGCGGATCGCCGCGCTTCACGCCGAGATCGCGCGCATCGAAACCCACATGGCCGAAGTGGCGCTCCACCGCGCCAGCGCCGATGCTCTGTTCAACAAGCGATAAATCGATTGCGTCGCGCGGCACGCCGCCCTTGATTGGCGCGGGTCACCTCACGACATTGGCTTCACGGACCGCGCCTTCCCCTGGCGCGAGGTAGGAGTAATTCATGCCCAGTTTCGCCCGCGATCTCGAAAAGACTCTCCACGATGCGCTGGGCGAAGCGAGCAAGCGGCGCCACGAATATGCCACGCTGGAACATCTGCTGATCGCGCTGATCGACGACGAGCACGCCTCAAAGGTGATGACCGCGTGCGGGGTCAACCGCGACGACCTGCGCGGGACGGTCAAGCATTACCTCGACAACGAGCTTGGCGCGCTCGTCTCGGACTCGGCGACCGACCCGACCCCGACCAGCGGCTTCCAGCGTGTTGTCCAGCGTGCCATCCTACACGTCCAGTCGTCGGGCCGCGACGAGGTGACCGGCGGCAACGTGCTCGTCGCGCTGTTCTCCGAGCGCGAGAGCTATGCGGTCTATTTCCTCCAGCAGCAGGACATGAGCCGGCTCGACGCGGTAACCTATATTTCGCACGGCGTCGGCAAGGGCGATACGCCGGGTGAGCCCACTCCGCCGACTGGCACCGGGTCCGAGGACAAGCCCGAAGCCAAGAGCGACGGCAAGAAGGAAAGCGCGCTCGCCCAGTTCACCGTCAACCTCAACGAGAAGGCCAAGACCGGCAAGATCGACCCGCTGATCGGGCGCAATGCCGAGGTCGACCGCACCGTCCAGATCCTCTGCCGCCGGTCGAAGAACAACCCGCTTTACGTCGGCGACCCCGGCGTCGGCAAAACCGCGATCGCCGAAGGCCTCGCGCGCAAGATCGTCGAGGGCGACGTGCCCGAGGTGCTGCTCCCCGCGGTGATCTACTCGCTCGACATGGGTTCGCTGCTCGCCGGCACGCGCTATCGCGGCGACTTTGAGGAGCGGCTGAAGTCGGTCGTCAACGAGCTCGAGAAGATGCCCGACGCGATCCTGTTCATCGACGAGATTCACACCGTCATCGGCGCCGGCGCGACCTCGGGCGGGGCGATGGACGCGTCGAACCTGCTGAAACCCGCGCTGTCATCGGGCGCGATCCGCTGCATCGGCTCGACCACCTACAAGGAATTCCGCAACCATTTCGAAAAGGACCGCGCGCTGCTTCGCCGGTTCCAGAAGATCGACGTCAACGAGCCGACGATCGAGGACACGATCAAGATCATCGCTGGCCTGCGCTCGGCGTTCGAGCAGCACCATTCGGTCCGCTACACCCCCGACGCGATCAAGTCGGCGGTCGAGCTCAGCGCGCGCTACATTCACGACCGCAAATTGCCTGACAAGGCGATCGACGTGATCGACGAGGTCGGCGCGATGCAGATGCTGGTGCCCCCCTCGCGCCGCAAGAAGATCATCACCACCAAGGAGATCGAGGCGGTCGTCGCGACCATGGCCCGCATCCCGCCGAAGTCGGTGTCGAGCGACGACAAGCAAACGCTCCAGCATCTCGAAATCGACCTCAAGCGCGTCGTGTTCGGCCAGGACATGGCGATCGAGAAGCTCGCCTCGGCGATCAAGCTCAGCCGCGCCGGCTTACGCGAACCCGACAAGCCGATCGGAAGCTATCTCTTCTCGGGCCCGACCGGCGTCGGCAAGACCGAGGTCGCGCGCCAGCTCGCCTCGGTCCTCGGCATCCCGCTTCAGCGGTTCGACATGTCCGAATATATGGAGCGCCACTCGGTCAGTCGGCTGATCGGCGCGCCGCCGGGCTATGTCGGCTACGAACAGGGCGGCCTGCTGACCGACGCGGTCGACCAGCAGCCGCACTCGGTCCTCCTCCTCGACGAAATCGAAAAGGCCCACCCCGACCTGTTCAACATCCTTCTGCAGGTGATGGACCACGGCAAGCTGACCGATCACCACGGCAAGACCGTCGATTTCCGCAACACCATCCTGATCATGACCACCAATGCCGGCGCGTCGGACATGGCGCGCGAGGGGATCGGGTTCGGCGCGTCGGACCGCGAGGACGTCCAGGAGGACGCGATCAAGAAGATGTTCACCCCCGAATTCCGCAACCGATTGGATGCGGTGGTCCCGTTCGCCTACCTGCCGCCCGCGGTGGTCGCACGGGTTGTCGACAAGTTCATCCTCCAGCTCGAACTCCAGCTGGCCGACCGCAAC
>NZ_JANYGG010000111.1 GCF_025362505.1 Sphingomonas sp. | reverse complement strand
CAGCCCCACCCCATCAAAATCACCCCGCAGCCCGACCGCCGACGCCATCGCAAACCTCCCACAGCTTGCGATGTTGAATCAGATCATAGCCGTCTTGGGAATCCCCCGCGTTGAGTCAGAGCCCAAGGGACTTGGTATAATTTCCCGAAATTACGGTGTCAGTGCGCTAAACTCCCCGCACCAACCGCTCCACCACCCGTCGCAACTCCGCCGGTGTATCCCCCGGCACCACCTCGACATAGCCGATCCCCGCCCGCCGCAGCGCATTACCGTGCTCGCCGGTTCCCCGGACAGGCTGCGCGCGGCAATTTCTTGACCGCACCGCTGCCCGCCCGCCCGCCCGTTCGCCGCGACGTGATGCGGGTCGTGGTTATGGGCAGTGCGTAATTGAACGAAGGGGCGAGTTTGACCAGTGCAGTCCAGAAGCGTTCAACATTGCCATGGCACGTTGAAACTCCCCTACCGCGCCGCCCCAACCACCGCGCACGCCACCCGGTCGCCGCTCGCCCCGCTCGGGTCGGTCCGGTAGTCGTCGGGCTTCGCATGGACGACCAGCGCGGTGCCGTCGGCATCGTCGAGTTCGCCCCCAAGCGGCGCGATCCACGCCGTGCCGCCGTCAGTGCCGACCTCGACATTGGGCAGGTCGCCGAGGTGCGCGCCCAGTGGGTTGTCGCGACCGTGCTGCTTGCCGCCGGGATTGAGGTGCCCGCCGGCGCTGGCGAACCCCGGGCCGGTGCATAGCCCGACCGCGTGGAGGTGCAGCCCGTGCATCCCCGGCGCCAGTCCGCCCGCCGCAACCCGCACCGTCATCGCCCCGTCGGCCGCCACCACGACCGCTCCGATCACTCGCCCGTCGCCCGCGATCAGCGCCACGCTCCGCCCCGGCGCAGCGCTTATCGCGCCGCCGCCGATCGGCGCGCAGCCACTTGCCATCGCCGCCATCAACACCCCGCCGATCAACGCCCGCGTGCTTCGCTTCATCGTCCTGCTCCGTGGTCCACTGCCATCCGCCCACCATGCACCAGCGGCGGGCAAGAAAACACTGTCCTACAGCCCCTGCTTTCTGTCACCGTCCGCGGATGCCGAGTCGCCGAACCAGCCCTGTCGTGCCGCTGCTTTCCGGCCCGTCGCTTGGTCCGAACTTAACCCACGTCAGTGCGAACATTCGGAACATTCGCCGCGTGAAGCAGACCGCGCGACGGCTGGCGCGGTGTACTTTTCTGCTGTCGGGGGGCGCGCGAACCGACCGCACCGGTTCCGATCCTGCTCGCAAGGTTGATGGTTTACACGCTGGTCAGAAGGGTCGAATTGTTACCGCGTTATCGATCACCAGTTCGGCACCGTTGACGAACCTCGATTCGTCCGAGGCGAGATACAGGACCATGTTGGCGACGTCTTCGGGCGCACCCTTCGCGCTGGGCGGGAGGACCCCGGCAACGACCGGCTGTTCCTGACCGACGCGGCCCTCGGCTTCCTGGACCATCGGGGTTTCGATCGCGCCCGGGTGAACCGAGTTGCAGCGGATGCGATAGCCTTTTTCCTGGCACATCACCGCGATCGACTTGGTCATCGACCGCACCGCGCCCTTGGCCGCCGAGTAAGCGAAGAAGATCGGGTAACCGAGCAGCGCGCCGGTCGACGACATGTTGATGATCGAGGCATTGTCGGCACGCTTCAGGAGGGGAAGCGAGTGTTTGCAGCCGAGGAAAACGCCTTCGTTCATGATCGCGTTGACCCGGCGGAACTGGTCGAGCGTGACGTCCTCGCAGTCGGCCATCTGGACGATCCCTGCATTGTTGACGAGGATGTCGAGCTTGCCGAAGCGGCGATCGATTTCGGCGATGACCGACAGCCAATTGGCTTCGTCGGCGACATCGAGCGCGAGCGCGAGCGCGCCGTTGCCGATGCGGTCGGCAACGCGCTGCGCGGTGTCGAGCGCGACATCGGTAACGATCACCGTCGCTCCCTCTCGCGCCAGCGCAGCGCAATCGGCGGCGCCGAGACCAGATCCGCCTCCGGTGACCAGGGCAATCTTGCCCGCAACGCGACCCGTCATCTGTCTCTCTCCTGCTGTACCAACACTCAGGCGGCGCCGGTTTCGTTGAAATAATCGGGCATTCCGCCCGGCCAGATCACGCCCCATTGCGCCTGGCCGCCATCGATGATGCTGAGCTCGCCGTTGACGAAGCGCGCGGCGGGCGAGGCGAGGTAAATGATCTTCTCGGCGACATCCCAGGCATCGCCCCGCATCTTCATCGGGTTGGCCTTGTGGAAACGGACGAGCGCTTCCTCGGGGTAAACGCCGAAACCCTCGGTCTCGATCACGCCGGGTCCGACGCAATTCACCCTGATGTTGAGCGGAGCCCATTCGGTGGCGAGTGTCTTCGAGAGGTAAATCACGCCAGCGCGTGCGGCGCAGGTATGCGCGGCCTGGGGCATGCCGCGTTCGACGTTGGCGACGATATTGACGATGTTGCCGGGGACGCCGGCCTCGCTCCAGCGCTTGGCGGCCTCCTGCATCATCCACCAACTACCGTTGAGATTGGTGTCGATCACCGCGAGCCAGCCCTTGCGGCTGAACTCGATCGCGTCCTGCGGAAACTGGCCGCCGGCATTGTTGACTAGCGTGTCGAGACCACCGAACTCGTCGTGGATCTCGCCGATGAATGCCTCGACTGCATCGGGATCGCGTATGTTGACGCTGCGTGCGAGAACCGGACGATCGGTCGCCTCGCCGATTAGCGCTTGGACGCGCTCGAGCTTGTCGAAATTGCGGCCGCAGATGGCGACGGTGGCGCCGAGTCGGGCGGCGAGGACCGCAGTCGCCTTGCCCATCCCACTGCCGCCACCGGTGACGAGGATTCGCTTGCCGACAAGGAGATCGGGCCGGAACACCGAGTCGCGGCGGAGGAGTTCGTCGTCACTTATGCCTCGACTTGGCCGACTGGGATCATTGGGATCCGGCCGCACATGATGTTTTGCCGGGCTGTCCATCCGCACATCCACTCCTCGTTATCGGAGTTTCATCGACGTTTTTGGAAAAACAATCAATTGTGTCTTTTTGTGGAGAGAAGTTCGTGCCATCATTTTGGCTTGCCGTGGCGGGCCGGAGAGGCAAATCGGTGCATCGGGGCGCCGCGATTTTCCAGTCAGGACTGACGGCGAACGGGAGGGCATGATGAGCCAGCTGGACGGCAAAGTCGCGATCGTGATCGGGGCGGCGGGGCGCGACAATATGGGGCAGGCGATCGCGCGCGCCTTTGCCGGGGCCGGCGCACGCGTCGTGGTCGCCGGGCGGAGCGAGGCGCCGCTCGAGGAGCTCGTCAGGGAGATCGGCGGCGCCGCGGTGGTGTGCGACATCGGCGACGAGGCCGACCTCGCGCGGCTCGCGGCGACGGCGCTCGACCGCTTCGGCGGAATCGACGTTGCGCTGAACGCTACCGGCTGGGGGCTGCTCAAACCGTTTCTCGAGACGAGCAAGGACGAGATCGAGCGGATCGTCGCGCTCCAGTTCACCGGTGCGATCCTGTTTTACCAGGCGATTCTGCGGGTGATGCGCGACGGCGGGTCGCTGATCCAGATCTCGTCGGCGACGGCGTCGATCATGCTCGAGGATCATGCCGCCTACATGGGTACCAAGGCAGGTTGCGATCATGTCATTCGCTGCATCGCCAACGAGTTCGGCTATCGCGGGATCCGCGCCAACTCGATCGCGCCGGGGTTCACGACGACCCCGATGACCGAACGCGCGTCGCGCAATCCGGCGATCATCGAGGCCTTCGTGAAGGAATATCCGCTGGGCCGCGTCGGAACGAGCGAGGACATTGCCGCGGCGGCGCTGTGGCTGGCGTCGGACGAGTGCTTCATGACCGGGCAGGTGTTGCAGGTAAACGGCGGGCTGACACTCCGGCGCAACCCGCGCAATGCCGAGATTGCCGCTTCGGTGAAGGCAGCGCGAACGGCGGCAGCCGCCGGAGGCGCTGGCTAGAGCACGCGGACAAGGGTTGCGGGGTCGCCGTCCCACCGCTCGGCGGCCTTGCGGATGGCGGCGAAAAAGGCCCGGATGGCGGGTCGGTCCTCGAGGATCTCGAGCATCGCGCCGAGCGTCGCGCTGGTATCGAGATAGACAAAGCGGATGTCGCCGAAACGGCCTTGCGCGGCGATCTCGACATCGGCGTAGCGGGCGAGCGCGGCGTCGAAATCGTCGGCGATGATCGCGACATGGTGGAAGCGGGTCTCTCCGGCCGGGACGGTGTCGCGAAATGCGGAAGGGCCGTCGTCGTGCTGCTCGACAAGCTCGATCTGGACGCTGCCCGACTGGGCGACGGCGGTCGAGAAGCGGACCGCGCGCGGTTTCCCGCGATGGAGCGCGTCCGCGATCTGGAGGTCGCGATTGACGAGAAACGGACCGACCCCGAACGTGCGATGCCACTCGTGCATCGCGGCATCGAGGTTGGGGACGACGAAGGCATATTGGAGGATGTCGAGTGAGATCATGGCGCGGAATCCTGGCGGTGGCGGGCAAGGAGCGCTCGGCTGGCTGTGACCGCGCGGAGGCAGCGGTCGAGCGCGGGAACTCCGGCCTTGTGCGCGGCGGACTGGGGCACTTCGACCTCGAACAACGTGCCGTACGCGAGCGGGGCGATCAGCGCGGCGAGCGGGAAGTCGCCGTCACCCGGCGTTAGGCGTTCGGCGACCGCTTCGCGCCAGCGTTCCTCGCCGGGCATGAAGGCGGGGCCGTCGCTTAGCTGAGCATAATCGATGAGTTCGGCGGCACGGGCAACGTCGCCGGCCGTGCCGCCGCTGCGCACGAGATGGAGCGTGTCGAGGACAACCGATCCCACACCGGCGGCGCGGACGATGCGGGCGGCCTCTCCAAGATCGGTGACGGCGGAAAAATTGTTGAACTCGAGCCCGGCGATGAGGCCGTGGTTCGCGGCTTGGGCGGCGAACGCAGCGAAACGATCGCTCGCCTCTTGGTCGCTCGCGATATTGTGGACGTGGGCGGTAGCGCGGGTCGCGCCAAGCTGCGCGCCAATCGCCAGCGCGGGTTCGAATTCATCGCGCGGTCCAGAGCGGTCGAGCGGGAAGACCTCGACATTGCCGAGGCGAACCCCATACTCGTCGAGGGCGGCGCGTAACGAGTCCACATCCGCCCGATCGACGAACGGGTAGCGACCGGCTGCTGCGTCGGGGACATGGGTGAACAGGCAGACGAACTCGACCTCGAGCTCACCGGCGATGGCGACCAGCTCGAGCGGCGAGGCGTCGAGCGCGGTCAGCTGGTGAAGCGACAAGGCGATCGGCACTGGCTCCTAAAAAAGACATTCGTGATTGTTTTTATCACAAGCTGTGCTAGGCGCAACCCAGTGCAACCAAGGTAATGACGATGGATGCCGCGACGGCTGAAGGGTTCAAGCAAGCAATGGATTACGAGCGTGGCCGCAAGGCTCCGCCCGAGAATTTCCCGAGCCTGCCCGACATCCCTGGCGTGCGCTATACCAACCCCGAATTCCTCGAGCTTGAGCGTGAGCGGATGTGGCGGCGGGCGTGGCTATATGCGGGGCACTCCGATCAGCTCCCGGAACCGGGCAGCTGGTTCCTGACGCGCGATCCGGGCGCGCCGATCCTCGTCGTGCGCGGTCTCGAGGGCGACATTCGCGCCTTCTACAACACCTGCCAGCACCGCGGCGCGCCGCTCGTCGCCGAGATGAGCGGAGAATCGCGGGGGTTCGTCTGCCCCTATCATGGCTGGAGTTACACGCTCGAGGGCAAGCTGGTCGCGGTGCGCGACAGGCGCGATTTCGTTGATCTCGATTTCAGCTGCCGGTCGCTCGTTGCGGTGCGCTGCGAAAGCATCGGCAACCTCATCTTCATCAACGAGGACCCCGAGGCTGAACCGCTGGCCCAGCACGTCGCGCCGATGGCGAAGGAATTCGAACAATATCAGTTTGGCACGCTGCGGCTGGTCGATTCGCGCAGCTATGAGGTCGAATGCAACGTGAAGGTGCTGCTCGACGCCTTCCTCGAAGTCTATCACGTCCAGTCGATCCACCAGAAGACGGTCGCCCGCTTCCTCGATCATCGCGGGATGGTGATCACGCTGTGGCCCAACGGGCATAGCCGGATGATCACGCCCAACAGCCGGCCCGAATGGCAGGACCCGGGGACGATCGGGATGCCCAAGATCGCGACCGTGACCGAGGTGCCGGCAAACAACAATGTCAGCTATCTGATCTACCCCAATTTCGTGATGCCGCCGTCGGACAGTGGGGTGCCGCTGCTCCAGTTCTGGCCGGTGACCGACCGAAGCTGCCGCGTGGTGTCGACCTGGATCGGACCCGATTATGACCCGGCCGCGTCCAACCCGCTGTGGGACACGCGGATCGCGAATTGGGAGCGCATCCTCTACGAGGATTTGCAGTTCGCACCGCAGATCCAGGAGTCGCTCGAAAGCAGGGGGTTTCGCGGCATGCCGCTCAATTACCAGGAGCGGCGGATCTATCATTGGCACGAGGAACTCGACCGGCGGATTGGCCTCAACCAGGTTCCGCCCGACGCCCGGGTGGCGCAAGTGCTGGGTGATGTCGTCGAGGCGTGACGGCACGAGCGAAAAGGGACGAGCATTGAATTTTCGACTGACCGACGAGCAACGCCAACTGCAGGCCACCGCGCGCGACTTCGCCCGCGCTGAACTGCCGGCGATCGCCGCCGAATTGGAGCGCGACAACAAGCCGCCGAGCCATGAACTGGTTTTGCGCTATGCCGAGATGGGGTTCCTCGGGATCAACGTGCCGACCGCGCTTGGCGGACTTGGCGCGGGAAATATCGAAGCGCTGGTCGTGCTCGAGGAATTTGCCAAAATCTCCTCGGCGGTGGCTTTCCCGATCTTCGAATCCTCGGTCGGACCGGTGCGCGCCATCGAGTATTTCGCGCCCACGGCGTTACGCGATCGGGTGGTGCCGATGGTCTGTCGCGGCGAGATGGTGATCGCGGTATCCATGTCGGAGCCCGACGCCGGCTCTGCGCTGACCGACCTCAAGACCAAGGGCGTCGTGCGCGGCGACAAGATCGTGCTCAACGGCACCAAGCGCTGGTGCTCGGGCGGGGGGCACAGCGATGCCTATCTCGTCTATTGCCGCCTTTCCGACGAGCCCGGCGCCCGGTCGATCGGCGCGGTACTGGTCGAAAAAGGCGCGCCGGGATTGTCGTTCGGCCCCAACGAGAGCCTGATGGGCTTTCGCGGCATCCCTTCGTCGGATCTCAACTTCGACGATTGCGAAGTGCCGGTCGGCAATATCGTGGTCCCCGCCGGGGGCTTCCGCAAACTGATGGAGGCGTTCGACCTGGAGCGCTGCGGCAATGCGACGATGGCGCTCGGCCAGGCGTCGGGCGCGCTCGACGACGTCAAGGAGTATGTCTTGCAGCGAAAGCAGTTCGGCAAGCCGATCGCCGATTTCCAGGCGGTCCAGATCAAGCTCGCCGAGATGCAGATGAAGGTCGATGCGGCACGGCTGCTGATCTGGCGGGCCGCGGCCAATGCCGAGGACGGGCTGCCGTCGGTGCTCGAAAGCTCGATCGGCAAATGCTTCAGCAACACCATTGCGCGCGAAGTAACCGGTGACGCGCTGCAGCTGATGGGCGCCTATGGTTATTCAAAGGAATTCCCGATGGAGCGGCGACTGCGCGACAGCTGGGGATGGGGAATCGCAGGCGGAGCGATCGACATCCAGAAGACCAATATCGCAAGCGCCATGCTCGGCCGCCGCTTCGACCAGCGACGCTAGGCATGGCGCGGGTCCGCATCGCCGCGCTCGATGAGTTGGCAACGAACGGAGGGACTCCAGTCGAGGTCGCAGGGCGTTCGCTGCTCGTCTGCCGGTCGAGTGCGGGAACGTTCGTGATCGAGAATCGCTGCAGCCACCAATTCACGCCGCTGGCGGGCGGCAAGATCAAGGGACCCTTCATCTTCTGCCCGTTGCACGGCGTGCGCTTCGACCTTCGCGACGGGTCGCCGAGCGGGACGCTGACGAGCAAGCCGATCGGAGTGTTCGCGGCGAGCATCGAGGACGATGTGCTCTATGCCGAGTTCGGCGAATGAACCTCGCGACCCCCATTCTTCACCATCATGATCCATCGCCGTTCGCGGAGAAGGCCAGGCTGGCATTCGGGATCAAACGGCTGGCGTGGCGCTCGGTGCAAATCCCGATGGCCATGCCCAAGCCCGATCTGCTGGCGTTGACCGGAGGCTATCGCGGGACACCGGTGCTTCAGGTCGGGGCCGACATCTATTGCGATTCGCGGCTGATCATTGCCGAGATCGAGCGACGCTTTCCCGACCCGCCACTGCTTCGCTCGGGGCCGCTGGTCAATTTCGGACTGCAGCATTGGAGCGACGAGGCGGTGTTCCCGCCCGGCGCGGCACTGGCGATGCACGAAAATGCGGCGGCGATGCCCGACGGATTGCTGACCGAGCGGTCGGCCTATTTCACCGACCTCGACTTTGACAGCTTTGCCCACGACGCCGATCATTTCCGCGCGCAACTCGCGGCTCATGCGGCGCTGATCGAAGCCCAGCTCGGCGACGGGCGTGCATTCCTTCTCGGCGAGGAGCCCGAGTGGGCCGACATCGGCGCTTACTTTCCCTTGTGGATGCTGGGCGGCCATGTTGCGAGCGGGCCGTCAATCCTGGCGGGAAAACCGGCGATTGCGCGGTGGTGCGAGCGGATGGCGGCATTCGGGACGGGGGAGCGATCGGAAATGACGGCTGAGGAAGCAATCGCGGAGGCCCGGTCGGTGGGCCTTACCGATGACGCCGGCGGAGACACAGTGCGCGTCTTCCCGGTCGCGCATCCCCAGACAGCGGCGGAAGGGAAGCTGATTGCCGCAAGCGACGACGAGATCATCATCCGCCGCCGCGATAATCGCGCCGGGGTCGTCGCCTTACATTTCCCGCGGATCGGCTACCGGATCGAGTCTGCCGATCGGTCGCGTCCGCCGCGGGTGTAGACGAGGTTGATGCTGGTGAAGGTGACCGCGTCCTCGCCGCGCTGGTTGATGACCGCATAGCGGGTAATCGCGGTGCCGCGGGCGGTGTTGCTATTCGAGGGACGAAGATCGATGATTTCCGACGTCACGTGGATCGTGTCGCCGGGCCGCACGGCGTGCTTGAGGCGAAGCTCGTCCCAGCCGATGCCGCACACGAAGTCGATATCGCCGTTGATCTCGTGATCGAGGATTCGCCACATCGCCATGACGTGAATTCCGCTCGCCACGACCCCGCCGAACGCCGATTGCCTGGCCAGTTCGGGATCGACGTGAAACCATTGTGGATCATAGGCGCGCGCGAAGTCGAGCACCTCGCCAAGCTCGACATGCTTGTCACGCGAACGGCGCTTCTCACCGACCGCGAGATCCTCGAACGCGCGGTGGGGGAGCGCGAGTGCCGGATCGCCCATCCGCCGGTCAGTTCGCCATCATCCGGTCGAGCTCGGCGTGGAAATGGCGAAGCCGGGCTTCCTGCTCGCTCCACAAAGGACCGCGGAAGCCGCGCGAGCGGGCGCCAGCCTGGACGATCGGCAACAAGTCCGAGTCCTGATCGAGTACTTCACCCAAGCCCGGCGGCTCGCCGAGCCCGGTGTGCACGACGTCGGGACGAGTGTCGCCGGTCACATCGAGCTCGGTGCTCAGCCCCATCCACGCAGGGGGTGCATAGCCCGGAGCCTCGACATGCGAATAAAGGATGATGGTGTCATAAGTGAACTGGTTCGGGTCGTCAGCATTGGGGAGGAAGCGGTGGAGGAAGACCGCTTCGGGATGACAGCCGATCTGGGCGTTGGGAAACACCGAATAGATCGTCGAGTCGCTCAGTTGTGTGTCACTGAAGCGGTCGTAGCCGAGGTTGTACTGGACCGAGCGAGCGCGCTTGGCTTGCTGGATCGCCGCGCGGCTGTCCTTCGCCGAGCCCGAAAAGACGGCCGGATCGATCCCGGCGTCCTTGAGCATCATCGCGATTCCGGGATTGATGCTGTCCTGGTCGCCGAAGCGCGGCGAGGGTTGGGCGAATGGCACGAACTGGCGGCTAAACCCGCCCGGCCACAGGTCGATCTGGGTACGATCGTCCATCAGGCACTGGGTCTGGGGGTGGATCGCATGGAGGTGATAGGTTTCGGCGAATGCGTCGACCCCTCCTTTCCAGTTGGCGCCCCAATCGGACTTGCGGTGCTGGATGACGTGCATCCGATCGATCTGATAGAGCTCGAGCTGTGGCAGGATCGGCGCGAGCCATTGCTTCAGCGGCTGGATGGCGGGGTCCATCGAGACGAACACGAGGCCGGCGGCGACCTCGCACCGCAGCGAGGTCAGGTTTCGGTCGTGGCACAGCACTTCGGGGCGGAACGTCTCGGGGTCGGTGACGGCGATGCTCTCGCCTTCGAGGTTGAATTTCCAGCTGTGGAACGGGCAGCTGAACTGCGCGAGCGAGCCGGTGTCGCTGGCGACGAGCCGCGAGCCGCGATGGGGGCAGACATTATAATGGGCATGGACGTCGCCGTCATCACCGCGAACGATGATGAAGCTTTCGGTGCCGATGTCGAACGTGGCGAAGTCGCCGGCCTCGCGAACGTCGGACACCGGGCAGGCCAGCAGCCAGCTCTTGGCGAACACCTTATCCCATTCGGCGGCAGCGAAATCGCGGTCGTGATAGCGGTCGGGGCTGCAGCGGCCAGTGCCATTGTCGATCTGCGGCGCGTGGGCGTTGAACGGATGCTCCTCGCCAGCATGAATGTCCCACAGCAGGTTCGGATAATCCATCGCTCGTCTCCTGATTCTTCCATAGCAGCTTCGGGGCTTTGCTGGAACCGATAAAAAGACAATCATGCTTGTTTTACAAGTGGGCTTTTCGCGGCCATGATAATTACTTGCGATGATTCCCCGCCAGGCGGGACCAGCAGAAGGAGCGATGCGATGAGCCGTTTGTTCGGGCCGATCTTCCAAATGGCTTACGTCGTCCCCGAGCTCGAGCCGTTTCTCGACCACATGAGTCGAGTCGTCGGGGTCGGGCCCTTCTTCCTGTTCCCAACTCCGCTGCCGTTCGAATGGCTCAAGCGCCATGACGAGGCGACCACGGCCTATGACATCCTTAGCCATGCCGCGCTCGCCTATAGCGGCGACACGATGATCGAGGTCATCGTGCCGGGGAGCGATCCGTCGCCCTATCGCGATTTTCTCGACGCCGGGCGCAGCGGACTGCATCACCTGGGCAGCTGGGCGGTCGACTATGATGCGCAGATGGCGGCAGCGCGGGGAGCCGGCATCAGGGTTGCGATCGAGGGCAAGCTGCCGCTGTCGCGCTTCGCCTATCTCGAAACCGATGAAGCGTGGCCCGGGACGATGGTCGAGATCATTGAGCCGCAGCCGGCGATGCTCGAGATGTTCGCCATGATCAAGCAAGCCGCAGTTGGCTGGGATGGCAGCGAGCCGCTCAGGACGCTCGGCTAGGGGGCGGGTTTGGGCGTCGGCGGAGACTTGCGCAGCGAGCTTGCGGCGGCGCGCAGGAACTGGCGGACATCAGACCGTTCCTGGTCAGTCAATTCGTCGAACTTCGGCATTCCCTGAGAGACGAGAGCGCCGTCGTGAACGATCGCGTCGAGGCTCTGCTGCGACAGGATCGCGCCCGACATGCGCAGATCGGGGGCCGTGCCCGCAGCGGCGACCCCGCCACCGTGGCAGACAAGACAGCGCGTGTCGTAGACCATGCTGCCGCGCGCCTCGGTTGTCGGATCCGAGACAAAGTCTGGATCGTCGATCGCCTTGACGACATGGGGGATCTTGGCCGGCAGCGTCGCCCCGCCGCCGATGGCGAATGTCAGCACGCGCCGGGCCTGGGTGCGATAATCGATCTCATAGCGGGCGAGCGCCGAGCCGAGAAAGCCACCGCTGGTGCCGTTGCCGGTGATCACCGTGACATATTGCCTGCCGTTGACACTGTAGCTGATCGGCGGAGCGATCACCGGAGCCTTGGCGTCGAAGGTCCACAACAAGTGGCCATTGCGCGCGTCATAGGCGTTGAACTTCGAGTCCATCTGCCCCTGGAAGACGAGGGTGCCGCCGGTCGCCAGAACGCCGCCGTTGAAGTGTATCGGGGTCTTGACGCGCCATACTTCGCGTTGCCGGACCGGGTCCCAGGCGACGAGCGAACTCGCGCTGTCCTCATTGCCCTTGGGGAAGGCGATCGTCGGGTTGACGGCGTAGTCGAGCGCCAAGCCGCCCTTGCGCTTCCAGTTCTGCGCGGTGATGCCGCGGTCGTCATAGGTCACTTTGAGGTCGATCGCCGGGATGTAGACCAGCCCCGTCTGACGGCTGAACGCCATCGGCAACCAGCTATGCGCGCCCATCGGGCCCGGCGAGATCGTAGCAACTCCGCTTTCGTAGCGGATGCCGGGGTTCTCGATCGGGCGGCCAGTGGCGATGTCGATGCCCTTGGCCCACGTCACCGGGACGAACGGCTTGGCCGAGATGAGCTTTCCGGTGAGCCGGTCGATGACATAGACGAAGCCATTCTTGGGCGCCGTGATCAAGACCTTGCGCGGCTGGCCGGCGATGGTGAGGTCGGCCAGTGCCATGTCCATCGCGGAGTTATAATCCCAGCTTTCGCCCGGGTTGATCTGATAGTGCCATTTGTAGGCGCCGGTCTTCGCGTCGAGCGCGACGATAGAGCAGAGGAACAGATTGTCACCCTTGCCATCCGAGCGGATCTTGCGGTTCCACGGGCTGCCGTTGCCAGTGCCGATGAACACGGTGTTAGTCGCGCGATCATAGCTCATCGCATTCCACACGGTGCCGCCGCCGCCCTTGGTCCACCAGTCGCCTGCCCAGGTCTTTGCGGCCATCCTCATCGCGTCGTTCTCGAAGCCCTTGGCGGGGTCGCCGGGGACTGTCCAGAAACGCCACACCTGCTTGCCCGTTTCGGCGTCATAGGCCGTGATATAGCCGCGGATCGCGGCAACGTCGGCGCCGCCGTTGCCGATCAGCACCTTTCCATCCATGATGCGCGGTGGCCCGCTGATGAAGCGCAAGTCGCCGGGGTCGAGCGTCTGGGTAGTCCATACCGGCTGGCCGGTCTTTGCGTCGAGTGCGATCAGGCGGCCGTCCTGAGTTGCCGTGTAGATCTTGCCGTTGAAGTAGGCGATCCCGCGGCTGCCCCAGCCCTGCCGGAGGCGGACGCCCGACACTTCCGGTGCCTTGGGATCATATTTCCACAAGGGCTTGCCGGTGGCGGCGTCGACCGCGTTCACCTCGGAATAGAAGCGCGCAAAATAAAGCGTGCCGTCGACCTCGATCGGGCCGGTCGCCGAATTGCCGGGAGGCAGGTCGAGCGACCAGGCGAGGCCGAGTTTCGCGACGTTCGACGCGTTGATCTCGCCCAGCGGGCTGAAATGCTGCTCGCCCTCGGTACGGCCGAAGCCTGGCCAATCGCGACCGTCGGCCCGGTCGGTGGCCTGGTCGTCGCTGGCCACTGTGGAGACTGGAGCGCCGGACTGGGTACAGGCCGCAAGCAAAAGGCCGATCCCGGCGAGGGCGAACGATGTACTACGCGAAGTCATGATCAGTCCTCGACAGAGTAATGGCAGCAGTCATATAAGTTACAGCATTACGAGCCGGCTATTTAAAGGAACGCCGACTGCACAGAAACGAGATGATGCTCTGGTTCTATTATTATGCTATTGTCAAAACTCTTATTGGCAAGGAGAATAAATATGGCGCGAGTCGCTGTTCCTGAAAATGCGATGGGAAATCCGTTCGGCTATGTTCTTGGCCAGTACGCTCAGCCACTCGGAGCGGCCGGGGGCGCGTTTGCCAACGCCGTCTATCAATCGTCGCGGCTGCCACTGCGCGTGCTCGAGGCGGCGCGGTTTCGCACCGCCCAGATCAATGGCTGCATGGTGTGCCAGAGCATGCGCGCGGCGCGGCATGTCGACCAGTTCATCGGCGCCGGCGGAGGCGACGTGTCGCAATCGATCGTCGCGCGCGGCGGTGAGGCCCCCGATGAGGCATTCTACTTGGCGGTCGAGGGCTGGCGTGAGGCGACCGACTTTTCCGAACGCGAACGGCTGGCGATCGAACATAGCGAACGGATGGCGCAAGACCCCCACGGCTTTGCCGCGGACGAGGCCTATTGGGTCCGCCTCCACGCCGCGTTCAGCGACGATGAGATCGTCGACCTGACGCTGTGCATCGCGGCGTGGATGGCGATGGGCCGCTTCACCCATGTGCTCGAACTGGACACGGTGTGTATGGACGACATGCTCGCCGCCTGACGAGGGGGGCGGGGCGGTCGCCCCACTCCCCCTGCGCAAGGCTGGCCGAGCAGCGCTCACCGGCCGAGCTTCATGCCCAGTTCGATGCCATAGAAACGCGGCGCGCCGTATTGCGCGTTCTGCCACAGGCCAGCGACATTCTGCTCGGCGGTTTTATAGCGCTTGTCGGTCAGGTTGCGGCCGATCAAACGGGCGTAATAACGGTCGTCGGCGTTGGCCAGGGTCACCGACGCATTGACCAGCGTCCGCGCGTTGAGGAAAGTGTTACCTAGGATCTGTTGGATGTCCTGGGTGAACAAGTTCCGTCCGACATAGGTCACATTGCCGTTGAAGGTCGCCTTCAGGCTGGCGATCGGCACTTGATAAGTCCCGTCGAACGTCCACTGCCACTTGGGGGCACGGTCGAGCGGGGCGTCGGCGAGATTGTAGCCGGCGCCGGGCGCGGTATAGGTCTTGTACTTGCCGTCCTGATAGCCGAGCACCCCACGCAGAGTCAGACCGCGCATCGGCACCGCCGACGTCTCGAGCTCGAGCCCGTTGACTACCGCGCTGGCGGCATTGACGAACAGCGTTACCTGGTTCGGCTGGCCGTTGACGACGATCGGCACGTTGAGCTGCTTCTGCAGGTCCTGGTACTTAACGTGGAAGCCGGTGAGGTTGAAACGCAGCCGGTGATTGTAGAATTCACTCTTGAGACCGGCCTCCCAGCTGTCGGCGGTCTCGGGCCGGGTGGCGCGAGCGGCGTCGCGGAAGGCATTGAGGTCGGCTCCGAACGCCGCGAAGCCACCTATCTGGTCGTTGAACCCGCCCCCTTTGAACCCGCGCGAATAGGTCGCGTAAGCGAAGATGCTTGGCGCCGCCTGCCAGCCGAGGCTGACGCGATAGGTTGGCTTGTTCGACTTGGCCTTCACCGTCACGACGCCAGCGGGGTAATTGTAGACACTGGCATCGAGCGAATTGTTGACGACGATGGTCGGGTCGAACCCGCCGCCTAGTGTGGGCACAAACGCCTGTTGGCGGCCGAGCCAGGTCTTCTTTTCCCACGTGTAGCGCGCGCCGCCGGTCAGCGTGACGGTTGGCGTGATCTTGTACGTACCTTCGGCGAAAACCGCTTTCGACGATCCCTTCTGGGCGTTGCACAGGATGAAGGGCGTGTCGTTCCAGTTGCCGAACGGCAGCGGCCCGGCCACGAGATCGAGGAAACCGAGGATCTGCGCCACGCAGAAGTCGATCGATTCATGCTGGTAGAAGCCGCCGGCGACGAACTGGAACGGCCCCTGGAACTTGCTCGCGAACCGCACCTCCTGCTGGAACGTCTTGCGATTGTCGTCGCGGCTTGCGTCGAAGAAGGCCAGCGACTGGCCGTCGGCGGCGGTCGGCGCGACGCCCGCGTAGCTATTGGGCAGCCGCGTCCGCTGGAAGCGATAGCCGGTGACCGACGTCAGCGTGCCCGAACCAACGTCGAGGTCGGAATTGAGATAGAAGCCATCTACGCTGACCCGCTGGCCTTTATCGATATTGACCAGCCCGGTGTTGCGCGTCGTGATCGCGGCATTGTCGAGCGGATCGCTGCTGTTCGGGTTCGGGCGCACCGTGTGGAGCAGGTCGGTGAGAAACGCTCCGCTGCCGGTATATTCGCTATTGACATTGACCGACGGCACGCTGTCCGAACGATCGCGCAACCACTCATATTGAGCGAGCATGCGCAGCCCGCTGGTCGGCTCGAACAACAATTTCGCGCGCGCATTAGCCACCTTCCGGCCGCCGATCCGGCGTCCGTCGAGGCATCCCGACACGCCTTGAAACTTGCTCGGCACAAAGCCGGTCACCGGGCCGTAGCAGGCGCCGTTGTGGTAATAGCCGTCGTCCTTGTCGTAACCGCCGACCACGCGCAGCGCGAGCTTGTCGTTGATCAGCGGAATGTTCAGCGAACCCTGAATCTTCTGGGTGTTGAAGCTGCCGTACTGGAAGCGCGCTTCGGCGCCGAACTGGTTCATCACCGGGCGTTTGGTGCGCACGGTGACCGCGCCGCCGGTAGTGTTCTTGCCGAACAGCGTACCCTGCGGGCCGCGCAACACTTCGACCTGCGCAACGTCGAACGTGTCGAGCAGCTGGGTCTGGACCGACGGCACGACGAAATCGTCGAGCAGCACCGCGACCGGCGGCTCGAAATAGACAATGATCGACGTCTGGCCGACGCCGCGAATGGCGAACGACGCGGCGTTGAACCCGGTGATGGTCGAGGCCGAGAAATTCGGGACGAAGGCGGCCAGGTCGCCGATGTTGCGCGGCGCCGCCTGCTGGATCAGCGAAGAGTCGATCACCGACACCGCGATCGGGGTGGTCTGGAGGCGACTGTCGCGGCGGGTCGCGGTAACGACGATGTCGGCAAGGCCGCCGCTTTGCGACGCCGGTGCGGCAGTGGCCTGGCCGGCGGGAGGCAGCGCGGGATCGGCGGCGCTCGCCGTTTGCGCCTGAAGCGGGCCAGCCGTCAGGCCGACGATCAGTGCGCCAAGCGCGCTCGTTGCGCGCAGTGTTCGAATTACCATGTCCTTCTCCCCATCTTGCCCGGCCGTTTCTGCGAACGGCTCCTGTTTGCCCGCGCATCATGACCCGCGTTTTACAAAATTGCAATCAGTCGTGATTGTATTTTTTACGCGCGGTTTGCCCCGCCGTTCGCGGACGGGCGCCGTTTCGTAACGCGCCGGCTCATTTATCGAAAATGACCACTTGAAAAAGCATGCGTGATTGTTTTTGATGCAGGCCTAGCCGGTGCACCTGACGCCGGGCAACGAGAGGACCCTCCCCGTGGCTTACAGCTTCCTGTCGCGTTTCCGCATCAAGGCCGTCCGTGAGATGGATTTCATCGCATTGGCGAAGCAGATGGAAGGGCTCGTGGAACGGGAACCCGGCACGCTGGCCTTCAAATTCTTTCGGCTCGAGGAACCGCAGATGTTCGCGGTCTACGAAAGCTTCGTCGACGAAGCTGCCGACAAGGCGCATATGGAAACCGACCACGGCAAGCCGGTGATCGAACAGATGATCGGCTGCATGGACGGCAGTTATCACCGCGAGATGCTCTACGACCTGGACCCGACGACGTGAGCGGAACGGCGGCGCGAACGTTCGGCCAGCTGCTCACCACCGCGGCCCAATCGTTCGGGCCGCGCGACGCGATCATCTTTCCCGACCGGCGGCTGAGCTATGAGCAATTGGGCCAGCGCGCTCGCAGCTGGGCTAAGGCGCTAATCACGATGGGAGTGCGGCCGGGCGAGAATGTCGGGATCCTGCTGACAACGCGAATCGAGTTCATCGAGCTGTTGTTCGGGATCACGATGACCGGCGCGGTCGCGGTGCCGATCAACGCGCGCTACCAGGCGCACGAGCTTGCCTTCCTGATCAGGGATGCCGACCTGGTAGCTCTGTTCACCACCGGCCGGGTCGCTGACTCGCTCGATTTCGGCGAGCGGCTGCGCGCTGCGCTGCCCTCGCTCGAGCAAGCCGACACGGGTTCCCTGGCGCTCGACGAAGCCCCGTTGCTGCGAACCATCGTCTGCCTCGACCCGCCGTGCGCGTCCTATCTCGTCGGCGGCGAGGACGCGCTTGCCGCCGGCGCCGATGTGCCAGACACCGAACTCGATCGGCGAATCGCCGATGTCGCGCCCGAAGACATCGCCTTCATCCTCTACACGTCGGGAACCACCGCCAACCCCAAGGGGGCGCTGATCAGCCATGGCGCGCAGATCGGCAATAGCCGCAGCCTCGGCGTCCGCTACGAGGCCACCGGCGACGACAAGGTGTGGTCGCCGCTGCCGATCTTCCACATCGCCGGCATCCTGCCGATGACGATGATCCTCGACCTTGGCGGCGCCTATATGACGGTGCCGCATTTCGACGCCGGAGTTGCGATCGACATGCTCGGCCGCGAAGGTGCGACGATCGCTTATCCGAGCTTCGTGACGATCATGCAGGACCTCATCAGCCACCCGAGCTTCGCCTCGTCCGACCTCTCGCGATTGCGCGTGATGAACAGCAATTTCGCGGTGCAGCCCGACTGGATCCGCGATGCGGTGTGCGCCGCGGTGCCGCACACGGTGCAGGTCAGCACCTATGGGCTGACCGAGGCGGCGGGGACGGTGACGACCAGTCGGCTCGGCGATCCGTGGTCGCTTCGTACCGGCCGCTGCGGCGCGCCGCTCGACGATTGGCAAGTGCGGATCGTCGATCTCGAGACGGAAGAGGAATGCGCGCTTGGCGAGCGCGGGGAGATCGTCATTCGCGGGCCGGGCATGCTGTCAGGCTATTACAACGCGCCCGAGAAGACCGCGGAGGTGATGCGCGACGGCTGGTTCCACACCGGCGACATCGGTTCGTTCGACGAGACCGGGCACATCATGTTCCACGGCCGAACCAAGGACATGCTCAAGGTCGGCGGGGAGAATGTGGCGGCGGCTGAGATCGAGTCGATGCTCCAGTCGCATCCCGCAGTGAAGCTCGCGCAGGTCGTCGGCATTCCCGACGAGCGCTATGCCGAAGTGCCCGCTGCCTTCGTCGAACTCGCCGAAGGGGAAAACGCGAGCGAGGCCGAGCTCATCGCCCACTGCCGCGGCAAGCTCGCGAGCTTCAAACTGCCACGCCATGTGCGGATGGTGACAAGCTGGCCGATGTCGACCAGCAAGATCCAGAAATTTCGATTGAGAAGCGAGCTGATCGACGAGCTCGAGCAAGGGAAAACATCATGACCGGCAAGAGCTTCATCGCCTATCTGCGGACGAGCCCGGAAAGGCGCGACGAGATGATCGCGCTGCAGACCGAACTGAAATCGCTGGTGTTCGAGCAGGAGCCCGACGCGATCGTCTACGAACTACTCCAGTCCGACGAGAACCCCGACCGGTTCGCGGTGGTCGCGACCTTCCGCGACGACGCCGCGTTCGACAAGCATATGCACATCGACTTCCACGATCGGCTGGTGCCGCCGATCGTCGCCTGCCTCGCCGAGGAGATGACCCTCGATTTCTACCGTTCGCACGGGCAAGGAGCCTGACACCATGACCGACAACCAAGCCGATCTCGAAGATCTGGTCGCGCGGCGCGACTGCTATGCGGTGCTGACCAACTATTGCCGGGCACTCGATCGATGCGACGCGGACCTGATGGCGAGCGTCTATTGGCCCGACGGGATCGACAATCACGGGGTGTTCAACGGCAACGCCGCCGCTTTTGCCGACTACATCGTCCGCGAGATCCAGAATTGGTTCGAGGTCACGATGCACGCGATCATGAACGTCCACATGGAGGTCGCCGGCGACGTGTGCGTCAGCGAAGCCTATCTTTTCGCCTATCACAAGGTCCGTGCCGACAAGGCCGACGAGATTTTCGGATCCGACTATATGGCGAAATTCGATTGCGCCGGGCTCGATCCGAACCACCATCATTTCTATTTCGGCGGCCGCTATCTCGACCGGCTGGAACGGCGCGACGGCGAGTGGCGGATCGCCAAGCGACAGGTCGTGATGGACTGGAACGACAACAGCCCGTCGGGTGAGATCCTGGGCCAGGGAATGTTCGCGACGCTGCGTCCGCTTGGGGAACGCGGACAGGGCGACCTGGTGTTCGCCAACCGCCCCTAGGCCATGATCAGAGCAGGTAGGGCGCCTCGATCAGCGCAGCGAGTGCGGCCATGAAGCGCGCGCCGTCGGCACCGTCGATCGCACGATGGTCGCACGACAATGACAGGTGCATCATCGGCACGAGGCGGATCGCGCCCTCGTCGTCGATCGGTTCGGAGCGCGCCGCGCCGACCGCAAGGATCGCGCCCTGCGGCGGATTGATGATCGCGTCGAACTGGTCGATGCCGTGCCCGCCGAGGTTGGACAGCGAAAAGCTGCCGCCGCTGATTTCCTCCGAGGCGAGACGGCCCGAACGGGCACGCTGGGCAAGGTCGGCGACGATCCGCGAGATGTCGGCGACACTCAGCGCCTGCGCGGCGGTGACGATGGGGGTCATCAGCCCGCGCTCGGTGGCGACCGCGACCGCAATGTCGGCGTCGGCGAAACGATGAATGTCATTGCCGTGGACTTGGATGTTGACCTGCGGCACTTCCGTCAGGGCCAGCGCGCAGGCCTTGACCAGATAGTCGTTGATCGTCGGCCTGGGCCCATCGATCGCCTTGCGCAGCGCGACGAGCCGATCAACCCTGACACGGCGGCGAAGGTAGAAATGCGGGATGGTCTGCTTGGACTCGGTCAGCCGTCGGGCGATGGTCCGGCGCATGGCGCTCATCGGCACGACCTCGACCTTGCCTGAGGGCGGCGGCACGGGCGGCCGAGTGGAGGGTACGGGGGACGGTTCGGCGGGCGCGACGGCGGCGAGCACGTCGGCCTTGCCGATGCGGCCCTTGGACCCCGAGCCCGTCAGACCTGCGAGATCGACGCCGTGGAGATGGGCGAGGCGGCGGGCGAGCGGGGTGGCATAGGCGCTGCCCAGCGGTGTCAGTGGATAGGGACCGCGCAGGTTGGGGCGGGCTTCCGGGCAAGCCGCCTGGTCGACGTCTTGCGCGGTGATCCGGCCGCCGCGGCCCGTGCCGGCGATGGCGGCGACGTCGATCCCGCGGCTCTCGGCGGCGAGGCGCGCCGCGGGGCTGATCGCGATCCCGGAGGGAATCGGCTTTAAAGCTGCCGGCGGGGGAGCAGCGGGGGCTGGAGGCACCGCGTCCGCCTCTTCGCCGAAGCTCGTGTCGGCCTGGCGGAAACCGGCCACAATTGCATCGATCTCGGCCTCGCTTGCCTCGTCACCGTCGGACAGCACCGCCAGCAACGCGCCGACCGGATAGGTCTCGCCGGCCGTGGCGATCAGGCGAACGAAGCGGCCGTCGGCCTCGGCCTCGATCTCGTTCGTGATCTTGTCGGTCTCGATCAACGCCAGCACCGCACCCTTGGCGAATGGCTCGCCCTCGGCCACGCCCCATTCGGCGATCGTGCCTTCAGCCATCTCGATGCCCCATTTGGGCATGGTGAAGGTTCTGAGATTGGCCATCGCGCGGCCCTTAGCGGAAAGCGAGGGTGCGGCGGACAGCATCCTCGATCTTCTGGGGAGATGGCAGCCACGCCCGTTCGAGCTCACGCGCGAACGGGATCGGGGCGTGCGGCCCGGTGACCAGGGCGGGCGGCGCCTTGAGGCTGGAGAAGGCTTTCGCGGCGACAATCGCGGATACGTCGGCAGCGAGGCTGCAGCGCGGCGGGCTTTCGTCGACAACCACCAGCCGGCCGGTCTGTTCGACCGAGTCGAGGATCGCTTCCTCGTCGATCGGGCTCGTGGTGCGCAGGTCGATGAGATCGATGCCGATGCCCTCGGCGGCGAGCTTGTCGCAGGCCTTTTCGGAGAAGTTGACCATGCGACCACAGGCGACGATCGTCACGTCGCCGCCCTCGCGGACCATGCGCGCCTCGCCGAAGCGCTGGCGATGCTCGCCGTCGGGCACCTCGCCCTTCAGGCCGTAGAGCGCTTTGTGCTCGAAGAACATGACCGGATCGTCCCCGCGCAGGGCCTCGGTCAGCAGCCCCTTGGCGTCGGCTGGCGTCGCCGGGAGGACGACCTTCAGCCCGGGCATCGAGGTCAGCAGCGCATAGACCGACTGGCTGTGCTGCGCCGCCGAGTTCATTCCCGCGCCATAGATCAGCCGGACCACCGCCGGGCATTTGGTCTTGCCGCCGAACATGTAGCGGAACTTGGCCATCTGGTTCCACAATTGGTCGAGGCTGACGCCGATGAAATCGGCGAACATCAGCTCGGCGACGGGGCGCATCCCGGCGAGCGCCGCGCCAGCCGCCGCGCCGATGATGGCGCTTTCGGAAATCGGCGTGTCGATCACCCGGTCGGCGCCGAACTTGTCGTAGAGCCCCCCGGTGGTGCCCCAGATGCCGCCGATCGCTTCCTGCCCGCCAGCGGTCCCGGCGCCGCCGACGACGTCCTCACCAAGCACGATGATCGATGGATCGCGCGCCATTTCCTCGTGGAGGGTGAGGTTGATCGCCTCGCGGATGTTCATCACGGCCATGACGCACGCCTCTCAATAATCGACATAGACGTCTTCGGCTACGGTGGCGGGGTCGGGGGGAGCGGCGGCGCGCGCTTCGGCGGTTGCTTCCTCGATCAGCTGTGCGACCTCGGCCTCGATCGCGTCGAGCGGCGCGAGGTCGGTGAGGCCGGCGCCGGGGGCGCGGTCGCGGAAGATCTTGAGCGCGTCGCGTTCGGCGCGGATCCGGTCGAGCTCGCCGGGGCCGCGGTAGCGCTGCGGGTCGCCCTCGAAATGGCCGTAGAAGCGCTCGGTATCGAGCTCGATCGCGGCGGGCAGGTTGGTCGAGCGCACATAGTCGAGCAATTCGCCCATCACGGCATAGGTGTCGAAGAAATCGCACCCGTCAGCGCGCCACACCTTCATCCCGAACGCCTCTGCCCGGCTGGCGATGTCCCGGGCAGTGCCGACCGCATAATCGACCCCGGTATGCTCGGAATAATGGTTGTTCTCGAACACGAAAATCGCCGGGACCTTGGTCACGACGGCAAAGTTCATCGCTTCGAAGGTCGTCCCCTGGTTGCACGCGCCGTCACCCGAAAAGGCAATCGCGACGCGCCCCTTGCCCTGCAGCTTGGCGGCAAGCGCGGCGCCGACCGCCTGGGGCGCGCCGGCGCCGACGATGCCGTTGGCACCGAGCATGCCGATCGACAGGTCGGCGATGTGCATCGACCCGCCGCGCCCCTTGCAGAGCCCGTCGGCGCGGCCGTAAATCTCTTTCATCATCCCCTTCACATCGCAGCCCTTGGCGATGCAGTGCCCATGGCCACGATGCGTCGAGACGATCATGTCCTCGGTGGTAAGATGGTCGCAAACCCCGACGGCGGCGGCTTCCTGCCCGCAGTAGAGGTGGGTGAAGCCGGCGATCTCGCCGGTTTTAATCTCTTCGTGAAGCCGTTCCTCGAATTGGCGGATTGTTGCCATGCGGCGATAGGCGCCGAGCAGCGCCGTGTGGTCGAGCGTGTGAGCCTTGCCTGTCACAGGTCGCTTGCCCCTTGTCCGGCGGGATAGATGTAGTCGGTCAGTGCCTTATGGAAGCCGCGGATGCGAAGCTCCTGGTCGCCGATCCACAGGCCGGGGAAGGCGTCGGACTGCATTCCCTTCTGGACCGTCGGCAGGTTGAACGCATCCTGGTCGAGCACCTGCCCGATCGAGCGGTCGCCGTGGGCGAACCGCTGGTGGCGCGGCCGCTCCGGCCATTCCTCACCTTCCGGGATCAGCTCGAACATCCAGATGTCGTAAAGCATCTTGTTGGGGTCGGTTGCGTGGGGGCGCATGCGGAACATCATCACGTCGTCGGCATGGACGTTCATCGAGACGTTTGGGAAAATCGAATAATGATAGTCGTCGGTCAGCTGGTCATCGTTGAGGCTTGAATAGTCCTTGCCCTGGTCCGGGCCATGCTTGCGCTTGAATTTCTGGACGTCGAGGCGGATGTCGCTGACTCGTCCTTCATAGTCGGCCGGGTCCATCCCCGCCTTGACCATGATGTCGTGGATCGCGGGCGGGATCGCCGAGGGCAGCGCGACGCGGCCGGAGACGGTGGCGAAGGGTACGAGATAGCGGCTGTGCTTGCCGTAGAGGTCGATCTGGCAATTGGTATCGTCGAGATACCATTGCAGCTGGGGGTGGATGCCCTGGACGTGATAGACTTCGCTGAACGCGTCGACCGCGGCCTTCCAGTTGCAGTTCCATTCGACCGTGCTGTCGCGCACCCATGCCATCCGCTCGATATGATAGGGGCTAAGGTGACGCTGCATCGGCTCGAGATAGTCGGCGAGCGGGCCGGCGTCGGGGTTGAGCGAATACCACACGAACCCGCCCCATTCCTCGGCCGGATACGCGGGCAGCGCAGCACCCGGCGGGGCGCCTTGCGGGAAGGTGCCGAGGTCAGGGATGCGGCAGATCTTGCCGCCAAGATCGTAGGTCCAGTGATGATACATGCACTGGAACTGCTCGGCGTTGCCACGGCCTTCGGGACGGAGCCGGTTGCCGCGATGGAGGCAGACGTTGGGGAAGGCGCGGACCGAGCCATCGGCCTGGCGGACGATCAGCACCGATTCCTTGCCGATCTCGGTACAGATATAGTCGCCCGGCTCGGCCATGTCGTCGGAGCGGCCGCCGAGCAGCCAGGCCTTGGTCCACATCCGCTCCCATTCGAGCTTCATGAAGGCCTCGCTGGTGTAGCGCGCCGCCGGGATGATCGCGGAGCCGAGGTCGGGATCCTCCTCCTTCCACGCCGGTGTCCCGTCGGGCCAGTCCTGCGGGTTGACCCGCACGATGTCTATCTTGCGCTTGACGTCCATCAGCCTGCTCGTCTTGCTCCTCGTAGGGCTAGAAATGGGTGCGGTTGGTGAAGCCGCCGTCGACGGTGAGATGCGATCCGTTGCACCAGCTTGCCGCCGGGCTGGCAAGGAAGGCGATGCAGCGGGCGATTTCCTCGGGCGTGCCCAGCCGACCGGTCGGCTGCTGGCGCAGTTGCGACTGGTAGAATTTCTCCATCGTGCCCTTGATCATTTCCCAATTGCCGCCCTCGAACTCGACCGGGCCGGGCGAGACGACGTTGACGCGAATGCCGTCCTTGCCGTGGAACAGCGCGAGTTGCTTGCCCCAGGTGACGAGCGACGCCTTCATCGCATTATAGGCCTGGGGCCCGCCCATCGCCTCGCCCGCCGAGGTGGTGGCGATGAGGACGATTGATCCCGACTGCTGCTCGGTCATCTTGGGAATAACCGCCTCGACCGCGCGGACCGGGCCCATGACGTCAACCTCGAACGCGTTGGTCCAATATTTCTCGCTGCCCATACCGCCGCCCGACGACGAGATGGGGATGAGGATGTCGACCCCGTCGAGCGCCTCGATCGCCCATTCGAGCCAGGCCTTGTAGTCATCGGCCTTCTTGACGTTGACCGGCTTGCCGACGACCTTCCCGCCGTAACGCGAGAGGTGCGCGACGGCATCCTTGACGCTGTCCTCCGAGCGAGCGGTGATGGCGAGGTCGCAGCCTTCGCGCGCCAGCGTCTCCGCAGTGGCCATGCCGATGCCGCGCGCCGCGCCGACCAGGATCGCCTTTTTCCCCTGAAGTCCAAGGTCCATCGCTACTTCCTCTCAAGTCTTCATTTCGTCGGAGCGCGGCAGTCGGCCGAGTTGCGCTCCGCCGCTTACCTGTACGATTTCGCCGCTGATAAAACAGTCCGGTGCGGCGAGGTGGGCGACCGTCGCCGCGACCTGCTCGGGCGTGACCAGCGCGCCGAGCGCGGACTCGCGGCGGTAGAGTCGCTCGAAATGGGGGTTGGCGAGGAAGCCCTCGGTCATCGGGGTGCGCGAGAAGCCCGGCGCGACGGCGTTGACGCGGATCCCTCGCGGGCCGAACTCGATCGCGGCGATGCGCACCACCTGATCGAGCGCCGCCTTGGCCGCTGCATAGGCGGCTAGCCCCTCGCCCGCGATCCGCGCAGTGAGCGAGGAGAAGAGGATGATGCTCCCGCCACTCGGCATTGCCGGCACGACGTGCTTGAGAAGCAGCAGGTTGGCGGTGACGTGGATCGCATATTGCTCGTCGATTGCCTCGCGTCCGAGCTTGAGGATCGACCGCGCCGAGTTCGTGCCGGCGGCGTTGACGAGAATGTCGACCGGACCAGCGGCGGCGGCGAGCGCGGAGATCGATGCTTCATCGGTCAGGTCGCAGGCGAGCGCTCTGCCGTCCAGCTCAGCGGCGAGCGCCAGGAGCGGCTCGATCCGGCGCCCGGCGACGATGACCCGCGCGCCCTCGGCAGCCAGGCGACGTGCGACTGCTTCGCCCAGCCCGCCGGGGCTCGACGCGCCAATCACCAATGATGTGCGAGCCTCTCGCTTCATGTCTGGCTAGTGCATGACGCGCTACAAACGATCAAGCAAAACATACATGATTGTTTTTTTATTTGACGAGCATATGATCGCTCCCGCTCGGAGATTTGGACCTGCGTCGAAGCCGGCGGCAGCTTGACACGCACTCGCGCCTGTCATCAAGCGAGGTTTGCAAGGAGATGAATTTGGCTCGCGCAGAAGTTCGTACCGCGTCCACGCCACGGCCCGCACGGCCGGCCGGCGTTCCTCCCACGCTCCAGTCGGTCAAGAGCGCGCAGACCCGCGCCAAACTGATCGAGGCGACGATCCGCTGCATCGTCAAGCTGGGCTATGCCAAGACCACCACCCCGCAGGTCGCGGCCGAGGCCGGCCTGTCGCGCGGGGCAATGCTGCACCATTTCGAAAATGGCGCGGCGCTGATCAAGGCGGCAATCGTCGAGCTTCACGAGAAACGGCTGCGCGCCTTTCGCCGCGCCGCGGATACCGAGACACACGATACGGCGACGCTGGTGCGCACCTATTGGAAGCAGCTGCAGAAGCCGGCCTTCGTCGCTTTTCACGAGCTGGCGCTGGCGGCGCGGTCCAACCCCGAACTCGCACGGATCCTCCAACCGCTGCAGGTCGAGTTTCGCGAGCGGTTCAACCAGCAGGCCGACTCATTGTTTCCCGAATGGGGTCCCGATCGCCACCGCTTTCACCTCGCGATGACTCTGTCGCAGACGATGCTCGAGGGGATGGCGATCCAGCGGCTGACCGGCGCGACCGACGAGGCGATGGTCGAGCCGATGCTCAACCTGCTCGAGGAGCAGGTCGCGTCGATGAACCCCGCGCTCCACCCCGAAATCGTTCAGTCGAGCTGAGGAAGTCCCCAGCGGATACCGCGGCGAAGCAGCTCGTAAAAGACCGGATAGTTCCAGCCGCAATGCTGGGGATGAGGCCAGAAACGGCTGAGTGGACGAAGATCATAATGCCCGCGGCAGTGGCCAAGGGTGAGGTAGAGGACCCCGCCGTGACCGACGCGACGTTCGTAAAGCACCGGGACCTGAGGATCGTCCCACTCGGCGTCACGAAATTCGGGGCAGCTGCCGGTGAAGCTCGTGTGGAGCAATACGTCGATCTCGGCGGTGCGGTGCGACAAATAGAGCTCATCCTCGATGCTGAAGTCACGAAGGCCGTGGGTCATGGCGTGGTCGGCGCGAGTCACCTCGACCTTGAACGGGGCGATCGGCGGATGGCCTGCGAAGCGCGTTCCGAGCAGCGCCATGAAGGTCGGATTGTCGTCGGGGCAGTCGACCTTGCCGTCGTCGGCAAAGCGCAGCAGCGAATTGGTGCCGTGGAGCGCGAGCCAGCGGCCGCCGCGCTCGAGCCAGCCGGCGATCGCTTCGGTCTGGGCGGCATCGGGAACGAGGTCGCAGGTATAGGTGACGAGCAGGTCGGCGGCGGCGATCCGGTCGGTGTCGGCATAGTCGCTGCTCACCGAAGTGCGGATTGCGGCGTGCTCGGCAAACAGCTTGAGCAATTCGAGCCGCGCGAAGTCGATGTCGTGATATTTGCCCGCTGCGACCAGATGAACCTGCACGGCCTAACCTCCTCCTCGCACGTGCGCACGATCCTATGCCCGTCGCGCGTGATGGCAAGCACGGGTGATCGGGCATGAGCGGCGGGCGTGGCAAGGGGCCGCTCGCGGGGGTCCGCATCCTGGATCTGACGAGCGTGCTGATGGGGCCCTACGCGACCCAGATCTTCGCCGATCTTGGCGCCGACGTAATCAAGGTCGAAAGCCCCGACGGCGACACGACGCGTCACCTGCCCCCTGGCCGAGACGAGGGGCGCGGGGGCATGTTCCTCAACGTCAATCGCGGCAAGCGCAGCCTGGTCCTCGACCTCAAGCAAGCCGCCGCACGCGACGCATTGCTGGCGCTCGCGCGGGACGCCGACGTGTTTGTCCATTCGATGCGCGCGCAGGCAATCGGGCGGCTCGGGCTCGACTATGCCGCGCTCAAGGCGGTCAATCCGCGCATTGTCTATGCCAACCTTTACGGCTTCGCGCGCGATGGGCCGTATCGTGACTATCCGGCCTATGACGACATCGTCCAGGCGGCATCGGGGCTGGTCGATCTTCAGGCGCGGCTGTCGGGCGGTCAGCCGACCTATCTCGGCACGGTCGTCGCCGACAAGGTCGCCGGGCTGACCGGAGCCTACTCGATCATCGCCGCGCTGTTCGCGCGCGAGCGCAGCGGTGAGGGCCAGGAAATCGAAGTGCCGATGTTCGAGACGTTGGTGTCGTTCACCATGGTCGAGCATCTGTGCGGATCGCTGTTCGACCCGCCGCTCGGCCCGCCCGAATATCCGCGGGTCGTGGCCGCCTCCCGGCGGCCCTATGCGACTAGCGACGGCCACATCGGGGTGATGATCTACAACGACAAGCACTGGCGCGCCTTCTTCGCCGCGCTCGGCGACCCCGACTGGTCGAAGGACGAGATGTTCGCCTCGATCGGCAATCGCACGCGCAACATCGGCGCGGTGCTCGACCGCGTCGCCGAGGTGCTTGCCGCGCGCACCACCGCCGCGTGGCTCGAGTTGTTCCGCGAGGCGCATATCCCGGCGATGGCGATCGCCAGCCCGCAGGACCTGCTCCACGACCGGCACCTGGTCGAGACCGGCTTCTGGGTCGAGCGCGATACCGAGGCGGGGCAGCTTCGCTATCCGGGGATCCCGACCGCTTTCTCGGCGACCCCGGGCGAGATCGGTGATCCGGCGCCGATGCTGGGCAGCGACAGCCGCGCGGTGCTAGCCGAAGCCGGGCTCGACGAAGCGGCGATCGACGCGTTGTTCGCGAGCGGAGCGGCGCGCGAATGAGCGCCTCGCCCGAAACGGTGTGGCGCGAGGCGCTCGCAGAGGGTCGGCTGCTGCTCCAGCGGGCTCGGGGTAGTGGGTCGATCGTCTTCCCGCCGCGGCTTGCCGAGCCGGGTTCTGGCGAGGAGGATCTCGAATGGGTCGAGGCGTGTGGAATGGGCACGGTTTATTCAGTGACGATGATCGGCCGCAAGCCCCCCGCCGAACCCTATAACGTCGTGCTGGTCGATCTGGACGAAGGCGCGCGGGTAATGAGCCGGGTCGAGGGTAGTGCCGGGGTTGCGATCGGACTTCGCGTTCGCGCGACGATCGACCTTGGCGGCGACGAGCCGTTGTTGCTGTTCGAGCCGGCCTGACGATGGGCGGCAACTTTCCGCGCGGACGGACCGCGATCGCCGGGGTCGCCACCTATGGGCTTGGCGAGGCACCGGGCTATTCGTCGATCGAACTCGCCGCGAAGGCCGGGCTGCTCGCGGTCGCCGACGCGGGGCTCACCCTGCCCGAAGTCGACGCGCTGTTCATCTGCCTGCCCGACGATTTCTTCGCCGGCCTGTCTTTCGCCCAGTATCTCGGCCTGTCGCCGCGCTTCACCGACAACAACCGAACCGGCGGCTCGGCGTTCATGAGCCATGTCGCGACCGCGGCGATGATGCTCGATGCGGGCTATATCGACTGCGCGCTGATCGCTTACGGATCGAACCAGCGCAGCGGCGGGGGAAAGCTCGCCACGCCGTTTAAAAGCAATGCCTGGGAAGCACCCTACCGGCCGCTGTTCCCGGTCTCATCCTATGCGCTCGCCGCGGCTCGCCACTTCCATGAATATGGCACGACCCGCGAGCAGTTGGCCGAGGTCGCGGTTTCCGCGCGAAACTGGGCGAACACGAACCCGGAAGCCTTCGCCAAGGGGCCGCTGACAATCGAGGATTGCCTCGCCGCGCGGATGATCTCGTCGCCGCTCGGCGCGCGCGACTGCTGCCTGGTGACCGACGGCGCGGCGGCGATCGTTATGACCCGGACCGACCGCGCGCGTGACCTCGCCAAGCGCCCTGTCGCCGTGCTCGGCGCGGCGGCGGCGACCTGGTACAGTGCCATCTCGCAAGCCGCCGACCTCACCACCACCGCCGCCGCCGAGAGCGGCCCGCGCGCCTATGCGATGGCCGGGGTCGGGCCGCACGATATCGACGTCGTCCAGCTCTACGACGCCTTCACCATCAATCCGATCCTGTTCCTCGAAGATCTCGGCTTCTGCCCCAAGGGCGAGGGCGGGCGGTTCGTCGCGGACGGGCGAATCGGCCCGGGGGGCGAGCGGCCGGTCAACACCGATGGCGGCGGCCTATCGTGCGCCCATCCGGGCATGTACGGGCTGCTCGCGATTGCCGAGGCGGCGCGGCAGTTGCGGGGCGAAGCGGCCAACCAGCTGCCCCGTGCCGAGGTGGCGCTGGCCCACGGCAGTGGCGGGACGCTGTCGAGCCAGGCGACGATCATCCTCGGCGGACCGGCGACGCTGTGACGAGGCTAGTCTTTGGGGCCGGCGAAGGCAGCGATCCCGGCGCGGATCGCCTCGCCGTCGAGCGTCGCTTCGCCCCACGCCCGGCCGAAGCGCAGGCTGTCGTCGATCGCGGCATCGGCGGCGAGGTCGTGGAGCAGCTTGGCGTTGCGCACCCCTTCCTGGGGATAAGCAGCGATCATCTCGCCGATCGCGATTGCCCGGTCGAGAAGGTCGGCGGCGGGGACGACTTCGCTGGCGAGACCGAGCTCGACCATCCGCCGCGCACCGATCGGCTCGCCGGTCAGGATCAGCGCAAGCGCTGTCTGGCGCGGGACCATCCGCGCGAGCCGCTGGATCCCGCCCGAGAAGGCGAACATGCCGTGGCGAACCTCGGCCAGCGCGAACACCGCATGGTCGGCGGCGATGACGATGTCGCAGGCGAGCGCGATCTCGAAGCCGCCGGCGACCGCGGCGCCGTTGATCGCGGCAATCAGCGGTTTGGTCCGTCGGCGCTGGGTAATGCCGCCGAATCCGCGGCCGGGGATGAGCCCCGATCCGGGGCCGTTGGCGGCGGCTTCCTTCATGTCCATCCCCGAACAGAAGGCGCGGGGGCCCACGGCGGTGAGGATCAGGACGGCGACCCCGGGATCGCGCTCGCCCTCGTCGACCGCTTGGTCGAGCGCTGCCGAAGTCGCGCTGTCGAGCGCGTTGCGGCGATCTTCCCGGTCGATCGTCAGGATCATCAGCGCGCCGCGCCGCTCGATGCGCAATCCGGTCATGGCTCGTTCCCTTCGTGGTGGGCCAGCGTAACCGAGCGCGCACGCACGGCCAAGCGGGCGGATGCGGCGTGAACGGGATGCGCGTGTTCGTCGCGACCGGCGGACATGCTTTCGCGCGCGATGCGTTCGAAGAAATGCTTCGCGCGGTCGGGATCGTGCCGACCTTCGTCGATCAGCCGGCGGCGGCGATGCTGATGAACCCCGACGCGATGCGCGGTTATGACGCACTCCTGCTCTACGACATGCCGGGATTGGATTTCGCATCGCCGGTCGAATCGCGGCCCGAGCCGGTCGCGCCGCCGCCCGAATTCGTGAACGGGTTTCGCGCGCTGCTGGACGAGGGCAAGGGCATCGTCGCACTGCACCACGCGATCGCCGGCTGGCCCGGCTGGCCGGCTTACGCCGAGACGCTGGGCGGGGCGTTCCTCTATCGGCCGGCAATTGTCCGCGGGGTGCAGCGGCCAGGATCGGGCTATGTCCCACAGGCGCGCTTGGCGGTGATTACCGCGCCGCCACACCCGGTGCTGGAGGGCGTTCCTCAGAGGTTCGAGATCGAGGACGAGCCCTATCTTTTCGAGGTTTTCGACGATGTGGTCGAGCCGCTGTTGCGGCGCGATCCGATCGCCGGCTCATTCCGCTCGGCGTGTCATGCCGTGCGCAGCATTGATGACGAGCGCGACTGGGTACCGCCCACCGATTGTCGCGTTATCGGCTGGGTCAAGGCCGCGGGGAACAGTCCGCTGGTCTATCTCCAGCCCGGGGACGGGCCGGCCGCCTTCGCCAATCCCGCCTACCGCACGCTGGTCGGCAACGCACTGCGCTGGGTCGCCTCGCCCGCGGCGCGCGCGTGGTTGGACGAGCGGAGACACGGGCGCGATCATCATCCCTCGACCGGCATGGCGTCCTCCATCGATCATTCCGCCGCGGCGGCACCAACAGGAGCAGAATATGACTGAAGCCTATATCGTCGACGCACTTCGCACCGCTGGGGGGCGCCGCAACGGCGCACTGCGCGACTGGCACCCGGCCGACATGGGCGCCGCGGTGATCGACGCGCTGCTTGCGAAAAGCGGGATCGACCCCGCCGCGATCGAGGACGTCATCGTCGGCTGCGTATCCCAAGTCGGCGAGCAGAGCTTTCACGTCGGGCGCAACATGGTGCTCGCCTCGTCGCTGCCCGAGAGCGTACCGGCGGTGACCATCGATCGTCAGTGCGGAAGTTCGCAACAGGCGCTGCATTTCGCGGCGCAAGCGGTGATGTCGGGGACGCAGGACGTGATCATTGCGGCCGGGGTCGAGCATATGACGCGCGTGCCGATGGGTTCACCGACCATGCTCGCGATGCAGGCTGGGGTCGGGGTCGGTCCGTGGAGCGAGGCGATTCTCGAGCGGTTCGGGGTGACACAGTTCAGCCAGTTCACCGGCGCGCAAATGATCGCCGACCGCTATGGCTTCACCCGCGACCAGCTGGACGCCTTCGCGGTGGAATCGCATCGCAAGGCCGCCGCGGCTACCGACGCCGGGGCATTTGGCGAAGAGATCGTTCCGCTCCTAGTGGTCGACGCCGACGGACATGAAACGCTTCATACCCGCGACGAGGGCATTCGCCGCGACGCGTCGCTGGAGGGACTGGCGCAGCTCAAGACGCTCCAGCCCGGCGGGGTCATTACCGCCGGCAACGCCAGCCAGATCTGCGACGGGGCATCGGGCGTGCTGATCGTCAACGAGCGCGCGTTGAAGGCGCATGGCCTCACCCCGATCGCGCGGATCGAGCAGCTTACGGTCACCGCCGGCGACCCGGTGATCATGTTGATGGAGCCGATCCCGGCGACACGCCGCGCGCTCGAGCGGTCGGGCCGCGCGATCGGCGACATCGACCTGTACGAGGTCAACGAGGCGTTCGCGCCGGTGCCGCTGGCGTGGCTCAAGGAGCTCGGCGCGGACCCCGCGCGGCTCAATGTCAACGGTGGGGCAATCGCGCTCGGTCACCCGTTGGGCGCGAGCGGAACCAAGCTGATGGCGACGCTGGTCCACGCCTTGCGCGCCCGCGGCAAACGCTTCGGGCTGCAAACGATGTGCGAGGGCGGCGGGATCGCCAATGTCACCATCATCGAAGCGCTCGGCTAAGCAGAGGGGGGCGCCAAGCCCCGTCTTGCGCAAGCACGGCGGCTATTGCGCGGAGACGCGCCGATCAATGCCCATCAGCCGCCTGAGCGTTTCGGCGGTGGCCGCAACGAGGCGGTCGGCGTCGGCGTCGCTGGTGGCGGGGGAGACCAGCATCATGTTGTGAAACGGGGCGATCAGCACGCCTTGGTTGAGCAGGCCGAGGTGGATTGCCTGCTCCAGTTCGGGGAGGTGGGTCGCCGCCGCCTCTGTGCCGTTGCGAAGCGGGACGGGCGAAAAGATGAACTCGATCCGCGCGCCGACGCGGGCGACGTGCCACGGCAGGCCCACTGCCGCGACCTCGCGGTTGAGCGCGGTGGCGAGGCGCTCGGCGCGGGCCTCCATCGAGGCATAGTTGGCCGGGGTCATGACCTGCTCGAGATTGGCGCGCAGGGCGGCGAGCGACAGGGCATTGGCGGCGAGCGTCGTGCCGATCGCGCTATGGCCCGGCGGCCTGTCGCGCAACGCCTGCTCATAGCCGCGCGCGACCGCTTCGGTCATGCCCCAGACGGCGGTTGGCACGCCTCCGGCGATCGCCTTGCCGCACACCCACAGGTCAGGCTCGAGCCCGTGGACGCGGGTGTAGCCGCCGTAGCCCGACGAGATGCAGTGGGTTTCGTCGATCAGCAGCAAGGTGCCCGCCGCGCGGGTCAGACGGCGAAGTTCGTCGTGAAAGCCGGGATCGGGCAGGACCATCGATGAATTGGTCAGGACCGGCTCGGTGATGACGCAGGCGATGTCGCCAGCGGCCAGTGCGGCCTCCAGCGCGGGCAGGTCGTTGAATTCGACCACCGCTGCCTGGCTGGTCAGGTCGACGAACTGGCCGAGCATTCCGGGCCGGTTACGCGCTTCGCCATCGACCAGGCAGACGAAACATTCATCGACGGTGCCGTGATAGCAGCCGTTGAAGACGAGGATCTTCGGCCGCCCCGTGACCGCCCGCGCGACGCGCAGGGCGAAGCGGTTGGCGTCGGTCGCGGTCAGCGCGACCTGCCATACCGGCAGCCCGAAGGTCTCGCGCAACAGCTTGCCGACGACCGCGGCATCGCGCGTCGGCAGCATGTGGGTGAAGCCGCGCGTCGCCTGAGCGCTCGCGGCGACGACCACCGGCGGGCTGGCATGACCGAACATCGCGCCGGTGTCGCCAAGGCAGAAATCGGCATATTCGTGGCCATCGACATCGACCAGCCGGCTGCCCGCGCCATGCTCGATAAACAGGGGATAGGGCATCGGCCAATCGGTCATCCACTGCATCGGGACGCCGTTGACCCAGCCATCACGAGCATCGTCGGCGAGCTTAGCCGAGACCGGCCGCGCGGCGCGGTAGATCGCCTCCTGCTCGGACCGGAATGCGCGCAGGGTCGCCAGCCGGACGCCGCCGAGCACCGCCTCCTTGTTGTTCCCCCGCATCAGGACAGCAGCACCACCGGGCTAGTCGGGTGCCAGTGCAGCGCGACCTTGTCTTCCCACGTGAAATGCAACTGGTCGGTGCGCGACAGGTTGGGCCGCGACACACGTATCCGCCGCCCGCCGGTCAGTTCGACTTCATAGATGGTGATGTCGCCGAGGTATGACATGCCCTTGATCACGCCCTCGGCCTCGTTGTGCCCGTCTGGCGCATCGGCCGGCGCGGCCTCGCCCGGGCGCGACATCTGGATCTTCTCGGGACGGATCGCGACCCACAGGTCGGCGCTGTGCGACCCGGTGACGCCATGGTTGAGGTAGATTTTCCCGATCTCGGGGCAGTCGATCACCGCCCGCTCGGGCTCGTCGACCAGCATCCGCCCGTCGAAGATGTTCACCGACCCGATGAAGTCGGCGACGAAGCGGTTGGCGGGGTATTCGTAAAGGTCGGAACAGCCGGCGAGTTGCGCCACCTGGCCCTTGTTGATCACCGCGATCCGCGTCGCCAGCGACAGCGCCTCGTCCTGATCGTGGGTCACGGTGACGAAGGTGATCCCGACCTTCTCCTGGATGTCGGCGAGTTCGAACTGCATCTGCGCGCGCAGCTTGGCGTCGAGCGCCGACAGTGGCTCGTCTAGCAGCAATACCTTGGGCTTCATCACCAGGCTGCGCGCGAGTGCGACACGCTGCCGCTGGCCGCCCGACAGCTGGTCGGGCATCCGCTCGTGCAGCCCTTCGAGGCGGACCAGCGCGAGGGCTTCCTCGACCCGGTCGCGGATCTCGCTTTTTGGGGTGCGCGCGATCTTGAGACCGTAGCCGACATTGTCGGCGACCGACATGTGCGGGAACACGGCGTAGGACTGAAACACCATGTTGACCGGGCGGCGGTTCGGCGGGACATGCGCCATGTCCTGCCCGTCGATCAGGATCTGGCCTTCGGTCGGAACTTCGAACCCGGCGATCATCCGCAGCAGCGTGGTCTTGCCGCAGCCCGAAGGCCCGAGCAGCACGAAGAATTCGCCGGCCTTGATGTCGAGGCTGATATTGTCGACCGCGGCGAGATTGCCGAACCTCTTCGTGACATTCTTGATCTGGATGATCGGGTCGGCCATCAATGGGCTCCGGCTTCTCTCGTGATGTCCTGCATCTTGAGCGCGATGGTGGTGAGGATGACGGTCAGCAGGATGAGGAGCGCTGACACGGCGTTGACCTCGGGCGTGACCGAGAAGCGAACCATCGAATAGACCTTTACCGGGAAGGTGATGGTGTTCGGCCCGCTGGTGAAGAAGGTAATGACGAAGTCGTCCAGGCTGAGCGTGAACGACAGCAGCGCGCCGGCGACCAACCCCGGTTTCATGTGCGGCAGGAGCACGTCGCGAAACGTCTGCCATTCGCTCGCGCCAAGGTCCTTGGCGGCCTCCTCCTGCTCGCGGTTGAAGCTGGCGAGGCGAGCGCGGACGACGAGTGCAACGAACGGAAAACAGAAGGTGATGTGGGCGATGGTGATCGCGCCGAGGCTGAACGGCCACGGCAGGTCGTTGGGCCAGCCGATGGTCGCGAAGAACACCAGCATCGCCACCCCCATGCAGATTTCGGGGACGACAATCGGCAGCGACATGGCGCCCTCGACGCTCGCCTTGAACGGGAAGCGGAAGCGCCACAACAGCACCGCGGCGAGCGCTCCGAGCACGAGGCTGACGATGGTCGCGAGGAAGGCGATCGTCAGCGAGTTGCCGAGCGCAGTCATCAGCGATTCGTTGTGGAACACCTTTGCATAATATTTGAGCGTGAAGCCCTTCCAGACAAGGTTGGCCTTGCTGTCGTTGAAGCTGAAGACGATCAGGAAGACGAGCGGCGCGTAGAGGAACAACGCTACCGCGCCGACCCATGACCTGAGCCACAGCCGCCGGGAATATTCGAGCGGGGCGATCGGGATTCGCGCGCTCACGAGACGTGCCTCATGACCGCGACTCGGCCTTCTTGTTGCGCAGTGCCTGGAGCGCGATGAGGATGAAGGTCGCGTACATCAGGATGAACGACAGCGCCGCGCCGAACGGCCAGTCGTTGGCGCGCTTGAACTGGCGCTCGATGACGTTGGCGATCATCTGGCTGTCGGTCCCGCCCATCAAATCGGGGGTCAGGTAGGCGCCCAACGCGGGCACGAAGGTGATGATCAGGCCAGAGATGATACCCGGCGCGGCGAGCGGAGCGACGATCCGCGTGATCGTCCGGAAATGGCCCGCGCCAAGGTCGAGGCTTGCTTCGATCAGACTTTTGTCGAGCCGGTCGAGCGCGGCGTAAAGCGGCAGCACCATGAAGGGCAAATGGACATAGACCAGCCCGAAGATCACCGCGAAATTATTGTAGAGCAGGGGCACCGCCTGGAACTCGCCGAACGCGCCGAAACCCAGCAGTGCGGAGACATGGCTCGATCCATTCCACAATTTCTCGAGCCCGCCATTGGCGATCCCGCGCGTCCCCATTAGCGACAGCAGCGCGTAGGTACGGATCAGCAGGTTGGTCCAGAACGGCAGCATCACGAGTAACAGCAGCCACGCCTTCCACTTCGGCTGGGCGAAGGCGATCGCCATCGCCACCGGAATCCCGACGACGAGGCAGATCAGCGTCGTCAGCGCCGCCACCGCGACCGACTTCAGGAAGATGTTGAGGTAAAGCGGCTCGAGCGCGTGGGCGTAGTTGGAAAAAGTGCCGCTGATCGTGATCCGCGTCAGCCCGACATTTTCGCCGAAGCTGTAGGCCCACACGATCGCCAGGGGCACGAGGAAGAACAGGACCAGCCACCCCACCGGCGCTGCCGCCACCGCGGCGAACGCGCGCCGATGAAATCGCCAGTCCTGCATTGTCGCTTACGACGCCCGGACGCGCGTGAAGGCTTCCTCGTAGAGCGGCTGAATGTCCGGCCGAAACCTGGCATATTCGCACTTGGCGAGTTGCGCGGCTGGCGGAAACACCACTGAATTATTCTTGTAGCTGTCGGGCATTAGCGCCTTCGCTGCGGCGTTCGGGGTCGGATAGTGGATCGTGCTGGTAATCCCCTTGCCGACCTCCGCGTCGAGCAGATAGTTGATGAACGCGTGGGCGTTCTTGGGATGCGGCGCGCCGACCGGAATGCACAGAGTGTCCGAATTGAGCTGGCTGCCCTCCTTGGGCAGGACGAAGTCGATGTCATCGTCCTCGACCATCTTTTGCGCGATGTCGCCATTATATTCGAGCACGAGATCGATCTCGCCCTTGACCAGCAGGTCCTGGCCATTGTCCTCGTGGAAGACCTTCACGAACGGCTTCTGCTTGATCATCATTTTTTCGATCGTCGCAATGTCGGCGGGGGTCAGTTCGTTGACCGACTTGCCGAGATATTTGCCGTAAAGGCGGAACAGGTCGCCGGCTTCGCTCAGCAGGCCGATCTTGCCGGCATATTCGTTCGAATCGAACAGCACCTTCCAGCTGTCGGGCAAGCTCTTCACCTTCGACTTGCGATAGCCGATGCCGAGCACCAGCCAGGTGAAGGGCATCGAATATTTGCGGCCCGGATCGTAGGGCACGTCGATGAAGCTCGGGTCGATGTTCTTCATATTGGGGATTTGCGACTGATCGAGCGGCATCAGCATCTTCGACGACACCATGCGCTCGACGAAGTCGTTCGACGGCACGATCACGTCGAAGCCGGGGTTCCCCGCGCGCAGCTTGGCGAACAGTTCGTCGTTGGTCGCGAACAGCGACATGTTTACGTCAATGTCGCTCGCGCCCTTGAAATCGGCCAGCGTCGTCTCGCCGATGTAAGTGTCCCAATTGTAAAAATTGAGCTTCTTGTCTTCCCCTGTGGCAGCGATCTTGCCGACGCTATTTGGGCCGCTATCGCTTTTCCCGCAGCCGGCCAGGCCGCCGAAGCTTAAGCCCACCGCCGCGATGCCGAGTCCCTGCAGGATCGAGCGACGGTTGGCCTTGAGTTCCCCCAACGTGATGCGACGATCCATTGCTCTTGCTACCCTGAAGACTGTTACCGCTGATTGTTGTGCGCGTTTCGAACGACGCATTCAACCGGGCGGATGATCGACGCGCACAACCAAGCGCGCCTCGCTTCCCAAGGCCAGTCTGTTATGCGACACGACTGCCATCAGTGGAACCGATAGCTCGATGAACATCACTTTCCGACAGATGCGATATTTCATCGCGGTAGCTGAAATTCGATCAATTTCGGGCGGGGCGGCCAGTGTCGGCATCTCGCAATCGGCGGTAACCGACGCGATCCGCTTCATCGAGGCTGAGCTCGGCTGTGAAATGTTCGCGCGCCATGCGCGCGGCGTCATCCTGACCCGCGAGGGGCAGCAGTTCTTGCGTCACGCGCGCAAGATCGTCGACGCGATGAACGATATTCGCGGCGGCATCGCCCAGAATACGGACGAAGTCAGCGGCACGCTCAAGGTCGGCGCGACCCCGACCGTGACCGGCTATTTCTTGCCCGATCTGCTCGCCCGATACCGACAGGCCTTCCCGTCGGTCAAAGTCGCGATCGTCGAGGAGAAGAGCGACTATATCGAACATATGCTGGTCAATGGTGAAATCGACCTTGCCATCCTGGTCGTCCCCGGCCTCACTCGGCCCGAGGCACTGGACCATGACGTGCTCCTGCGATCCGATATGCGGGTGTGGATGGCGCCAGCACACCGCCTGTCCGACCAGGAGAGCTTCAGCCTGGCCGAACTGGCCGACGAACCGCTGATCGACATCAACCGGGAGGAGTTGCAACTGGTCTCCAGCGCGGTGTGGCAACGCCAGCCGGTGCACAGTCGCCCGGCCTATCGCAGCGCATCGGTCGAGGCGATCCGCGGCCTCGTGGGCACCAACGCCGGGCTCGCGATCCTGCCCGACCTGCTCTACCGCCCGTGGTCGCTCGACGGCGACCGGATCCTCGCGAAGCGCACCCGCGACCAGCTCCCGACGTTCGATATCGGGCTCGTCTGGCGGCGGCTGACCCGACAGAGCGAGGCGGCGACCCTGTTCATGGAGGCCGCGCGGGGCAAGCGGGTGCTGCGATAACAGAGTCAAATCTTGACATTTTGTGCGCTGCAGCATAAATAAATTGCGATAGGACACACCCGTCCGCTCTTGCATTCATCGAGTCTTTGTCATCCCCGCGCTTGCCCTGTTGTCGATCCTCAAGCTGCTTTTTCCAGCCCCGACCACGCGCCGCTGACGTCTTGCCGGCTCAGGCCGTTCGCATATACCATTCGTAATCGAGCTCGGGGACTTCCGCAAAATAGCGGTCCTGTTCCTGGCGCTTGACGATCGAATAGATGTCGACGAAGCGCACGCCCAGATACTCCTTCATCGCCTCCGACCGCGCGAAACGATCGACCGCGGCGAACCAGTTCGACGGCATCGCATCGGCGTTGGGATCGGCCGGCGCTTCATAGCCATTGCCGACAATCGCCGCGCCGGGATCGAGCTTGCCGGTGATCCCGTGGTGCATTGCCGCAAGCAATGCCGCGACCGCGAGATAGGGGTTGGCGTCGGCGCCGCACGCGCGATGCTCGACGTGGCGGCTCGACGGCGACCCGGCGGGGACGCGAAACGAGACGGTGCGGTTGTTGACGCCCCAGGTCGGCGCGACCGGCGCATAGCTGTTCGCCCGGAAACGGCGATAGCTGTTGGCGTTGGGCGCGAAGATGGCGAAACTGTCGGCGAGCAGCGCCCTCATTCCCGCGATCGCCTGCTTGAGCAGCGGCGTGCCCTCGGGGTCGTCTGACGCGAACGCGTTCTGGCCGCTCTCGTCGAGCATCGAGACGTGGAGGTGCATGCCATTGCCGGCGCTGTCGGCGAACGGCTTGGCCATGAACGTCGCCTCCATGCCGTGCTGCGCCGCGGTCGCCTTGACCAGCCTTTTGTAGGTCAGCGCATCGTCGCACGCGCGCATCGCGTCGGGCTTGTGGCGCAGGGTCAGCTCATACTGGCCGGCGGCATATTCGGAGATCGCGCTTTCGAGCGGGATGCCTTGCGCGTCGGCGCCGGCATAGAGCGAGTCGAGAAAGGCGCGCTGGTCGTCGAGCTCGGCGAGGCCGTAGACCTGGATATCGCTCCGTTCGATCCCGCCGCCCGACGCCACCCGCGGTCGCCCGTCCGGACCGCGCTTGGCGTCGAGCAGGTAGAATTCGAGTTCCACCGCGACCACCGGGGTCAGCCCGATCGCCTTCAGCCGGTCGATCACGCCCTGCAGCACGGTGCGCGGATCGAGGTCGTGGGGCGTCCCGTCGAGCTCATGGAAGCTGGTCAGGAACTGCGCCGCGCCGGGCCCGCCCCACGGCGTCGGCACGAGCGTCCCCGGCACCGGCCAGCAATGGCAGTCGGCATCGCCGGTCTCCCACAGCAGCTTGGTCTCCTCGACGTCGCGCCCGGTGATGTCAGCGAAGGTCACCGAAATCGGCAGGAACCGACCATTCTCATACACCGCCATGACCTCATGCTGGCGAAGTCGCTTGCCGCGCGGCACCCCGCACATGTTGGTGAAGATCATGTCGACCGCATCGACCTGCGGATGCTCCGCGAAAAAGGCGCGGGCTTCGTCGATCGCGTTCACGGGAGCGGTCATAGTCGGTCCTTCAGGGCGTAATAGAGGAGGCCAAGCGAGGCGAGCGGCTTGGCAAAAAAAGGGCCGCCGGGGAAGCGGCGATGCGGCAACGCGGCCAGCGTGTCGAACGCGTCGCCGTCGCCGTCGATCGCCTCGACCAGCAATTCGCCGGCAAGAGTGGTCAGGAGCGCGCCATGCCCCGAGAAGCCATGCGCGATCCAGATGTTATCGCGGCGGACGAGGTGCGGCAGACGGTTCATCGTCACGCTGACGATGCCGCCCCAGCCATAATCGATCGGGGTTCCGGATAGGCGCGGAAAGACCTCGGCCATGTAAGGGCGCACGAACTCGGTGATGCTCGACGGTGGCGACTGGCGGTACTTCTCGCCGCCACCGAAGATCAGCCGCTTGTCAGCGCTCAGGCGGAAATAATTGAGCACGAACCGGCTGTCGGCGATCGCGGCGTCGCCCGGAATTAGCTCGTCAGCGAGCGAACCGAGCGGGGCAGTGGCGATATTATAATTCATGATCGGCACGGTGAAGCCGCGCGCCGACGGCAGCAAGTCGCCGGTCCAGGCGTCGGCGGCCATGATCAGCTGGTCGGCGATGACCGAGCCGTGCGCCGTGACCGCCTCGACCGTCCGGCCTTCCCGGATTGCAGTGACGCGCGTCCCCTCGTGGATCGTCGCGCCTGCAGCCAGCGCCGCCTCGGCCAGCCCCCGCACATAGTTGAGCGGATGAAAATGCCCCCCGCGCTGGTCGAATACGCCGCCATGATAGAGCTCGGTCGAAACATGCCGTCCGGTGTCGGCGGGCTCGACTAGCTCGAGCTCGGGCCGACCAAAATCGCGCGCCAGCAATTCTGTTTCGCGCGCCATCGCCACGAAATGGCTCGGCTTCCACGCCGCCTCGAAATGGCCGTGCTTGAGGTCGCAGGCGATGTCGTGCTTCGCGATCCGCGCCGCGACCCGGTCGACCGCCATCATCGCCACTTGGTAGATCGCCTGAGCGCGCGCCAGCCCGAACGTCTCGACCAGCTCGCCCGCGCTCCACCGCAGCCCCGGGATCAGCTGTCCGCCGTTGCGCCCCGACGCGCCGTACCCGACCGTCTCGGCTTCGAGCACGACCACCTTGCGCCCGGATTCCGCCGCGGCAAGCGCCGCCGCCATCCCGGTAAATCCCCCCCCGATAACGCACAGGTCGACGCGAACCGTCCCCGCCAGCGGCGGCTGCGCGGCGAACGGATTGCCGTTGGCACGGTAGTAATTGTCGGGACCGCCCAACGGCTAGACCCGCAGTAACAAGTGCTCGCGTTCCCACGAGCTGATAACCGACTGGTAATTTTCCAGCTCGCTTCCCTTGATCGCGTAGAAGATCTCGAAGAACTCGTCGCCAAGCAGCGCGCGAACCGGGCGGCAGCTGCGGAAGCGGTCGAGCGCCGTCTCAAGGCTACGCGGAAGGGTCCGGGCGCGGGTGTAAGCATTGCCTTCGATCGACTTTGGCGGAAGCATGCGATCGATCATCCCGATATAGCCGCACACCAATGACGAGGCGATTGCCAGATAGGGATTGGAATCGGCCCCCGGCAGGCGATTCTCGATCCGCCGGTTGGCCGCGTTCGACACCGGAACGCGTAAGCCGCAGCTGCGATTGTCGGTGCCCCACTGGACGTTGATCGGCGCGTCGCTGTCCGGCCGCATCCGGCGGAAGCTGTTGACGTTGGGGGCGAACATCGGCGTGACCTGGGGGAGCAACCGCGCGAGGCCGGCGATGTAGCTGCGGAAGGCGACGCTGTCGCGGCCATCGGCACGCGAGAAGATATTCTTGCCGTTGCCGATGTCGAGCACCGACTGGTGGATGTGCATCGCTGAGCCCGGCTGGTTGCTCATCGGCTTGGCGAGGAAGGTCGCGTAAACGTCGTGCTCAAGTGCGACCTGGCGGACGATCCGTTTGAACAGCAGCACTTCGTCGGCCAGCCGAAGCGGGTCGCCGTGGAGGAAATTCACCTCGAGCTGCGCCGCGCCGGATTCGTGAATCATCGTGTCGATGTCGAGCCCGGCCCGTTCGCAATTTTCGTAGATATGCTCGATGATGTTTTCGAATTCGTTGAGCGCCTCGAGCCCGTAAGGCTGGCTGGCGGTCTCCGGACGCCCCGATCGCCCGATCGGCGGGAGCAACGGGAAATCGGGATCGGTGTTGCGCGATACGAGGTAGAATTCGACCTCGGGCGCGATGATCGGTCGCCAGCCCTTGTCGGCGTAAAGCTGCAACACCCGCTTGAGGATCATCCGCGGCGCGAAGCCGACCGCCGCGCCGTTGCGATCGAACGCGTCGGCGATGACATAGGCCGTCCGCGTCTTGAACCCCGGCGCTTCGCAGATTGTCGACACATCGGGCACCATGACATGGTCGGGGTCGGTGACCGGAACGATATGGCCGATGCCGTCCGGATATTCGCCGGTGATCGTGACCGAGAAGACGCTGCCCGGAATGCGCAGCGTCCCGTCCTTGACGCCCGACAGGAACTTGGCGGCAGGCAGCACCTTGCCGCGCTGCACGCCGTTCATGTCGGGCACGATGCATTCGACCTCGGCGATCTCATGCTCGGCGATCCAGTTCTTAAATTGGTTAGTCATGATCACTCTCTTGATTCGTGTGTCGGAGCAGGAGCGGCTCGACGAGTGGCGCTAGAGACCGGGGTCGGCGATGTTGGAGCTTACCGCCGAGCTTGATCGTGATCTCGATTGGAGGCCGCGCTGTCGCGCCGCCGCCAATCCTCACACGCCGCACGGGCGGACCGGACTGCATCGTCGATATCTGCGGCTCCTCCCGCGACGGCCTCGCCGGGCGAGTGGCCATCACCGGGGGAGCGGTTGCCAAAAAGCGCTCCATCGCGCGCGGCGGAAGGAGCGCCTTCGATCAGTGCCTCGGTGGGCAAGCACAGCGCGGCAACCCATTGCCGCACGCCATGCACTCCTTGACCCTGCTCGAAATCATCCCTTGCCCAACCTGTGATCACTCTTTGCACATTCCGCGCCACGTCCGAACGGCGAATATCGTCGAAACCTGGAGTGTTTACTGGCGATACACGAGTGTCAGCCCGATCGTCCGCGGTCTGACCGTCGAGTTTTCATACAACGCCGTATTGGAGTCTTGGTGAGTATAGCCGAGTTGGGGCGCGACATCGAACAGATTATCGACAAACAACGATACATTGGCCTTCCCGAGAAGGACCCCTGCACGCATGCTTACAAAGGTGTAAGCGACAGGGGCAATCAGCGCGGGATCGTAATTGGCGCTGTTGGGATCGCGAACAGTCGTTGGCGTCTTGAGCCGGCTCTTATACTGGGCGTCACCGCGGATATAAGCGTCGTTGCGGCCGAGCGGGAAGTCATATTGCGCTCCGAGCGCAAGCGTCCACGGCGCTCCCTCAATCGCGTCGCCGCTGTTCACCACCACTGCACCCGTGGGGGACAGGCTCGCATTCTCGGTATAGCGGGTGTGGGTATAGCCGACCGATCCGTCGATCGTCAGCCCTTGGGCTGGCCTCAAGGTCGCCTGAAGGTCGAACCCGCGGCTTCGCGCCTTGCCAAGGTTGGCGATGAAGCGGATCGCGCATTGCGGCAGATTGACGATCTGCTGGATGTTTTTCCAATCGACCTGATAGACCGACCCGTCGAGCGACAGCGCGCCTCCGAACAGCCGGTTCTTCGACCCCACTTCATAGCTGGTCACCGTGTCCGATTTATAGGTGATCGGCGCCGACGGAATGCCGAGATTGTCGAGGCTTTCCTGGCACGGATCGATCGGGACCGGCGGGTTGGCGCCGGCTGCACGGAACCCCCGCGACCAGCTGGCATAGAACAGGTTGTTTCGGTCGGCCTGGTAGTTGATTCCGAACTTGGGCGTGAACGGCTTGTCGGATGAGCTTCCGACACCTTCGGTGCGCGAACCATTCTGCGACCCGTCGGCGAAGTTCACCACCGAGAATTTCGTGTTGGCATAGCGTCCGCCGGCGGTCAGCTTGAGCTTGTCGGTGACCGCGAACGTAACATTGGCGAAGCCGGCGATCTGTTTCTCGACTGCCTTGCTGTCGTTGATGTAGCTGTCCTGGCCATAGAGCGGATAACCGAAGAAATCCTCCAAGCTTACACCGAACACCTCGTTGAAAAAGGCGTTGCCGAGCGGGTCGATCAGCTCTTCCGTGCTGCGCTGCTTGCTGTGTTGATAGAAGACGCCGACGACCCAATTGAGCCGCGCACCCGGATTGTTGGATTGGAGGCGGACCTCTTGCGTGAATATCTGCTGCTTGTTGGTGACCTTCGAAGGGCTGAGATAGTATGGCAGTCGCGGATCGATCCCGGTCGGGGTGAGAAACGGATCGATCGTGCACCCTCCCTCACACAGGCTTTGGTAATAGGACAGGTCGTACAGCGTCCCGCTGTAACCGCTGTAATTGGTCCGCTTGAAATAGGATGTGTTCGAAATCAGCGACACCCCGCCCGTGTCGTAGCGCGCATAGAACGAGGGCAGCACGAACCGATCCTGGGTGCCGCGATACTCAGGTGTGCTCGTGCGGAACAAACCACTCCCGGGATTGGACAGACCGACAAAGAAATTATCCGAAGCGTTGGTCCTCCGCCGCTGGTAGTGGATCGACGGCGTGAAGCGCAGCCCGGCGACCGGTTCCCACGCAATCGCCCCGCGCAATACGGTGACCTCGCCATGATTGATATTCTTGTCGTCAACGATGCCGGTCTGGTTGTCGACATGGTCGATATAGCCGCCGTCACGGCGATGCCAGGCGCTGATGCGGATGCCGAGCTTGTCCTTGACCAGCGGCCCGCCGACCGCCGCGCCGGCTTCGTAGCTTAGTGCGCCATGCGCGGTCGATGACACTTCGGCGCGGTCGTAGGTGCGAAATTCAATCAGGCTCGGTTGCGGCGTGATGTAGCGGACCGTGCCGCCTTCGGAACCCGCCCCGAACAGGGTGCCCTGCGGCCCGCGCAGCACCTCGATCCGGTCGAGGTCGAAAATCGCCGGCAGGCTGTTGTCTGAACTGAAACCAAGCCCGCGAATCTGGATCGGCGTGTCGTCGATGTAAATGCCGGTCGTGCCCGCACCAGCATCGGACGATATCCCGCGGATGCTGACGTTATTTGATCCCTCGGAGAAAGTCACGCCGGGAGTAAAGCGGGCGACATCGGCGAAGGTCTTGATGCCCTTGGCATCGAGTGTCTTTTGCGAGAAAGCACTAATACTAATTGGCACTTTCGAAATCGCCTCCGACTGGCGGGTCGCAGTGACGATGATCTCGTTGGGGTCGGGCGTGGCAGGACTGCTCGTGGGGGCGGTCTGCGCGGTGGCAGCGGAAGCCATGACGAACGCGCTAGTTGCCATCAACGCCAAACGACCAAGTTTCGGCGCAATTTCAGTTCGAGAGGCAATCATGATCTATTCCCCATCTCCGCGCGGCCGTTCTACGGTCCGACGCGCTGTCACCAAGCTTACGTGGGCCATAAGGCGCACGGAAAGGCCAGCCCAATTCCTCACCGGCATGATATCGGGAAAACCGATATGAGTAGCCAATCGGATTGCAGATTGTCCCGTTGTGGCTCATCGCTAGACGAATGTCACTCAAGCGCCGGACCCCTACAAATGCAGCAAAACGACCAGCTCGCGGCTTTATGGCTGCCTTTCACCGCCAATCGCGCGTTCAAGGCCGAGCCGCGCCTGCTCGCGACGGCCAAGGACATGCACTACCACACACCCGACGGACGCGCGGTACTTGATGGCACGGCCGGGCTGTGGTGCGTCAACGCCGGCCATTGCCGCGAGACGATCGTCGAGGCGATCCGCCACCAGGCGGGGGTTATGGATTTTGGTCCGACCTTCCAGCTCGGCCACCCGATCGCATTCGAATTCGCGACGCGGGTTGGCGAGCTGATGCCCGAGGGGCTCGACCGGATCTTTTTCGCCAACAGTGGTTCGGAAGCGGTCGATTCGGCGCTCAAGATCGCGCTCGCCTGCCAGCGAGCACGCGGACAAGGAACGCGTACCCGGCTGATCGGGCGCGAGCGCGGCTATCACGGCACCGGCTTCGGCGGAATTTCGGTCGGCGGGCTGGTCAACAACCGTCGCGCGTTCGGGACATTGCTGACAGGCGTCGATCATCTTCGCCACACGCATGACATCGCCAATGCGTTCACGCGCGGCCAGCCGGCCAAGGGCGCCGAACTTGCCGACGACCTCGAGCGGATCGTCACGCTGCATGGCGCCGAGACGATCGCCGCGGTGATCGTCGAACCGATGGCCGGATCGACCGGCGTGTTGGTGCCCCCGCTGAGCTATCTCGAGCGACTGCGCGAGATCTGCACCAGACACGGCATCATCCTCATCTTCGACGAGGTCATCACCGCCTTCGGCCGGCTGGGCAAGGCGACCGCGGCCGAATATTTCGGCGTCATCCCCGACATGATTACCTTGGCCAAGGGGCTGACCAACGCCGCCGTGCCGATGGGCGCGGTCGCTGTTTCGCGAGCGATCCACGACGATATCGTCGACAACGCACCCGACGGAATCGAGCTGTTCCACGGCTATACCTACTCCGGCCATCCGCTCGCCGCCGCCGCGGGACTGGCGACGTTAGACCTTTACCGCGATGAAGCCTTGTTCGAGCGCGCGGCGGGGCTCGCCGATTACTGGGCCGACGCGGTCCACGCGTTGCGCGGCGCGCGTCACGTGATCGACCTGCGCAACCTCGGCCTCGTTGCGGGAATCGAGCTCGAGCCGCGACCCGGCGCGCCGACGAAGCGCGCGACCGAGCTGTTCCACGCCTGTTTCGACCATGGCCTGCTGGTCCGCGCGACGGGCGACATCATCGCGCTGTCGCCCCCGCTTATCCTGGAAAAAGCGCATATCGACGAGATTGTCGGGCGCATCGCCGAACTGGTCGAGACGATCGATTAGAGGGCCGGATTAGAGCGTCAGCACGATCTTGCCGACGTGGCGCTTGGTCAGGAAGGCCTGCTGCGCCGCGACGATCTCGGCCAGCGGATAAGTGGCGGCGACCAGCGGCCTGATTTCGCCGCGTTCGATGTAGCCGACCAGATTGGCAAATACCCCCTCGTCGAGGATGGTGCAGCCGAGCAGGCGCAGGTCCTTCAGGTACAGGGTCCTCAGATCGAGTTCGGCCACCGGGCCCGAGATGGCCCCCGCCACGCCATAACGACCGCCGCGCTTGAGACAGGCGAGGATTGCGGCGAATTGCGCGCCCCCGACGATATCGACCGCGGCGTCGAACACCTCGTCCCCGAACAGCGCGGCGAGATCGGCGTCGCGCGGGATGACCCGGTCTGCGCCGAGCGCGCGGACTGCTTCCGCCTTGTCGGCCCCGGCAATCGCGGTCACCTGCGCGCCGCGACGCTTGGCAAGCTGGACGGCGGCCGACCCGACCCCGCCCGAGGCTCCGGTGATGAGGACATGCTCGCCCCGCCCAAGCCCGATGCGCGCCAGCATGTTTTCGGCAGCGGAATAGGCGCAGGGAAAGCTCGCCAGTTCGACGTCGGTCAGGGCGCACTCGATGCGGTGGGCGTGGCGAGGGCACGCGCGCATAGTCGGCAAAGGCGCCGTCGACTTCGGACCCGAAATAGCGCCCGTCGAACCGCGATGATCCGCGAAACACCGGTTCGACCAGCACGCGCTCGCCGATCCGCGCAGGGTCGACACCGTCGCCCACCACAACGATGTGCCCACAGGCGTCCGCCCCCTGAATTCGCGGAAAGTGGAAGGCCGCCCCCGACCAGCCGTCATCCTCGGCCCCGACGAT
>NZ_JANYGG010000030.1 GCF_025362505.1 Sphingomonas sp. | reverse complement strand
CAAAAATCATCGGGGTTCGCCCGAGGTGCTCGCGGCGCGCTGCCAAGTCGGCGATCTTGTCCGCGATCGCTTCGACAGGGTCACCGTGCATGACATAAGCGTCGCACTGCCGTGCGATCATCGTCTTGGCGGTGTCGCTTTCACCCCCGGCATAAATCGTCGGACGCTTGACGGGCTTGGGCGAGCACACGGCATTGTCGAGGCTGTAATAGTGCCCGGCGAACGACGAGCGCTCCTTCGACCACAACATGTTGACGACCTCGAGCCATTCGGCGGTCCGCGCATAGCGGTCGTCATGTTCGTCGAATATCAGCCCATATTGGCGCGCCTCATCGGCCCACCATGACGACACCACGTTGAGCGACAATCGCCCTCCGGCGATGCGGTCGATGTTGGCAGCGGCCTTGGCGAACAACGCCGGCTGGTGGAAATTGGGACGCACCGCGACCATCAGCTCGATTGTCGACGTGACTGCCGCCAGCGCGGCTGCAGTCGACCAGGCGTCGAGGGCCGGGGCCTCAACCCCCTTGATGTCGTTGAGGTTGAGCTCGGCGATCAGGGATAGATCCCAGCCGGTTTCTTCGCTGCGCTGAGTCAGGCGCCTGGCATAGTCCCAGCTGGCCTCGGGCTCGTCGCTCACGTTGCGAAGCCAGCCGCCGAACACGGGCATCCAATAACCGAACCTCATGCGGATTCCTCAATGCGTGCCATTATCCAGTCCACCAGCCGCTCGTGCGGATCCCAGCCGAGTACTTCGAGCGGCTTGGCGACGAAGTTCGACAGTGCGTTTACGTCATAAAATCGGGAAATACCGTCACGGTCGTCCACAACCATCTCGACCCCGCCGATGTCGAGGCCGACGGCCTGCGCGATCTGCTCGGCAGCGGCGATGACGTCGGGCGCGGGAGTGACGCTGGTCATGGCGATTGCCTTGCGGCCGGGCGCCGAAACGCAGGCGTCTGCAGGACAAAGGTCGAAATTGTCGCCGCTGCTTTCGACCTCGATCGCGTAGAGAAACCGACCGCCCATCGTCTCGATGCGCGTGATGACGCCCCCCCGAGGCGGCACATAGTCCTGCAAGAGCAACACCTTGTCGATCGAGGTTGGGATACTGTCATCATCAATCGACCGGATCATTTCATCCGTCGATGAATAGCGCACGATGCCCGCCCCCGAGCCCCCGATGTTTGCCTTCACCAACAGCGGGAAGTCCATCACTTGCGCCGCAGCAACCAGGTCGCGTGCCCGATGAACGACTCGCGTCTGCGGGATCGCATGGCCAAGCGCCGCAATTAGCGAAAGTTGTCGCGCCTTCGAGGAGTCGAGCGCCAGCGCCTCGGGCCCATTCAGCACGACGGCTCCCATTCGCCGCCACTGGTCAAGCAGGGCGGCCGTATAGAAGATCGGATGCTCGGGCTCGCGCAGGAAACCCGATTGGGCGACGCGGTTGAAAATTAGCGGGGCAGGGGGCGGACTGGTAAAGTCGAAGCAATGATCGGTGAGGGATATGGGGACATAGTCGACACTGCGCCGATCGAGCGCATGGAACAGCGGTTGGAACCACAGCGGATGTTCATAGAGGATTGCAAGTGACGCCATTGCGCTGGCCTAGACAGTCAAGGTTGCGGTGCGCAATCGAAAGTGGCGAGGCTGGGCAACAAAAGAAATTTCGCAAAAGCAAAAGCCCGGGCCGCGTGTTCGCGTCCCGGGCTTCCTGCGTGACGATTGCTCGTCAGCCCCCTTTGGAAACGGGCCAGTCGTTGCTGACCCAAACTCCCCGAACCTCAGCTAAGCTTCGATCGGAAGCTTAGACGCTAGGCCAATCACGGCGCATGTCACCGCCAAAGTACCGGCCTTCGACTCTTTGCGAACACTCTGTTGCCTCCGTGCAACATCGCTTCGCCAGATTGCGTTCGCCTCCCTCGCCACCTAGAGGACGGCGACCCGCATATTGCCCGTCCTCCGAAAGCATTGCCTTGCGCCTGTCCCGCTCCTTTCTCCCCGTCCTCAAAGAAAGCCCGAGCGACGCCCAGATCGTCAGCCACAAGCTGATGCTTCAGGCCGGGCTCGTTCGCCAGACAGCCGCGGGCATCTATGCCTGGCTTCCGCTCGGCCTGCGCGTGCTCAACAAAATTGCCGACATTGTTCGCGAGGAGCAGGACAAGGCCGGCGCGTGCGAGCTGTTGATGCCGACGCTCCAGTCAGCCGAGTTATGGCGCCAGTCAGGTCGATACGACGCCTATGGCCCCGAAATGCTGCGCATCAAGGACCGTCACGAGCGCGATATGCTTTATGGCCCGACCAACGAGGAAATGATCACCGCGCTATTTCGCGACGACGTGAAATCCTATCGCGACCTGCCGCGCACGCTTTATCATGTGCAGTGGAAATTCCGCGACGAGGTGCGCCCGCGCTTCGGCGTGATGCGGGGCCGCGAATTTCTGATGAAGGACGCTTATTCGTTCGATCTCGACGAGGCCGGGGCGCGGCTGTCCTATTACACCCAGCTGCTCGCCTATCTGCGGACCTTCCAGCGGCTCGGCATCCGCGCGGTGCCGATGAAGGCAGCGTCCGGGCCGATCGGTGGCGACCTCAGCCACGAGTTCATCGTCCTCGCTCCCACGGGCGAAAGCGAGGTGTTCTACGATTCGCGCTTTGAGGAGATCGACTGGAGCAAGACCGACATCGACTATTCGGACGAGGCGGGTCTCCATGGCTTGTTCGACCAGGTCAGCTCAACCTATGCCGCGACCGACGAGACCCATGACGAGGCAAAATGGTCTGAAGTGCCGAGCGAACGCCAGCGCACTGGGCGCGGCATCGAGGTCGGACACATCTTCTATTTCGGCGACAAATATTCGGCCGCCATGGGACTCAAGGTGTCGGGAAAGGACGGCAACAACGTCACGCCGATGATGGGCAGCTATGGCATTGGCGTCAGTCGGCTCGTCGGCGCGATTATCGAGGCGAGCCATGACGAGAAGGGCATCGTGTGGCCCGAAGCTGTCGCTCCGTTCAAGGTCGGACTGGTGACCATGCGGGGCGACGACGAGGCTTCGGTCGCGGTTGCCGATGATCTCTATCGCCAGCTGACCGCTGCCGGTGTCGAGACGCTCTACGACGACCGCGACGAGCGCGGTGGTGTCAAGCTTGGCGGCAAGGACCTGATGGGCCTGCCGTGGCAGCTCGTGGTCGGGCCACGCGGGGTCGCCGCAGGAATGGTCGAACTCAAGGATCGTCGCACCGGCGAGAAATTCGAGATCCCGATCGACGCCGCAGTGGCGCGCCTCTCCTGATGATCCTCAATCGCTACGAAAAGATGATCGCGCGCCGCTACTTGCTCCCGGGCAAGGGCGAAGGGTTCATCTTCCTGGTCGCCGCAATCAGCCTGGCTGCGGTGGCGCTTGGAGTTGCAGCGCTGATCATCGTGATGTCGGTAATGAATGGCTTTCGCGCCGAACTGTTCGACAAGATCGTCGGTCTGAATGGCCACGCCATTGTTAACGGCTATGAGGGGCGACTGAGCGAATGGCAGCGGATCGCCGCTAGCGCCCGCGCTACGCCAGGGGTGGTTTCCGCGCTGCCATTGATCGAACAACCGCTGATGGCAAGCGCCAACGGCCGCGTCGAAGGAGTGCTGGTGCGCGGTATGCGTCCCTCAGACCTCCAGAATAACCCGATCATCAGTTCGCATGTGAAATCGGGGCAGCTGGTCGACATTGCGCCGGGCAGCAACAAGATCGCGATCGGCAGTGGGCTTGCCCAGTCGCTTGGCGCCTATGTCGGATCCGAGATTAGCCTGATCTCGCCGGAGGGCCGTGACACGCCGGTCGGGAGCGTGCCGCGGATCGTGACCTACACCGTTGGCGCGGTGTTCGAGGTCGGGGTCTATGATTACGACAAGCAATATATCATCATGCCAATGGAGGACGCGCAGTCGCTCCTTTTGATGGGCAACCAGATCGGCATGATCGAGGTTCAGGTCGACAACCCCGACAAGGTAAGCGAGACGCTCGCCCCCCTTGCGCCGATCGTCCGCGGCCACGGCATCTTGATCGATTGGCGACAGATGAATTCTGCCTTGTTCAGCGCACTGGAGGTCGAGCGGATCGCGATGTTCGTCGTCCTGTCGCTGATCGTTCTGGTGGCGGTATTTAACATCCTGTCTTCGCTGATCATGCTGGTTCGGGCGAAGACACGCGACATTGCGATCCTGCGCACGATGGGGGCGAGCCGTCGCGCGATGATGAAGATCTTTGTCACGGTCGGGACCACGATCGGGGCGCTAGGGATCATGCTTGGCGTGATCCTTGGCGCCCTGTTCCTGTTCTTCCGACAGCCGATCGTTGATTCCATCCAATATCTGACTGGCCAGGATTTGTGGGACCCGTCGGTCCGGGTGCTGTCCAGCCTGCCGTCGAAATCGGACCCGGTCGAGATTGGTGCGATCATCGTCACCGCGCTGCTGCTGTCCTTCCTTGCGACGCTCTATCCTGCGTGGAAGGCAGCAAGCACCGACCCTGTCCAGGTGTTGCGCTATGAGTAAGCCGGTTCTCGAGACGACCGACCTTCGCCGCAGTTTCACTCAAGGCGAGGTTACCATCCACGTCCTCAACGGGGTCAACCTCTCGATCCAGCCGGGCGAAATCGTGGCGCTGGTCGGGCCATCGGGGTCGGGCAAGTCGACGTTGCTGCAGGCGGTAGGTCTGCTCGAAGGCGGGTTCGAGGGATCGATCCGGATCAACGGGATCGAGGCGGCGGCACTAGACACCGATGCCCGGACAGATCTTCGCCGCGATGCGCTGGGCTTCGTCTATCAGTTCCATCACCTCCTGCCCGATTTCGATGCCCGCGAGAATGTCATCCTGCCGCAGATGATCCACGGCGCGCTGCCGGAGGTCGCGCGGGAACGAGCCGACGCGCTGCTGACGACGCTGGGACTTGGCGACCGGCTCGATCATCGCCCGTCGAAACTGTCGGGCGGCGAGCAGCAACGGGTTGCCGTTGCGCGGGCGCTGGCCAATCGTCCGCCGCTGATCCTGGCCGATGAGCCAACGGGCAATCTGGACGAAAAGACCGCCGACACCGTCCTCGCCGAATTCCTTCGGCTGGTTCGAGATGAAGGCAGTGCCGCGCTGATCGCTACCCACAATGAGCGGCTGGCCGCGCGGATGGATCGAGTGGTGCGGCTGCACGAAGGGGTGCTCGGCTGACGCCACCAAATGGCGCGCCGCGCGTTCACCGGCCATGTCACCTGAAACGCCTCCGGAAGCCAACCGAAAAATCCCCCTCTTTGGGGCCGCCGCGGTCGTGCTCTTGCTCGTCGGGGCAGGGACTTATGGCTGTTCGAAACGAAACAATGACAAGCTGAGCGACACGCAGGTCAGCGGTCAGAACAGCGCGGCCACGACTGCTCGCGTCGATCCGGCCAAACGCTGCGCCTCGACTCAGACATATGAGTTGCTCAAGCGCGAACTGTTCCGACGGGCCGCGCAGATTCGGGGAAATGCCGATCCCGCGCTGTTCGACCGCATCGCCACCGCCGCTGCGCTTCGAATCGAGCGACCGGTCGTGACCAGTCGGGACGAGGGCCTTGGCAGCATCGGATGTTCGGCGAGCGCAACGGTAGACCTTCCTCCAGGCTTGGCGGTTGCCGGTGGTCGCACCAGCCTTTCCGCCGATCTCGGCTTTACGCTTCAGCCTGCTGCGGATAGTAGCGGTGATGTCCTGACGTTCACGAACGCCGACGCAATCACCGTACCGCTGGCGACGATCGGCCGACAGGCAAGTGCGACCCAGCTTAATCCGATGAACCCAAGCTATGACGGTCCCGGTGAGGTTTCGGCTGCGCCGTCGGTGGTTCGTCCTGCTCCCCCTCTGCCGCCTGCGACATCAATTCCCGCGCCCGTCCCCCCTCGGCCACCTGCAGCGCCTGTGGCGGCGGCGGCTTCCGGAGCCAACCCCAGTTTTCCCTGCGCCCGAGCCCGGACAAGCGGCGAGGTTGCGATTTGCCGCGACCCCGCACTTGCCCAACTCGACCGACGAATGGCGGCGCAATACCGCAGCGCCTATGACGCGGCGACACCGCGCGAGCGCACAATCCTGCGCTCCACCGCGCACCGCTTCTATGGCTACCGCGACAATTGCCCGGATGCGCGCTGCATCGCCAATGGCTATCGTGGGCGAATGCGCGAGATTGACGACATAATGCGTGCCGATGGTCCCGACCATCAGCTTTAGGACACGCCTTCTAATCTGGGGATAAGTGCCCGCGGCGGGTTTCCAGTGAGCGCGCTGCATCGCATAGTCGAACGATGCTCCCTTATGTCCCGCTTCGTACTTTTTCGTCGTTCACCATGCTCGAAGGGGCAGTCGAGCCAAAGGCGATCGCCAAGCAGGCGGCGAAACTCGGCTTTCCGGCGATTGCGATGACCGATCGCAACGGCCTCTATGGCGTGATGCCGTTCGGCGATGCTTGCACCGCCGAGGGTGTCCAGCCGATCATCGGTGCAACGCTGGCCGTTGCCCGCCCCGAGGAAGGCGCGCTGACCCTCGACTGGCTGGTTCTCCTCGCGCAGGACGAAGCCGGCTACGCCAATCTCTGCAAACTCGTCTCCGCCGCCCACCTCGACCGCCCGGCCCACGAGCCGCCCCACGTCCCGTTCGCGATGCTCGAAGGCATGACCGATGGCCTGATCGCGCTGACCGCGGGCGGGGAGGGGGCCGTCGCCCGCCACCTCGCCGACGGCCAGCGGTCGAAGGCCAAATCCTACCTCGACCGCCTCGAGGCGCACTTCCCGGCCCGCCTCTACATCGAGCTCAGCCGCCGCGGCGACGCCATCGAACAGGCCGCCGAACCCGCGCTGATCGACCTCGCCTACGCGCGCAACCTGCCGCTCGTCGCGACCAACCCGAGCTGTTACGCCGAACCCCATTTCCACGCCGCCCACGACGCGCTGCTGTGCATCGCCAACTCGACCCAGATCGACAGCAACGACCGCCCGCGTAGCTCGGCCGAAGCGTGGATGAAGCCCAGCGCCGCGATGATCGAGCTGTTCGCCGATCTCCCCGAAGCAATCGCCAACACCGCCACCATCGCCCAGCGCTGCGCGATCAGTGCGCCCCAGCGCAAACCGATCCTGCCAAGGCTCGGCGACAACGAAGACGAGCAACTGTGCGCCGACGCCCGCGCCGGGCTGGCCGATCGCCTCGCCCGCCTTGCCGAGCGTGGCGCAGGCCCCGCCGATGCCGGCCCCTACCGCGACCGTCTCGAATTCGAGCTCGACGTCATCACCCGCATGGGGTTCGCCGGCTACTTCCTGATCGTCGCTGACTTCATCGTGTGGGCGAAAGCCAACGACATCCCGGTCGGCCCCGGCCGCGGTTCGGGCGCCGGCAGCATCGTCGCCTGGGCGCTGCTGATCACCGATCTCGACCCGCTCGCGCTCGACCTGCTGTTCGAACGCTTCCTCAACCCCGAGCGCGTGTCGATGCCCGATTTCGACATTGATTTCTGCGAAACCCACCGCGACAAGGTCATCAGTTACGTCCAGGCCAAGTACGGCCGCGACCGGGTCGCCCAGATCATCACCTTTGGCCGGCTCAAAGCCCGCGCCGTCCTCAAGGACACCGGCCGCGTGCTCCAGATGAGCTACGGCCAGGTCGACCGCTTGGCGAAACTGATCCCCAATCATCCGACCGAACCGTGGGACCTGCCACGCGCTCTAAACGGCGTCTCGGAACTCGCTGCCGAATATAAGAATGATGAGGCGGTTCGCCGCCTGTTCGACCTCGCGATGAAGCTCGAGGGCCTGCCCCGCCACAGCTCGACCCACGCCGCCGGAGTGGTCATTGGCGACCGGCCACTGGACGAGCTCGTTCCCCTCTATCGCGACCCGCGCTCGGACATGCCGGTCACCCAGTTCGACATGAAATACGTCGAGGCGGCGGGGCTGGTGAAGTTCGACTTTCTCGGCCTCAAGACCCTGTCGGTGCTCAAGGAAGCCCAGCGCCTCCTCGCCCAGTCAGGCCAGTCGGTCGATTATGCGGCCCTCGCCTGGGACGACGAAGCCGTCTACGAACTGCTCCAGCGCGGCGACACGGTCGGCGTGTTCCAGCTCGAATCCGAAGGCATGCGCCGCACCCTGTCCGCCGTGCGCCCGACCGCGTTCGGGGACATCATCGCGCTCGTCTCGCTCTATCGCCCCGGCCCGATGGACAATATTCCGATGTTCGGCGACCGCAAGAACGGCCGCGCTGAACTCGCCTATCCGCATCCGATGCTGGTCGACGTGCTCAAGGAAACCTACGGCATCTTCGTCTACCAGGAGCAGGTGATGCAGGCCGCGCAGGTCCTCGCCGGCTACAGCCTCGGCGAAGCCGACCTCCTGCGCCGCGCGATGGGCAAGAAGATCAAGTCCGAGATGGATGCCCAGCGCGAACGCTTCTGCACCGGCGCCGCCGTCAACGACATCTCCCGATCCGACGCCAACACCCTGTTCGACCTCATCGACAAGTTCGCAGGCTATGGCTTCAACAAGTCGCACGCCGCCGCTTACGCCCTCGTCGCCTATCACACCGCTTGGCTCAAAGCGCATCACGCACCCGAGTTCTTCGCCGCCTCGATGAGCTTCGACACCGCGCAGACCGACAAGCTCGCGCTGTTCGTCGACGACATGCGCCGGGCGGGGATCGACTGCCTGCCGCCCGACATCAACGCCAGCGAGGCCTCGTTCGACGTCCACAACGGTCAGGTCCGCTATGCGTTGGGCGCGCTGAAAGGCGTCGGCGAGAAGGCGATGGAGGCGCTCGTCGCCGAACGCCGCGCCAACGGCCCGTTCACGTCGCTCGACGACTTCGCCGAGCGGATCGACCCGCGCCAGCTCAATCGCCGCCAGCTGGAATCGCTCGCCGCCGCTGGTGCGTTCGACAGCCTCAACCCCGATCGCGCCGCGGTGTTCGCCGCCGCCGAAACGATCCTCGCCCACGCCGCCAGCGCCGCCGATTCGCGCACCAGCGGGCAGGGCGGCCTCTTCGGCGGCCCGTCCGACGCCGGCGTCGCCCCGATCCGCCTGCCGAACGCTCACTGGACCCTCGCCGCGCGCATGGCCGCCGAGCGTGACGCATTCGGCTTCTATTTCTCCGCTCACCCGGTAGATTCGCAGCGCCACCTGCTCGCCGCGCACAAGGTCCGCCGCTTCACCGACCTCGCCGCCTTGCCCGCCCCGGCCGAGGGAGGCCGTTCGCAGTCGATGATGGCGGCGATGGTCGAAGGCACGAAATGGGCAACCTCGGCCAAGGGTCGCCGCTATATGCGCGTCACCATGTCCGACCCGTCGGGGCAGTTCGACGCCACCGCGTTCGACGACGAGCCGTGCGCAGCGCTCGAAGCCGCCGCCAAGTCGGGCGAGTGCGGCCTGCTGACCGTCGAACTCGACCGCCGCCCCGGCGACGACGTCCCGCGCGTCGCGATCAAGCGCTTCCAGCCGCTCGACAGCCTCGCTAAACGCACCCGTCTTCAGATGGAGATTTGTCTCGAGGAAGCGGGCCAGGTCCCTGCGATCGCGAACGAACTGGCCAAAGCAAAAGGCGGCACCGGCATCGTCCGCTTCCGCGTCACCCTCTCGGGCGATCGCAAAGCCCAGCTCCTCGCCGGCCGCGACTTCACCCTCGACGCCGACCTCGCGGCAAGAATCGAGCGCCTCCTGGGCCCGGATACGGTTGAACTATCGGTCCAAGCGCCCCCGCAACTGGCGATCGTGGCGTAAATCCTCCCCAGGCACCGCTTGGGGAGGAATAGATCAAGCCATCAGGAACCCGTCTTTGTTGACCAGGCTCGTGATATGCTTGTTCTGCTCGGGTGTGATCTCCGCCTTGAACCGCGGGAAGACCTCATCCTCTTCCAGCCGCGTATGCCGCGCGAGCGAATCGCGGAACTCGCGCACCGTCTCGAGCCACAGCGGCGCGTCGGTCGCCATCTCGCCAAGCTTGAACAGATAGGTCTTCACCTCGCCATGCTCATGTTCGAGCTGGTCGGCGTCGGCCTTCTCGTTCGCCTCGCGCAGCGCCGGATAGACCACCATCTCTTCCTCGTGGGCATGCTTGTCGAGCGCATGGGTGAGTTTGGTCAGCAGCATCCCGCGCTTGATCTTCTGCGTCTCGTCGGTGGCCAGCATCTTGTCGAAGATCGCCAGCGACATCCTGTGCTCGGCGGCCAGCACCTCGTCCCAGTCGCCGGCCGTTCCCGACCTGCCCTGAACGATCAGCTTGCGCCCGAGGTTCGCGGCAACGATCACCGCCGCCCCGGCCACTGCCGCGCTGAGCAGCGCCCCGGCCGTCGTCCCGTTCAAGTCGAACAGGCCGCCGCTTTTCTGACCCCCGTTCGATCGGTTGCCCGATGTCTTGCGGTTCGATTTGGAAGCAAATTCGCCGTCGCTGTTACGCGGCTGCCGGGTACGCGTCGCCATCGAAAATACTCCTTGGTTGGTTCGCTTGCTAAACCAACAGGGGAGGGCGGACGTTCCGCTTAACCGGCGTTTGTCACCGTGTCCGCAGGGGCGTTCGTCTCAATCGGTGGCGTGGCGTCAGGCACCACTTCGACCGGCGTAACGTCGGGCGCGGGCTGGTCGACATCGGCGGCCGGAGGCGGCGGCGCCTTCGTCTCATACTCGCTCCCGGGCAGCGGCCGAGTGACCTTGCGCGCAACTGGCGCCGTTTTGTTCACCGGCGCCTTCGCTCCCGCATAGACGCACGCATCAAGCCCATCGCGCCCGACCGTCCCGATCCGGCTTGCAATGATCCCGCCATATTTCCGCGTGAAACCGACTGGCGCCACCGCTCCGCGCTTCTTCGGCAAGGGCAACACCGCCGCGATCCGCGCCGCTTCGGTCTCGCTCATTGCCGACGCATCATGCCCGAAATAGCGCTCCGACCCGGCGTTGACGCCATAGGTCCCGATCCCGGTCTCGGCGAGATTGAGGTAAACCTCCATGATCCGCCGCTTGCCCCACAATTGCTCGATCAGGAAAGTGAACCACGCCTCCGCCCCTTTGCGCACATAGCCGCCGCCCTGCCACAGGAAGGCGTTCTTCGCCGCCTGCTGGCTGATCGTCGACCCGCCGCGGATCCGTCCGCCCGATGCATTGCGCTTGGCCGCATCCTCGATCGCCTTGAAGTCGAACCCGTTGTGCGCGCAATATTTGCCGTCCTCCGCCGCGATCGCCGCGCGCACCATGTCGCGGTCGATCCGGTCGATCCCCATCCACTCCCGATCCGCCGCGCGCCCGGCGAACACATCGCCCAGCATCGTCGCGGTGATCGGCGGATTGACGAAGCGATAAGCGAGCACCCACAGCACCGAGAACAGCACCAGCCCCAGCACCAGCCGCACGATCCACCCGAGCAACCCGCGCCGCTTCCCCGCCCGCTTGCGCCGGTATTTCGGAATGCTGCTCTTGGGTCGCCTGGCCATGCGCGTTGACTAGCGCCCGCACTGCGCTGCGCAAGTCCGGCATTGGCGAGACCTCGCCGATCTGGCAGGCCGGACATCAATCGATCGAAGGCCCCGCGGCAAGGATGCTGCGAATTTCGCCGACTATCTCTACTGGTTTCACTTCGCCAACGGCTCGTTCATGCCGACGATGACGACCGAACTGATCGTCAAGATGGTCGGCGATGGCGCCGATCCCGATCTTGCCAAGGTGCTCGCGTCCCGCGGGGCACGCGCCTACGCGCAGGTCGAACAGCGGCTTGGCGAGTCAGACTATTTCGCCGGCGACGAATTCACCGCCGCCGACATCATGATGCTGTTCCCGCTGACCACGGGCCGGATGTTCGTGCCGCGCGACCTCGCGCCGTTCCCCAATATCCGCGCCTATCTGCAGCGGATCGGCGCCCGCCCGGCGTTCCGGACGGCAATGGCCAAGGCCGACCCCGACCCCGACCTTGCGCCAATGCTCACCTGAGCGGCGGGTCGAGGCTCGCCAGCAGCGCCAGCGTCCCCGGATCCTTCTTGCGATAGTCGAGTGCCGCCTCGGCCTCGGTCCGCGCACCCGCCCGATCCCCGCTCGCCAATAGTGCCGCGGCAAGATCGCGCCGCACCGGATAATACCAGGCCGGCGGGTCCGCCATTGCGCTGAAGTCGTCGCTTTCCTGAAGCTCGGCCGCCTGACGAAAGGCCACTTCGGCTTCGCCCGGCCTGCCGCCCATCATCGCCGCGCGCCCGGCCAGCACCTCGCGCGCAATGAACAGCAGGTCCTGCGCCTGCGCCGTCGCATCGTCCTTGCTCTTGGGTCCGCGCACCCCGCGGATCGCCGCTGCCTCGCTCCGCACCCCCGCCGCGTCGCCATTGCGCGCAAACGCCTCGCCGCGCGCGTAATGCCACGCCCCCTTGAGGAACGGTAGCTTCGGCTGCTTCAGCGCCAGCACCTCCGCCACCGGCGCAAACCGCGCCATCGCGAAATAGCCGTTCGCCGCGATCAGCTGGCTGTACGCCCCCGCGTCACCGCGACCCTGCGATCGCTCGACCAATGGCCGCCCGAGATACAGCGCCGTCTTGGCATCCCCCGCCTCGAGCGCACCGCCCAGCCCGAACGTGACGTTGTGCGCGTGATAGGGTAGCCCCCACACCCCGTCGGGCGGCCCCAGCCCGAGCGCTTTTGCATTCTCGATCCCCAGTGCGACCGCCTTCATGTTGGCGTCCGCCGCGTCCTGATATCGTCCGACCCAATAATAGGTATGGCTCGGCATGTGGACGAGGTGGCTCGCGCGCGGCGCCAAGCCCGCCAGCCGGTCGGCATAAGGTTCGGCCAGTGCCGGCACCCCGGCCAATTCGCTCGCATGAATATAGAAATGGATCGCCGGCGTGTAGTTCGGGTCGCGTTTCAGCACCGGCTCGAGCAGGGTCATCGCGATCTCGGCGTTGAGCTTGCCCTCCTCGCTCCTCTTGGCCGCAGTCTCCAGCCACGCGTCGGCGGCAAGCACCGCGAGCTCGTTGTCGGCTGGCTCGCGCGCGCTCAGAACATGCATCGCCTTGGCGAAGTTGAGCGCACCCAGTTCCTTGTCGTCCCCGGCATAGCGCAGCTGCAGCGCGTCGATCATCGCGCGCTCGCGCGAAGTCGCGTCCTTCGCCGCCAGCGCCGCCGCCCGCTCGGTCATCGCCGCGAGCGCGGCCAGCTCGTCCTCGCTCTTGCCATAGTTGATCGTCGGTCCTGACGCCCACGCCAGTCCCCACAGGCACATCGCGCAAGCCGGGTCGAGCCGTACCGCCTCGTCCATCGCCTTGATCGCCGCCTTGTGCGCAAAGGCATGCGCCAGCTGCATGCCATTATCGAAGAACGCCTGCGCGCGCGGCACCTTGGTCGTGACCGGGAACCCGCCCGCACCATAGCCCGGCATGATCATCGCGGTCTTCGAAACCGCCGTATCGCCATGCGACATCCCCGCAGCGCCGCCATGCGACATCCCCGCCATTTCGGAATGTGGGGCAGGGGGAGCGGGGGGAGGGGTCTGGGCAACTACCGTAGAGCCCATTCCGGCCAGCATCAGCATCGTCAAGCGCATGTCACATCCCCCAGCAAGCGATTGCTACCATTCTCTCCCGCAACGCCCTAAGCAACCCCCATCATTCGGGGGACCATCATGCCTGCCTATCCGCTTACTACCGCCGCCCTCATGCTCGCACTCGTCGTCTATGTCGGGGCGGTCATGAGTGTTGGCCGCGCGCGCGGCAAATATGGCGTGCAGGCCCCTGCCACCACGGGCGACCCCGCGTTTGAACGGGTCTTCCGCGCCCAGCAGAACACGGTCGAGCAGATCATCCTGTTCCTCCCCTTGCTCGCGCTCGCCGCGCTGCGGTTCGGCGACCTGACCGCTGGCATCTACGGCCTCGTCTGGTCGGCGGGCCGGATCCTCTACATCGTCACTTACGCCCGCAACGCCGGCAGCCGCGCGCCGGGCTTCCTCCTGTCGGCCGGGTTGTCGGTGGGGATGCTGATTGCGCTTGTCGGCTCGTTGGCGCTCCGCTCCTGATCGGCGCCACCTTGCCGCACCGCGCCAAGCCCCGTAAATCGCCGTCATGACCTCGACCAACGACATTCGCCGCAGCTTCCTCGACTATTTCGAAAAGGCGGGTCACGCCCGTGTCGCCTCGGCGCCGCTCGTTCCGCACAACGACCCGACCTTGATGTTCGTCAACGCCGGGATGGTGCCGTTCAAGAACGTCTTCACCGGGCTCGAAACTCGTCCCTATGTCACCGCGACCAGCAGCCAGAAATGCGTGCGCGCCGGGGGCAAGCACAATGACCTCGACAATGTCGGCTACACCGCGCGCCACCACACCTTCTTTGAAATGCTCGGCAATTTCTCGTTCGGCGACTATTTCAAGGAGCAGGCGATCCACCATGCTTGGACCCTGCTCACGAAAGAATGGGGCCTCGACCCGAACCGCCTGACGATCACCGTCTACCACACCGACGACGAGGCCGCTTCGCTGTGGAAGCGCATCGCCGGCCTCCCCGACGACCGCATCATCCGCATCGCGACCAAGGATAATTTCTGGGCGATGGGCGACGATGGCCCGTCAGGGCCCTGCTCGGAAATCTTCTACGATCATGGCGACCATATCCCCGGCGGCCCCCCGGGCAGCCCCGACGAAGACGGTGACCGCTTCGTCGAGATCTGGAATCTCGTCTTCAAGATCG
>NZ_JANYGG010000116.1 GCF_025362505.1 Sphingomonas sp. | reverse complement strand
TGTGCATCGCAGTCGGGAAGCTGTCGTTCGACGACTGGCCCGAATTGACATGGTCGTTGGGGTGAACCGGCGTCTTTCCGCCGCGCGTTCCGGCCAGCACCTCGTTGGCCCGGCCGGCGATCACTTCATTGGCGTTCATGTTCGACTGGGTGCCGCTGCCGGTCTGCCAGATGACGAGCGGGAATTGCCCGTCGAGATCGCCGCGCGCGACTTCACCGGCGGCCTGCTGGATCGCCTCTGCCAATTGTGGATCGAGCCCGCCGATCCGCGCATTCACCCGCGCCGCCGCCTGCTTCACAAAGCCCAAGGCATGGACGATCTCGACCGGCATCCGTTCGGTCGTCCCGAACGGGAAATTGGCTACCGAACGCTCGGTCTGCGCGCCCCAATAGCTGTCGGCCGGGACCTCGAGCGGGCCGAAGCTGTCGGTTTCGGTGCGAGTGATGCTCATAATGTGCCTTTCGTCATCCCGGGCTTGATCCGGGGTGACGTTTCAAGTCATTTCTTCTTCGTGAAATCGACGCTGACGACGTTCGAGCCATCGTCAACCGGCTCGCTGACCGGACTGTCGTTCTCGGGCTTGTCATGATCCTCATGCTCGCTCGGCGCGCCATTGGCCTGGAACTTGAGGCTGAAATCGACCGCCGGGTCGACGAAGTCGGTCACCGCCGCAAACGGCACGACCAGGGTCGAGGGAATGCCCCCGAACGACAGGCCGACGGTGAAAAACTCATCTTCGACCTTCAAATCCCAGAAGCGGTGCTGAATGACGATCGTCATTTCATCGGGGAAGCGGTCCGACAGATGCTTGGGGATGGTCACCCCGGGCATGCGAGTCTGGAAGGTGATGTAGAAATGATGCCCGCCGGGAAGCGTGCCGGTCGCTTCGACCTCGCGCAGGACTCGGCCGACGACTTCGCGCAATGCCTCCTGGACGATCTCGTCATAGGGGATCAGGCTTTCGGGCGTGTCGTCGGACATGTTGCCGTGGTAGCGCCGGGGACGTTGCGGTCAAGCGGAGTCAGACGAACATGCCCATCGATGCCAGCCTGCCTTACGATGAAAGCAATATTCTCGCGCGGATCCTGCGCGGCGAGTTGCCGTGTATCAAGGTCCTTGAGACCGGGCACAGCCTCGCGATTCACGACATCAAGCCGCTCGCGCCAATCCATGTGCTGGTGATGCCCAAAGGGGCCTATGTGTCGTGGGACGATTTCTCAGCGAAGGCGAGCGAGGCCGAGATTGCCGATTTTGTTCGCGCGGTCGGCGAGGTCGGGCGGATGACGGGGGCGTCGGCACAGGGCTATCGGGTGATGGCCAACACCGGCAAGCGCGGCGGCCAGGAGATCGCTCATCTGCACGTGCATGTGTTCGGCGGGGCGCCCTTGGGGCCGATGCTGGCGCGCTAAGGGGATTGCACGACCGTGCTTAGGCGCTAGGTTCCGCCACCAGACAAGAAAACGCCCGAGGGGACGAGCATGTTATTCGACCGCGTAAAATCATTGGACGCGATCCTCGCGACCGCCGAGAAAAAGGGGCTGCACCGATCGCTGGGCGCGTTCCAGCTGACCATGCTCGGGGTCGGCGCGGTCATCGGGACGGGGATTTTCGTGCTGACCGCAGTCGCGGCGCAAAAGGCCGGTCCGGGCATGATGCTGAGTTTTTGCATTGCCGGGTTCGTGTGCGCAGTCGCGGCGCTATGCTATTCTGAACTCGCGTCGATGGTCCCGGTCGCGGGGTCGGCCTATACCTACACTTATGCGGTGATGGGCGAATTGCTCGCGTGGATGGTGGGTTGGGCACTGGTGCTCGAATATGCCCTGGGAGCGAGTGCGGTCGCGGTCGGCTGGTCGAACCATCTTGTCGGTGCGCTGGCGGACAGCGGCGTTCACTTTCCCGCGCTGATCAGCAACGCCGACGGGCTGATGGCCAAAGTCGCTCTGGCGTTTGGCTCGACGGCGACGCCCGACCTGCTTGCCGCTGCGCAAAATGGCGGCTTCATCAATGTGCCGGCCATCGTCGTGGTCATGGCGGTCACCGCCTTGCTCATCAAGGGCACGACCGAAAGCGCGATGGTCAATGCGGTGCTTGTCGTCGTCAAGCTGATCGCCCTCACCGCGTTCATGGTCCTGACGCTTCCGGCGATCAAGGCATCGAATTTTCATCCATTTACCCCGACGGGGTTCGGGAACCTGACCAGCGGCACGGGCTATGTCGGCGCGGCCGCATCGATCTTTTTCGCCTATGTCGGGTTCGACGCGGTTTCGACCGCGGCCGAAGAAACCAAGAATCCGCAGCGCAATGTACCGATCGGCCTGATCGGCAGCTTGTTGATCTGCACGGTCATCTATCTGCTGGTTGCGGCCGGCGCGATCGGCACGGTGGGCGCGCAGCCCGTGACGTCTGCGGCGGGTGCCTTCCTGGCACCGGGCTCGCCCGAAATGGCGGGGCGCTGCGCAGCGATCGTTGCCAGCGGTGTGACCGAGCCTCTGGTCTGTTCCAAGCATGCGCTGGTCCACGTGCTCCAGACGATCAACTATCCCGTGGTCGGTTGGCTGGTCGGTCTTGCGGCGATCATCGCGCTGCCGTCGGTGGTGCTGATGATGATGTTCGGCCAGACGCGCGTATTCTTCACAATGGCTCGTGACGGCCTGCTCCCGGCGTCGTTCGCCAAGGTGCACCCCAAGTTCAAGACGCCTTATGTCGTGACCGCGGTCACCGGCCTTTTCGCGCTGATTTTTGCGGGCTTGCTGCCGGTCGGCAGCCTGGCGGACTATTCGAACTCGGGCACGTTGTTCGCGTTCGCAATGGTGGCGCTGGCGGTGCTCATTTTGCGGGTGAAGGATCCTTCGCGCAAGCGCAGCTTCCGGACGCCGGCGGTGTGGATCGTCGCGCCGGCGGCAATCATCGGCTGCATCGTTCTTTACGCGGCGCTGGACACGACATCGAAGCTGGTGCTGGTCGGTTGGGGTGGGATCGGCCTGGTCGTCTACTTCCTCTACAGCCGCAGCCGCAGCCATGTCGGCCGTGGCCTGACCGAAGTGCACGAACTGGACGAGGACACGCCGCCGTTGCCGGTGCCTCCGATGCCGGGCGCGCACACGCCGGGCGGCAAGGACGCGTAAAGGCGATGGCCGGGCCCCGACTTGGGGTTCGGCCACTTGCCGACTATAGCGGCGCGATGTGCAGTCGCATGAGCAAGGGTTGAGATGGCGAGCGAGCCTGCACGGCTGATCGACCCCGTCGACCCGGTCCCCGTCCCGCCGTCAACCCGTTATCCGCTTGCATCGGGGCGGGGTGCCGGTAGCGGCAGGGGTCCGGCGCGACCGATCCTCAAGAAGGTCAAGCTCGACAGTCCTTTCTTCGCCGACAAGAACCGCGCCTTCTGGCTGCTCCAGTCGGCCGGCTGGACGGGCTACTTCATTCTCCGCTCGCTAAGCGGCATCGCCAATTCGATGGGCCTGATGTTTCTGGTCCATACGCTGTTGCTGACCGCGACGGGCTATTCGCTGACGCTGCTGATGGGATCGCTCTACCGCCGCCTGATCCAGATGCCGCCGCTGTGGACGGCAACGATCAGTCTGGGGACGGTGGTCGTTGCCTCGGCGGTGTTCTCGTTCATCGAGACGTGGAGCAATGCGACCTTCGTTCGTCCCGACGCGCGGCCGGCGGGAATCGAATATCTCGGCGCGATCCTGCTCGACTTCGCGCTGTTGGCGGCGTGGTCGGCGCTTTACTACGGGATCAATTACTACCTGTTGCTCGAGGAGGAAATCGAGCAGCGCGAGGAGATGGAGAGCCAGGCGTCGTCGGCCCAATTGGCGATGCTGCGCTATCAGCTCAACCCGCATTTCCTGTTCAATACGCTGAATTCGATCTCGACGCTGGTGCTGCTTCGGCAGACCGAGCGGGCCAATGCGATGCTGTCACGGCTGGCGAGTTTCCTGCGCTACACGCTGATCAACGAGCCGACCGCGCAGGTCACGCTGGCGCAGGAAGTCGAGACGCTGAAACTTTACCTCGAGATCGAGAAGATGCGGTTCGAGGACCGGCTGCGCCCGCACTTCCGCATCGATGCCGAAACGATCGGGGCGCGGCTGCCGTCGCTGCTGCTCCAGCCGCTGGTCGAAAATGCGATCAAATATGCCGTGACACCGAGCGAGGAAGGTGCCGACATCTGGATCACCGCGTCGCGCGAGGGGCGCTGCGTTCGGATCGAGGTGGCCGACAGCGGGGCCGGTCCCGGGGCGCATTCGATGAGCACCGAGTCAACCGGCGTCGGACTGGCCAATATTCGCGACCGTCTGACGCAAGCCTATGGCCCGGGGCATGGCTTTGTTTCACGGCTGAACGATAAGGGGGGCTTCAGCGTTATTGTCGAAATTCCATCCGAGAGCGAGTATCGAGCATGAGCATCCGGACCATCCTGGTCGACGACGAGCCGCTGGCGACGCAGGGGCTGCAATTGCGGTTGCAGGCGCACGACGACGTCGAGATCATCGCCACCGCCGCCAACGGGCGTGAGGCGATCCGCGCGATCAAGACCGACCAGCCCGACCTCGTCTTCCTCGACATCCAGATGCCCGGATTCGACGGCTTCTCGGTGATTCAGGGCGTGATGGAGGTCGAGCCACCGCTGTTCGTGTTCGTCACCGCCTTTGGCGACCATGCGCTGCGCGCGTTCGAGGCGCAGGCGATCGATTATCTGATGAAGCCGGTCGACGAGGACCGGTTGGCGGCAACGATGGACCGGGTGCGCCAGCGGCTGGCCGAACGGCGCGGCGTATTGGATGCCGAACGATTGAAGGAAGCGCTGGAGGAACATGCGCCCGAAGCGGCGGAGGAGCTGGCCGAGGGCAGCGCGGCGGAGGGGCCGGCGTCGAACCGCTTCGAAAAGATGATCAACATCCGCGACCAGGGGCAGATTTTCCGGGTCGATGTCGACACGATCGAGCGGATCGACGCGGCGGGCGATTACATGTGCATCCAGACCGGCGACAATACGCTGATCCTGCGCGAGACGATGAAGGACCTCGAGAAGCGGCTCGATCCGCGGCGATTCCAGCGGGTGCATCGCTCGACGATCGTCAACCTCGACCTCGTCAAGCAGGTCAAGCCACACACCAACGGCGAGTGTTTTCTGGTGCTCGATTCAGGCGCGCAGGTGAAGGTGTCGCGGTCGTATCGCGATGTGGTGGCGCGGTTCGTTCACTAGCGGCTGAGTTCGCGTCCCACCGGGTAGAGCAGGTAGCGCTCGTCGTAATAGGGGGTGCGCTCGTAGAACCAGCCGAGGCGGGCGTCGGGATCGGCGGCGAATTTGGGATCGGCGGCGAGCTTGTTCTCGAATGCCGCCCTCAGCGCGGGGTCCGCGGCCAACATGCGGTCGGCCAGCGGGGCGATGACATATCCTTCGATATATTCGGTGCGCATCAGGATTTCGGGGTAGAAATTCCATGCCAACAGCGAGTCCGGGCTTTCGGGCTCGAGCATCGCCGCGGCGAGCAGGCCGAGCGGCTGGTCCGAGGGGACGCGGACCGACCCAGTCGGGTATGTTTCGGACCGAGACGCGTGGACGTAGGCGGCGGCGGTTAGCGGGACGTGGCCCTCGTCCGGCTTGGCGAGCGTCGGATCGACGAGCCGCACCATGTCGAGCGTTACCATTCGCGGAGCGGCGAGGGTCTCGAAGGCGATGCCGTGGAGCTTGAGCAGGGCGATGACCTCGGGCTTGGTCACCGGCACCCACCAGGCGGCAGGGAGGGTAACGATCGTATCGGGCACCTTGCCGAAGACAGGCATGGCTTGAGTCACCGGGCGGCCGAGCCAGCGGATTTCGTTGCCGCCCGATGCGGGCGAGCGAACGCTGGCGTGGGCGATGCCCCTGAAGTCGGGGATGACGTAGAGCGGCGCCGGGGCGGGCTTCCACTTCATCACCTCGGTCGCGGGGCGCGCGGCGCGATCGGCGGCGATCGCCTGTTCGAGACCGGCGCCCTCCTCGCCGACCAGCCGCAGCGACTCCTCGACCAGCACATAGGTGCCGAGCACACGCTGGCGGTAGGGCTTGAGCGAGTGGGATTCGACCAGCACCGTCGGCTGGCGGGCGAGATCGCCATAGCCGGACGAGTAACGGGGGGAGTCGGGATTCAGGTTAATTCCCTGGTCGGGACGGCGCGGATCAACCGCATCGACGTACATCCCCGGGATATGGCCGTTGCGGGCGAGCGAGGCGGAGATCGCCGGGCGATAGTGCGCGTCAAGCCAGCGGCCGATCGCTGGCGAATGGGCGAAATAGCCCGCCCAGCCGGCGAAGGCGAAGGTGATGTCATATTGATAATCAACCCCGTCGGTGACGTGGAGGTCGAGGACCAGCGCAGGGTTGAGGCGATTGAGGTAGCTGCGCATGGCGCGCATCTCGGGCGTGTCGGCCTTGATGTAATCGCGGTTGAGGTTGAGGTTCTGCGCGGTGGTGCGCCAGCCCTGGTTGTCGGGGCCGCGCTGGTTGGGACGGTTCCACGCCGAGCTGCGCTCATGCCCGTCGACGTTGAAGATCGGCACGAAGACGAGGTCGGCGCGGTCGAGCAGTCGGTCCTTGCCGCGCAGCGCGATGTCGCGCAGCAGCATCAGCCCGGCGTCCTTGCCCTCGATTTCACCCGAGTGAATCCCGGCCTGAACGAACAGGACGGGCTTGGCGCCGCCGCCGGGCTTCGACGCGCGGATGGCGTAGAGCTCGCGGCCTTGGGCGGAGCGGCCGAAGACCTCGCGGTGGAGCAAGGGCGAGGCGGCGACGAGGCGATCGAGCCAGGCGCTCGTGTCGGCGTAGGACGGGGTGCGCGCGAAGTTCGCCGCCTCGGCGGGGGTGATCCACGGATCGGTTGGCTTGGCGACCAGTCTTTCGCTCGATCCGTGCCACGGGATGGTTGGCGGGAGCGGCGCGACGAAAGGCGGCGCGGCGTGAACGGGGGCGGTCAGGGGAGCAAGGGCCAAGGCGGCGATCAAGGTAAAGCGCATGAGCGAAGCGTAGAAGAGGCGGCGACGAGTGGCAATCGCTCCCGCGCGCGACTAATTATGTGCAACCAACCCCGGAGATTTGCCATGACCAGCCATTCGCTCTTCGCCCGCTTCGCCGCGCTGCACGTGCCGGGCAACCCGGTCGTGCTGTATAATGTGTGGGACGCAGGCAGCGCGCGGGCGGTCGCGGCGGCGGGAGCGAAGGCGCTCGCGACCGGCAGTCACCCGGTGGCGGACGCGAACGGCTGGCCCGATGGCGAGCAGGTGCCGATCGAGTTCGCGCTGGCCAATGCCGAGCGGGTCGTGCGCTCGGTCGAGCTGCCGGTGAGCGTCGATTTCGAGGGCGGCTATGCGGTCGATCCCGCAATCGGCGCGGCCAACGTCGCCCGTCTCAAGCAAACCGGCGCGATCGGGTGCAACTTCGAGGACCAGGTGATCGGCGGCGAGGGACTTCATCCGCGCGCCGAGCAGGCCAGGCGCATCGCCGCGATCCGCGACGCGGTCGGTAGCGACTTCTTCATCAACGCGCGCACCGACTTGCTGCTGAAAAACAAGGACGCCGACGACGCGCTGATCGGCGAAGTGATCGATCGCGGCAAGGCCTTCGCCGATGCCGGAGCGAGCGGATTTTTCGTGCCCCGCATCACCGATCCGCGGCACATCGAGCGGGTGGTGAAGGCGGTGCCGCTGCCGCTCAACGCGATCGCCTTCCCCGGCGCACCGGCGACCGCGGTATGGGCGCTGGCCGGGGTAGCCCGGATCAGCCACGGCCCCTTCCCGCACAAGGCGCTGATGAAGCAGCTCGAGGACAGCGCCCGGGCCGCGATTTCCAGCTAGGACGTGGCCCGTTTGCCGCCCCACCAACGGCGTTGGGGCCCCGACTTCAAGACGTTGCGGCGGAACAGGCGGGCCCCGGCGCGCAGGATCAGCGCGACCCAGAACGCCTGCCAGACGAGCGCGGCGAGGTGCGGCCAGATGACGTCCTGCTCGGCGGCGCGGGCGATCATCGCGAACGGCGAGGACAGCGGGAAGATGGCGGCGGCGATCCCGCGCGGCTCGTCGAGATGGCCGACCGCCGAGGCACCGAAGAAATAGATCGCGCTCTGGGCGAGGACGACTGGCATGTTGAGCGTCTGGATCTCGCGCACGCTGCCCGCCTGGCTGCCGATGGCGAGGAACACCGAGCCGATCAGCAAGTAGGCGGTCGAAAAATAGGCGAAGGTCAGCGCGAGGAAGATCGGCCAGCCGATTGCCGGGGCGGGCAGTCCGGCGAGCCCGCCGCTGCTCCACGCGGCGATGCCGAGCGCGCCGGTGATCGTCCACACCGCGATACCGACGAACGAGATGGCGAGCATCGCGAACAGCTTGCCGACGAAGATCGCCTCGACCGGGACCGCGGCGGCGAGGATCTCGATCGCCTTGTTCGATTTCTCCTCGATCAGCTGCGACAGCACCGCGCCGGCGAGGAGGATCGTCAGCAGGAACAGGATCGTCTGGCCGCCGCGAGCGGTGAGCCCGCGCGCGCTGGCAAGGGTGCCTCCGGCGCGTTCGGTCGAGGTGACCTCGATGGTGCGGGCGACTTTGACGCCGGGCGCGCCGATGCCCGCGCGGGCGTCGGCGATGATATGGTCGAGCTGGGCGACGGTGCGCCCGTCGCTCTGGATCGTTCCGGTGACGTGCGGCGCATCGATCCCTCCTTCGAGCACGGCGAGGACAGCGGGCGATTTGCGCGCGAGGAGCCGGGCGCGCTGGGCAGCGAGGTCGGCTTCGGGGGTGACCTGGATAAGTTCGACCGGCGACGCTTCGGGGGTGGCTGCGGCGAGGCGGTCGCGGGCAGCGCGCAACGGTTCGAACGCCTGTGCGGTGGCGATGACCGCGACCGCGGGCCGACCGCCGTCCTCGGCCAGTCGGGCGCCCATGCCGCCGAAACCGATCCCCATGATGACCGGAAACAGCGGGCCGATGAGGAACAGCAGGAAGGTCTTGCGCAGGACCGTGGCGGTAAAGTCGCGCCGCGCGATGACGAACGCGGCGCGGATGATTTCGGGGACGTACATCAGGCGGCCTCGGCTTCGGGTTCGTCCATGGCGTGCGCGGCGGCCTCGCCGGCGATGGCGACGAACGCGTCGTGGAGGCCGGGGCGCTCGATCGCCAGCGTTTCGATCCCGGCGCCGCCGTCGAGCAGCGCGCGGAGCAAGGGCTCGGGGCCGCTCGGGGGAAGTTCGAAGGTCCATTCGCCGCCGTCGTTGCGGGCATTGGCGGGGAGCGCAGCGCGCCACGGGCCGTCGGGCGAGCGGGTGCGCAGGCGGACGATGGGGCGGAGGCGGTCGCGCGCCTCGTCGACCGCGCCTTCGAACGCGACCTTGCCCTCGGCGATGATCGCGACGCGCTCGCACAATCGCTCGGCATGGGCGATGACGTGGGTCGAGAAGACGATCGTGGTGCCTTGCGCTGCCTCGCGCCGGATCAGCGCCTCGAGTTTGCCCTGGTTGATCGCGTCGAGGCCCGAGAAGGGCTCGTCGAGGACGATCAGGCGCGGCTTGTGGACCAGCGTGCCGAGCAGCTGGACGGTCTGCGCCATGCCCTTCGACAGGTTGCGGATCGGCTTGTCGGCCCACGCGCCGAGACCGTGCTCCTCGAGCAGCGCGCGGCTGCGGCGACGGCCTTCGCGTAACGGCAGGCCCCGCAGAGCGCCCATGAAGGCGATTGCGTCGGCGGCGTGCATCGAGGGGTAAAGACCACGCTCTTCGGGGAGGTAACCGACCTGGCGCGCCGCCTCGAGCGGGCGCTTGTGGCCGAGCAGGCTGGCGCTGCCCGACGACGGGTCGATGATCCCGAGCATTATCCGCAGCGTGGTGGTCTTGCCGGCACCGTTGGGGCCGAGGATTCCGTAAATCGCGCCGGCAGGAACGGCGAGGCTGACCCCGTCGACCGCGCGCTTGTCGCCGAAATCCTTGACGAGATCGTGCGCTTCGAGCGCGAACGCGGTTTCACTCATGCCGCCGACTGGTAAAGGATGGTCGTTAAATGACAATGAGCATCGAGCAGCGCATCCGCGAAAAGGCCGCCGAGCACGGGTTCGTCGCGTGCGGGTTCGCGGCGGCCGATGCGGCGCCCGAGGCGGGAGCGGGATTACGCGAATGGCTCGCCGACGGACGCCACGGCGGGATGGGCTGGATGGAGGCGCGGGCCGACGAGCGTGCCTCGCCGAACGGGCTGTGGCCGGGGGCGCGGTCGGTGATTGCGCTGGGGATGAGCTATGCGCCCGCGACCGATCCGCTGGCGCTGGCGGGGGCAAGCGAGCGGGGTCGGATCTCGGTCTATGCGCAGGGCGGAGACTATCACAAGGCGGTCAAGAAGGGGCTCAAGGCGCTTGGGCGGTGGCTGGCCGACGAGACCGGGTGCGAGCTCAAGGTGTTCGTCGACACCGCGCCGGTGATGGAGAAGCCGTTAGCGGCGGCGGCGGGGATCGGGTGGCAGGGCAAGCATACCAACCTGCTCAGCCGCGAGCATGGCAACTGGTTGTTCCTCGGGATCGTGATGACCAGCCTCGAGCTTGTCCCCGATCCCCCGGGACAAGATCATTGCGGGTCGTGCACGCGGTGCATCGACGCCTGCCCGACCGGCGCGATCACCGCGCCCCACCGGATCGATGCGCGGCGCTGTATTTCCTATCTGACGATCGAGCATCATGGGCCGATCCCGACCGAGTTTCGGGAGGCGATGGGCAATCGCATCTATGGCTGCGACGATTGCCTGGCGGTGTGCCCGTGGAACCGGTTTGCCGAGGCGGGGCAGGCCAACCGGGCGTTCCTGCCGAGGGCTGAACTCGCGGCGCCGGCGCTGGCCGACCTGCTCGCGCTCGACGAGGCGGGGTTTCGCGAAATGTTCGCCGGCTCGCCGATCAAGCGCATCGGCTGGGCGCGGATGATGCGCAATTGCCTGATCGCGGCGGGGAATAATGGGGAGGCGGGTTTGCGTGAGAGTGTCGAACGGTTCGTGGAGAGCGACGACCCGGTGCTGGCCGAGGCGGCGGGGTGGGCGTTGACTCGACTGATCCGGTAAAGCGTGCGCTATCATCCGGAAGAGCGGGTAATTTGACGTGATCCAGAAGATGTAAATTGGTACACTGTCACCGTAATCCTGTCTCCTTCATTCAATAGCTTCTGATCCTTACCAGCCGGAGACCGACATGATCCGTTTGACCCTTGCCGCTTTCGCCCTCTCGCTGCTGTGCGCGACGCCACTCGCGGCGCGAACGACCGGCGCCGACCCCGCGATCGTCGCGGCGGTCGCCGACACCCACCGCACCGCTGCGAACCGGCTGCGCGATAAATATCGCCATCCGGTCGAAACGCTGAGCTTCTTCGGGGTGAAGCCGGGGCAGACCGTGGTCGAGTATTCGCCAGGCGGCGGCTGGTACACCGAGATCCTCGCGCCGTTGCTGCACCACAAGGGGCGCTATGTTGCGCTCGCCGGCGCCACGCCCAAGGCGCAGGCCGGGTTGACCAAACTCCTTGCCCCAGGCGGGACCCGCTATGCCGGTGCCACCGCAGCATCGATCGACACGGCGACGGGCAAGAGCAATGTCGCGCCGGGCTCCGCCGATGTCGTGCTGACCTTTCGCAACGTCCACAACCTCGTGTTTGACGGACCCGATACCGCGCCGCGCGTGTTCGTCGCCTTCTTCAAGATGCTGAAGCCGGGCGGCACGCTTGGCGTCGTCGACCACCGCCTGCCGGAACGCCGCGACAGCAAGCTGGAGAAGTCGAGCGGCTATCTCAAGCGGTCGACCGTCGTGAAGCTGGCGACCGCAGCAGGGTTCCGTCTCGCCGCGGAATCGCAGGTCAATGCAAACCCCAAGGATAGAGCTGATTACCCCAATGGCGTGTGGACCCTCCCGCCGACGCTGGAGGGGGGGGACAAGGACCGCGCCCGCTATCTCGCGATCGGCGAAAGCGACCGCATGACGCTGAAATTCGTCAAGCCGCGCTGAACGTCGGCGGCGTTACGGTGACGCATGCGATAACCCCTGAATGCCGGTGACAAAGCACTAACGCGAACCTTCGATCGCGGCTTCGCAGCCGCTCTGGTCGGTGTCGGCGCCGCTGGGAAGGCGGGTGTCGACGTGGGTTACCCGCGCGAGCCCCTGCCCGCTTGGCGGCGCGTAAAGGTACGCGTCGAGGACGCAGCCGCCGCCGCGATACTGGAGCTTGAGGCCGGGGCCTTCGCGGACCTGCAGCGAGGGCGCGCCGAACAGCTCGCCGAGATCGGGCGCGGCGAGGCCGAGGAGGCGGCCGTGCTGGTGGACGGACAGCGCGGGACCGATCGGGGGCGGGGCGGAGACTGGCGCGGGGGTCTCGCTGGCGCAGGCGGCGAGGAGCAGGGCGGGGCCTAGAGCGGCGATGATCGACCGGTTGCGCATCGCGGGGTGCTAGCCTGATCGGCGGCTGCGTGAAAGCATGGTTATTCGGATCAAGCCGCGGCCACCGGTGGCAGCGAGACGCTTCCACCGCCGACGATCAGGCGCTAGGCCCCGGCTGAATCATCGGCTTGGGGATAGTGAAAATGGCCAGCGGCATGCGCAGCGAAACCGACAGTTTCGGGGCGATCGACGTTCCCGGCGACAGCTATTGGGGCGCGCAGACCGAGCGATCGATCCAGAACTTCCCGTTCGGAGCGAGCGAGCGGATGCCGGTCGAAATCGTCCACGCGCTGGGTTTCGTCAAGCAGGCGGCGGCGCGGGTCAATGCGCGCATCGGCGGGCTCGACCCGCAGCTGGCCGAGGCGATCCAGCAGGCGGCGGCGGAAGTCGCGCGGGGCGATCTCGACGGCCAGTTCCCGCTGGTCATCTGGCAGACCGGGTCGGGCACCCAGTCGAACATGAACGCCAACGAGGTGATCGCGGGGCGCGCCAACGAGCAACTGGCGGGCAAGAAAGGCGGCAAGTCGCCGGTCCACCCCAACGATCATGTCAACAAGGGCCAGTCGTCGAACGACTCGTTCCCGACTGCGCTGCATATTGCCGCGGCGCGGAGTGTTGTCGGGAAATTGCTGCCGGCGCTGCGCACGATCCATGCGCGGCTCGACCAGCTGGCCAAGCAGTGGGACCATATTGTCAAGATCGGGCGGACGCATCTGCAGGACGCGACCCCGCTGACATTGGGCCAGGAATTTTCCGGCTATGCGCAGATGATGGCCGACAATATCGCGCGGGTCGACGGGGTCATGCCGCGGTTGCTCCGCCTTGCGCAGGGCGGGACGGCGGTCGGGACAGGCCTCAACGCGCCCAACGGGTTTGCCGGGGCATTCGCGAAAGAGGTCGCCAACCTCACCCGGCTCGCCTTCACCTCGGCGCCGAACAAGTTCGCCGAACTCGCCGCACACGACACGCTGGTCGAACTGTCGGGAGTGCTGAACGTGATCGCGGTGTCGCTGTCGAAAATCGCCAACGACATCCGTTTGCTCGCGTCGGGGCCGCGCTGTGGGCTGGGTGAGCTCAAGCTGCCCGAAAATGAACCGGGCAGCTCGATCATGCCAGGCAAGGTCAACCCGACCCAGTGCGAGATGCTCACGATGGTCGCGGCGCAGGTCATGGGCAACCATGTCGCGGTGACCATCGGCGGGCTTCAGGGTCATATGGAGCTGAACGTGTTCAAGCCGCTGATCGGGGCGAACGTGATCCGCTCGATCAACCTGCTGTCGATCGGGATGGAGAGCTTTACCGAGCGCGCGCTCGACGGGATCGAGGCCGACGAGGCGCGAATCGCCGAGTTGATGAACAAGTCGCTGATGCTGGTCACCGCGCTGGCGCCCGAGATCGGCTATGACAATGCCGCGAAGATCGCCAAGGTGGCGCACCAGAAGGGGCTGACGCTGAAGGAGGCCGGGCTCGAACTGGGGCTGGTCGACGAGGCGACGTTCGACCGGGTGGTCAAGCCCGAGGCGATGCTCGGGCGCTAGGTTCGATAGGGGGAGATGACGATGCGATTGTCACGGCTTTCACGCGGCGCGGCAGTCGCGCTTGCCCTGCTTGTCGCGGGCTGCGCGACGCGGCCCGAGCGGGTCGTCCCGCCGTCCGTGGTGGTCCAGCCGGGGCCCTTGTCCGCCGCGGACTATCTCGCCCAGGCGGCATCGCTCGACCTGATCGAGGTGCAGGCGTCGCGGCTGGCGTTCAATCGGTCGCAGAGCGCGCGGGTGCGCGGCTATGCCCGGATGATGATCGACGAGCACACCGGAATGGCGGCGCAGCTGTCGTTCGCCGGACGGCGGCTGGGGCTGTTGCCCTCGGCGGCGCTGCTGCCGCGTCACCAGTCGATGCTCGACGGACTTGCCGCTAGTCCGGACTTCGACCGAGCTTATCGCAGCCAGCAGGGCGAGCTCCACCGCGTTGCCTTGCGGCTGCACAGCGATTATGCGGCGCGCGGTGACAGCCCGACTCTGCGCCCGGTGGCGGCATCGGCGATGACGATTGAGCGGCAACACCTGAAGATGCTGCAGGGAATTTAGAGCCCGAGGTTGAAGCGCGCGCCGATATTGTCGATGCCCGGGTTCTGGCCGCTGGCGAGCGTGCCGTGGCTCATGTGGATCCAACTCGCTTCAATCGTCGCGTTGCGGGTGACGCGGAGGCCGACTCCGAGTTCGGGCTCGAACAGCACGCGGCTGCCTAGGGCGATGCGGTCGGGGCGGTCAAATTTCGCCGCCGAGCCATTGTGAATTGCAAGGCCGAGGCCCGGGCGGACGAAGAATTTATCGCCGAATTTCCACGACAGGCCGGCGGCGGCGTAGCTGGTGTCGCCGGCACTGTTGAGCGCGCCGAACGCATAGGGCTGGAGTCCGAGCCCGGGGAACAGGCGACCGCCGCGGAAGCCGAGCTGGAAGTCGACTCCCTGCTCGCGTCCGCCTTCGAGGCTCAACGGCGTAGCGACGGCGTGCTTGTAGACCCCGCCGAAGACCTCGCCGGCGTGTGCGGGGGCAGCCATGGCGAGGATCGCGAGGAGGGTCAGCGGGACGGCAAAATGGCGGGCGATTGTCATGGCAACTCCCTATGACGGCTCAATCTTTCGGGAGACTGAACGATTCCTTCAGGCCCCCGCCTGCCACGTGCGGATGGCGTCGACGGGGTGGAGCAGCATGATCACGTTGAGCGCCAGGTTGTCGCGGATAATGGCGAGCGGGACGAGTTCGAGCACGACCACGGTCAGCAGCGCGGCCCACAGTGGCAGTCGGCGCGCGAGGAGGAAGCCCAGCCCCATCATCATGATGTCGCTGACCGAGTTGAGCACGCTGTCGCCGGTATAGCCGATTGCGGTGGTCGCGCTGCGGTAGCGGTCGATGATCCACGGGCTGTTCTCGGCGATTTCCCACGATGCCTCGACCGCCAGCGCGACGAGAAAGCGGCGTTCGACCGGCCAACGGCGCGCAACGAGCCACAGCGCGGCGTAAAACAGCAGCCCGTGGACAATGTGGCTCGCGCTATACCAGTCGGCGAGCATCTGGCTGGTCTCGGGGCTGGTCGAGGAGGACACCCACAGCGTCACCCGGCCGCAGGCGCAGATCGGCGGGCGGCCCATCGCCAGCAGGATCGCGGCGGCGGCGAGCATCAGAAGCAGGGGTGGCAGCCAGGCGCGGGTGCGAGTCATGAACGATGGCTAGGGCGTCGCGCGGCGCTTGCCAATCGTCCCGCGCCGGGCGACACGGGCGACGATGCTCCGCTTGTTCGGCCCCCATTGCGACGGATCGCCGATCGAGGCGAGTGCGCTGGTGCGGATTCCCGACGATGTCGCGTGGATCGACCTGCTCGAACCGACGCGGGAAGAGGAGAAGCTGGTCGAGACCTTCATCGGGTCGAACGTGCCGACCCGTGACGACCTCGCCGAGATCGAACCGTCGAGCCGGCTCTATGAGCGCGGCGGGATGCTGTACCTGACCTTGTCGACGCTGACCGGGATCGACGAGGGACAGCCGTCGTCGTCGCCGATTGGCTTCATCCTGACCGAGACTCAGCTGGTGACGGTACGCTACGCCGATCCGCGCCCGTTCCGGATGCTTGCGGAGCATTGGAAGCGCGAGCCCGAGCTGGCGACCGACGGCGGCCAGATGTTCGTCCGCCTGCTCGATGCGATCGTCGACCGGCTGGCCGACGAGCTCGAGCGATCGAGCGCCGAGATCGAGAAGATTTCGCAGCAAATCTTCAAGAAGGACATGGAGGACCGGCGAATCCCGGCGGCGCGGCTGACCGCGCTGCTGACGCGGATCGGGCGGGCGCAGTCCTTGCTGGCGAAGATCCGCGAGACCGCGGTCAGTACCAGCCGACTGATCCACTTCCTTTCGGGCACGAGCAGGGTCGAGCGGCTGGCCGACGAGCGCGGCCATGTCGGCAGCCTGACCGCCGACGTCGCCGCGCTGATCGACCATTCGAGCTTCGTGTCGGAGCAACTGACGTTCCTGCTCGACGCCTCGCTGGGGCTGATCTCGATCGAGCAGAATGCGGCGATGAAGCTGTTCAGCTGGGCGGCGCTGGTGTTCCTGCCGCCAACGCTGGTCGCGGGGATTTATGGCATGAATTTCGACCATATGCCCGAGCTTCACTGGCTCTACGGCTATCCGATGGCGCTGATCATCATGCTGATGAGCGGTGTGCTGCCGTGGCTCTACATGCGCCGCCGCGGCTGGATCTGACGCAGGATTCGTAACGCCGACGCAACCGATGCGGGCGGGGGACGTTGCAAGGCGATGTCGAGAAAAGGGAAAAGCCGGATCGTCGAGATCGGCGGTCAAGTATCCGAATGGGTCTCGGCCCTGTTCGCGCACCCCTACATGCAGATCGGGGTGATCGTATTTTGCCTCGCCTGGTTCGCGCTCGGACTCAAGACCGACCTGCTCACCGCGGCACTGTCGATCCTAGCGATCACGCTGACCCAGATGGTGCTCAACCGCCAGACCGAGCGCGAGATCGACGATCGTCGCCGTGACGTCGCGATGCACGCCAAGCTCGACGAGCTGCTGATCGCGATGAAGGGCGCGCGCGACGAGATGGCGGGGATCGAGGAGCTCGACGAGGAGGTGATCGTCCAGCTCAAGGAGAATATTCAGGACAAGGTCGAGAAACTCGACGAGGAACTGGACGAGCGCGCCGATAAAAAGGGCGAGGCCAGGGCGGTAGTCAGCTAGCCTTTGCTGCGATGCGAAACGATTGCTAAAGCGCGCGTCGAACCATCCCTCGAGCCCAAGCGAGTAGCACGCCATGATTCCGACCGGCCAGGACAGCCTCAAGACGCGATCGACCCTGACCGTCGGGGGCAAGAGCTATGGCTATTACTCGCTGACCAAGGCCGGCGCGGCGCTCGGCGATGTGTCGCGGCTGCCCTATTCGATGAAGGTGCTGCTCGAGAACCTCCTCCGCTTCGAGGACGGTGTGACGGTCACCCGCGACGACCTCCAGGCGATGGTCGACTGGCAAAAAGAGCGCAAGATCAGTCGCGAGATCCAGTATCGCCCGGCGCGGGTGCTGATGCAGGATTTCACCGGGGTGCCGGCGGTGGTCGACCTGGCGGCGATGCGCGACGCGATGAAGAGCCTCGGCGGCGACCCCAAGAAGATCAACCCGCTGGTTCCAGTCCACCTGGTCATCGATCATAGCGTGATGGTCGACGAGTTCGGCACCCCGCAGGCGTTCGAGGACAATGTCGCGCTGGAATATCAGCGCAACGCCGAGCGTTACGAGTTTCTGAAGTGGGGCAGCCAGAGCTTCGACGATTTCCAGGTCGTCCCGCCGGGGACTGGCATCTGCCACCAGGTCAATCTCGAGAATCTCGCGCAGACGGTGTGGACCTCGGTCGACCAGAATGGCGAGATGGTTGCCTATCCCGACACCCTCGTCGGGACGGACAGCCATACAACGATGATCAACGGGCTGGGCGTGCTCGGCTGGGGAGTTGGCGGGATCGAGGCCGAGGCGGCGATGCTGGGGCAGCCGGTGTCGATGCTGATCCCCGAGGTCGTCGGTTTCCGCCTGTCGGGAGCGCTGTCGGAAGGGATCACCGCGACCGACCTCGTGCTGACCGTCACGCAGATGCTGCGCGCCAAGGGCGTGGTCGGCAGCTTCGTCGAGTTCTACGGTCCGGGCCTCGCCGCGCTGGCGCTCGCCGACCGCGCGACGATCGCCAACATGGCGCCCGAATATGGCGCGACCTGCGGCTTCTTCCCGATCGACGAGCGGACGATCGAATATCTCAAGCTCACCGGCCGTGACGACGAGCGGATCGAGCTCGTCGAAGCCTATGCGCGCGCGCAGGGCATGTGGCGCGACGAAAGCTCGCCCGAGCCGCTGTTCACTGACAGCCTCGAGCTCGACCTCGCCTCGGTCCAGCCGTCGCTGGCGGGTCCGAAGCGGCCGCAGGACCGGGTCGCGCTGCGCGATGTCGACAACCGCTTCAACGACGAGCTCGAAGCGACCTACAAGAAGGAGCACGATCCGCGCGTCGCGGTCGAGGGGGCCGAACACGATCTTGGCAATGGCGACGTCGTCATCGCCGCGATCACCAGCTGCACCAACACCTCGAACCCGTCGGTGCTGGTCGCAGCGGGCCTCGTTGCGCGCAAGGCCCGCGCGCTCGGCCTGACCCGCAAGCCGTGGGTCAAGACCAGCCTCGCTCCGGGCAGCAAGGTGGTCACCGACTATCTCGACGCCAGCGGGTTGACCGAGGATCTGAACGCGATCGGGTTCAACCTGGTGGGCTATGGCTGCACCACCTGCATCGGCAATTCAGGACCGCTGTCGGCGCCGATCGCCAAGGCGATCGCCGACCATGACCTGGTCGCGGTCAGCGTGTTGTCGGGCAACCGCAATTTCGAGGGCCGGGTGTCGCCCGATTGCCGCGCCAACTATCTCGCCTCGCCGCCGCTGGTGGTCGCCTACTCGCTGCTCGGCACGGTCCGCGCCGATATCGCCAGCGATCCGCTCGGCAAGGACCGCGACGGCAACGACGTCTTTTTGAAGGACATCTGGCCGTCGAACGACGAGGTCCGCTCGCTTGTCGACGCGCACGTCCACTCGACCATGTTCCGCCAGCGCTATGCCGACGTGTTTCGCGGCGACGCGCGGTGGCAGGGGATCGCGGTGACCGGCGGCGACACCTACAAGTGGCCCGCGGCATCGACCTACATCGCCAACCCGCCCTATTTCGAGGGCATGACGATGACGCCCAAGCCGCTGACCGATATCGTCGATGCGAAAACGCTGGCGGTGTTCGGCGATTCGATCACCACCGACCACATCTCGCCGGCCGGGGCGATCAAGCTCGACAGCCCGGCGGGCCGATATTTGCAGGACCACCAGGTCAGCCGCGCCGAGTTCAACAGCTATGGCGCGCGCCGCGGCAATCACGACATCATGATGCGGGGCACGTTCGCCAACATCCGTATCCGCAACCGCATGCTGGCCGGGGTCGAGGGCGGGATGACGCGGTATGCGCCCACGGGTGAGGAACTCGCGATCTACGACGCGGCGATGAAGTACCAGGCCGACGGGACGCCTTTGGTGGTGCTCGCGGGCAAGGAATATGGCACCGGATCGTCGCGCGACTGGGCGGCCAAGGGGACGGTGCTTCTGGGCGTGCGCGCGGTCATCGCCGAGAGCTTCGAGCGGATCCACCGCTCGAACCTGGTCGGTATGGGGGTCCTCCCGTTGCAATATGAGGACGGGGCCAGCGCCGACACGCTCGGCCTCGACGGAAGCGAGACGTTCACGATCGACAGCGTCGCCGACATCACCCCGCGTCAGGACGTGACGGTCAAGGTGGTGAAGGCCGATGGGTCTCACTCGAGTTTCCGCGCGCGATGCCGCATCGACACCTACAACGAGCTCGAATATTTCCGCGCGGGGGGAATCCTGCCGTTCGTGCTGCGGAACCTGGCGGCTTGAGCAAGGACGGCGTCAGCGGATCGTGTCACTGCGGCGCGGTGACGATCCGGCTGACCGAGCGACCCGACCAGGTTACCGATTGCAATTGCACGCAATGCACCGCGCTCGGCTGGCGATTGGTCTATGGGACGTCGGACACCATCGCGATCGACGGCGAGCTCGATCAATATGTGCGCAGCGACATGGCCGAGCCGTGTCTGCGGATTCTGCGCTGTCGCCACTGCGGCGTGGCGACGCATTGGGAGCCGCTGACCGCGCCGCCGCACGACCGCATCGGAGTGAGTGCGCGATTGCTCGATGACCCGGGGATCGCGACGCTTCCCGTGCGAGTGGTCGACGGGCTGAGCTGGCCGAAATGACTGCCGCGCTCCTGTTCGAAATCGCCGGCTGGAGCGGCGCGGTCCTGATCGTCACCGCCTATGGGCTGCTGACCGCGGGCAAGATCGCGTCGGAGGGGTCTGCCTATCAGTGGCTCAATGTCGTGGGTGCGGTTGGGGTGGGTCTCAACGGATGGTGGAACAACGCGCTGCCGTCGGTTGCGCTGAACCTCGTGTGGGCCGGGATCGGGCTGGTCGCGCTTATGCGGTTGGGGCGAGCGCGGGCGCCAGCCAGGGCGGAATGATCGCGTCGGCGGGGATCGCGTCAATCCGGGCGTGGACCACCGCCAGGCCGAGTTCGGGATAGAAGGCGCGGGCACGGTCGGGGGCGGCTTCCGCCGGGACGACGAACAGGCGGCGGTTGACCTTGCTGCGCCAGTTCATGCGCGCGGTGTTCTCCTGGCCGACGAAACAGCCCTTGGTGAAGCTGACCCCGCTCAACTCGGTGGCGTTGCATTCGAGCAAGAGAAGGTCGGTCAGTTCGGCTGCTTCGGCAACCCCGAGGCGGAGGCGGTGTTCGTCATAGCCGGTTGCGGGTGCGGTGGCGGCGGCGAGCCAGCGCCAGCCGAGTTCGGGGAGGCGCGGATCGGGCGCCCCCTGCCCCGCCGCGCGCGACCAGTGGACCGCCAGCGCCTCGTCTCGCTCGATCGTGATCGGGCGGCGCAGGCGATACATCGACAGGCGGCGGATCAGCGCGCCGGCGTCGTTGGCGGCGACGTCGAGGAGCAGGTCGTCCTGGTCGGCCCAGACGAAGAAGTCGGCGATGACCTTGCCCTGCGGCGTCAGCATCGCGGCATAGACGGGCATTTCGCCTGTAACGCTGTTGCTGACCAGTCCGTCGAGGAAGCCGCGTACGTCGTCGCCCGACAGGCGGACTACGGCGCGGTCGTTGAGCGTCGTGGCGGCGAGGGTGGATGCGGTCATGCCCTTGAGGTAGGAGGCGCGGGTGACTTTGCAATCGCTCACCATCCGCCGGCCCGACGACTGGCACGTCCACTTGCGCGACGGCGACATGCTGCGCGCGGTGGCGCCCTACACCGCGCGCCAGTTCGCGCGGGCGATCGTGATGCCCAACCTGTCGCCGCCGGTGACGAGCGTCGCGGCGGCCTCGGCCTATCGGACAAGGATCGCCGCCGCCGGGTGCAATTCAGAGACGCGCTTCACCCCGCTGATGACTTGCTATCTGACCGACGCCGCCGACCCCGACGAGCTGGCGCGGGGTCATGCCGAGGGCGTATGGGTCGCGGCGAAACTCTATCCCGCCAACGCGACCACCAACAGCGCGCACGGCGTCACCGACCTCGCTGCGATCCGTCCGACATTGGAGCGGATGCAGGCGATCGGCATGCCGTTGCTCGTCCACGGCGAGGTGACCGACCCCGACATCGACATATTCGATCGGGAGGCGGTGTTCATCGACCGCATCCTCGGCGGACTGGTGCGGGACTTCCCCGCGCTCAAGATCGTGCTCGAGCATATCACGACGAAGGAAGCCGCCGAGTTCGTGACCGACGCCCCCGCCACCGTCGCCGCGACGATCACCCCGCAGCACCTCCACCTCAACCGCAACGCGCTGTTCGCCGGCGGCCTGCGCCCCCACGCCTATTGCCTGCCGGTGGTCAAGCGAGAGGCGCACCGACTGGCGGTCCGCGCCGCGGCGGTCAGCGGCTCGCCCAAATTCTTCCTTGGCACCGACAGCGCACCCCACGCGGTCGACGCCAAGGAATCGGCCTGTGGCTGCGCCGGCATCTTCAACGCCCCCCATGCGCTCGAAAGCTATGCGACGGTGTTCGAGGTGGAGGGTGCGCTCGACAGGTTCGAGGGGTTCGCCTCGGAGCATGGTCCGCGCTTCTACGGTCTGCCGCTCAATGACGGCACGGTGACGCTGCAACAGGCAGAAACGACCGTAGCGGACCGGGTCGCCGGCCTCGTCCCGTTCCACGCTGGCGAAAGGCTCGGCTGGCGGTTTATGGAGTAGCTTGCCGTAGCGTTCGACAGGGCGCACACTCGCGCTTCGGCAAGGGAGAGCTAGATGATGAGCATATCCGCGAAAATCGCGTTGGCAGCACTGGTTGCGGCCGCACCGGCGATGGCGACCGATTTCACCGCGACCGGAACATTCAGCGACGGGACCACGCGCTACGTCCGCATTGCGACCGGCGACGTCGATGGCGACGGAGTGAGCGACGACGGGGTGATCAAGCTGGTCTGCAGCGGCGGATCGATCAGCAGCGCGTCCATCTATTCGCCGCGCGACATGGCGACCGGCCAGGCGTCGGGCAAGCGGATGCACAAGCCGTTCGTGTTCACCAAGGAGTTGGACGTCAGTTCGAAAGACGCGACGCCCCTGAAAGGTACCTACGACCTCAAGTCAGGGACGAAGCGTGGCACGCCCGGCACCGCAAGCTGGGATCTCGCGACCAACAAGGGCGGGCGCAGCAACAAGACGATGGCGATGGACGACTGGAGCGAAATCACTATCACCAAGCTCGACCACGTTTGCGCAGCTGGCACGATGTCGAGCCTCGTCAGCAATCCGGCTTACCACGACTCTGGCATGAGCGGAACGATGCCGTCCGCCGAACGAACCGAAGGCGGTGCACTGCCGCGCGTCAAGAAATAGGCGATCGCCCGGTAGTTCGACGATCTTCGCAAGCGGTTCGACCAGCGCACGCACCCCTTGCGACCATCCTCGGGAAAGGATTACGCCAACGTTCCGATTTTGCGTAAATGTCAATTTTTCAAAAGCTTATACAGCACAGACTGTCGCCTCGCCGACATTGGGCACGGCGGATTCGCAGCGGGCTGCGCAGGGCGGTTGAACCCGCCTTCAGCCTTCGCTACTGCGCCCTCGCTGCGCGGTCTGGAGACGTGGGTGAGTGGCTGAAACCAGCGGTTTGCTAAACCGCCGTACGGGGTTTACTCGTACCGAGGGTTCGAATCCCTCCGTCTCCGCCACCGCTAAGTCATTAATATTACATCATTTTCTGGCATTTTAGGCGTCCCGCGGAAGTGCGCCATTGTCGCGGGTGCCTGGCACCGCGGAGCGCCGGGGCAGGCGGGCAACTTCGCCCAAATGGCGGGCGATTCTCCCGGGGCAATTCGGACAGTACCGTTTTTCAGAAGGTGGGTCGCGGGCCAAGCGAACATCGCGCGGTCAAGCAAAGCCCCGATGGACTCGGTCCATCAGGGCACGCGGTCCCAGTGAACGCGCGAGAGGCGCCCGCGCTGCTGACGATCAGGAAGCTCGTCCGAGCAGGAAAGTCTGCGTCTGCTGATTCCAGTCGAGCGAGATGGAGTCCCTGCTGCACAGTGAACCACTGTCGAGCCAGGCGGGCTGTCTACCGGACATGATGGACTTCACGACATCCGGGGATAGGAACGCGAGCCGCAGGATGCGGGTGACATAGGACTGGGTGACTTCTTCGCTCGCCGCCAGTCCGCTGACGGTCAGGCCACGCTCCAGTTGGAGGCGTTGCCACCAGCTTCTGGCTTTCACGATCAATCGGACGAGTGTGAGGTCGACTGTGGATCGAATGAGTCGGCCATCGTTCTGAATTATCCGGATCGCTCGTCCGGAGCGGGTCAGCAGGACCGCGGTCTCGAGCCGGAGAACATCATTGTCGGTCGCCTGGATCGGGATACCAAGGAGTGTGCACCGGCGTCCAACGCGGAACCCCATCTCGCGCCTCTCAACTCATTGATTGGGCACAACAAGGAGAAACTGGACAGTACAAAATCGGCGCCGCAAGGAACCCCCTTTGGAGCACGTTTTCGGTCAGTCACTCAGACACTTAGCCCATAATAACCGGAGGTCCCGCGTTGAACGCCGATCCACAACATCCGTGATCGAAGTGCTCACTCTCGACCGGGAAAATTCCCGTATCACGGGAATTTTTGGTCATGAGAGGGGTTCGCGGGTGACCGGTTCCACCGCCAACACCCTGTCTAAACCGTTGATCTTATTGAACAAGATCAATGGAAGCGCGGGCGGTCCACCTTTCTAGCTACAATCCGGCCTCTTGCTGATTCGACCGAGCAACGGTTGCGCGAACTTCAACGTCCAGTTCGACTTGCGTTGTAGCGAAAGCACGCTCCAACCTGCGCCTAGGTGCGGGGAGAGGCGATTTGAGAAAACATGGCTGTTTGCTGATTGAGCGATTTAGGGCCGGGACCCATCAAGGGGATTTTCATCACTGTTTTGATGTGATTCAAGCTTTCCAGTGATGAAGAGAGCGAGATGGCGCTTCGCCACCCGCTACGACAAACTCGCCGCCAATTTCCTCGGCAACATCCACCTCGCCGCCACCATCATCTGGTGGTTATGAGTCTTGGCCCCAGGAATTCTCTGCTGCGATGCAAAAATCAACTTGATTTCACGCAATACAGTTGCAGAACGGGACCCAGGCCGGTTTAAAACGGCAAAAAGGGGGCTTTGATGAAAATCGTGACGTTGATCCGGCTGATTTCGGGGACATCCACACTTTCCTGGTTGATGCTTGCGGCTCCCGTATACGCGCAAGCCCCGTCGACCCAGGAAAAGGCCGCGGGCGAAGACCGCCAGGCCATCATCGTGACAGGCACGCGCATCGCGCGCCCTGAAATCGAGTTCGCCAATCCGGTGACATCGGTATCTTCGCAGATGATCGAGCAGTCCGGGAAAACCGACGTGACTTCGATCCTGGTCGATTCCCCGGCACTTGTCGGGTCTTTGACCAGCGGCTCGAATGCCGGTTCGAATTACCAGAATTATGGAGGATCATCGAGTCCAGCGAACGTCGGCACGAGCGTCCTGAACCTGCGCAACCTCGGCTCGCAGCGCACCCTGGTTCTGGTGGACGGCCGTCGGCACGTGAACGCTTTTTCGGGCGAGAATTCGGTCGACATCAACACGATTCCGGTCGATCTGATCGAGGGCGTCGATATCCTGACCGGAGGCGTCTCGGCGATCTACGGCGCGGACGGCGTCACGGGGGTCGTCAACTTCCGGCTGAAACGAAATTTCGAAGGATTGTCCGCGCGCCTTCAGTCGGGGATTTCGTCACGCGGAGATGCCGGCAATCGCTATGGCTCGGTCGTTCTCGGCCACAATTTCGCTGACAAGCGCGGAAACGTCACTCTTGCCTACGAATATAATAAATCGGACCGCTTAAATCAGCGCCAGCGCGATTATCTCGGCAATCCTGCGCGCAACCTGCAATTGTTGCGGAACGTCGATAACCCAACCCAGTCTGACGGGACTAATAATCTCAGTCTCCCTTACGACAAAATTTACTCCAACGTGAGCTGGTCGGATAGCGCGCCCAACGGGGCAGTCGATATCGGCGTTTTCAACCCCGACACGAATGCGACTGAGTTTCAGTTCGTGCCGAATTTCGATGGGGACGGTCGGCCTTACGACCGTGGCATTCAAATCCCCGGGAGCGGGGGCAGAGCCTACAACAGCACGTCGAACACGCCTACTGCGGGGTATTTCGGTGACATTGAACCGAAGATCGAGCGACATAACGTAAACTTGTTAGCAGGATACGAATTTTCATCGGCGTTGAAGGTATTCGTTGAAGGAAAGTACGTCAACACTAGTGCATTTACAGTCGTCCAACCGTCCTTTGACTTCTTTACCTTTCTGACACCTGACAATTACTATCTTCAGCAGCGGTTCGGCACGGCGGCGCCGATTGGCGCGCTTGTCAGCCGCGACAATTTTGATTTGGGGGTGCAGTCGCAATCGGCAAGGCGAAAGACTTACCGCGGCGTGATTGGCCTGAACGGATCGCTGAGTGAAGGCGATCGAAGCGGCAATCTGAAATACGAGCTTTCGTACGTCTATGGTCGCTCAACGTCCGTCCTGACGTCGAGCAACACCCGCTTGACCGACCGTTACTATGCAGCGGTCGATGCAGTGATCGACCCGGTGACAGGCAAACCGACGTGCCGGATCAATCTTCCTGGCGAAACAATCATCGACGCGAACAACTATGCCGGAATCGCCAACATCACGGGCGCTCCGGTCTCCGGCGCCCCGTTGAGCTTCAAGCCGGGAGAATGTGCGCCGCTCACGCTGCTCGGTTATGGCAACAGCTCCGAAGCCGGGCAAAAATTCGCGTTCGTTAACGACGTCACCCGCGCCTCGAGCGACCAGCGAGTGGCGTCCGGATCCGTGTCCGGGGATCTCGGTCCCCTGTTCAGCCTGCCTGGGGGCCCCATCCGATTTGCGCTCGGCGCCGAATATCGCAAGGAGAAAACCCGTTCGACGCCATCGGCGTTCGCCCAAGGCGGCTTCTTCGACGGCGGGAACCAGACCCTCCCGAGTGGTGGCCAATTCGACGTCAAGGAAGCCTATGGCGAAATAAACGTCCCGCTGCTTGCCCATCTGCCCTTCGCCGAGGATCTATCATTCGGAGGCGCCATTCGTTTTTCCAAATATTCGACGATCGGATCGACGACCACCTGGAAAATAGACGGGACTTATTCGCCAGTGCGCGACATCACGTTCCGTGGCACGGTTTCGCGCGCGGTCCGTGCACCCAATATTACCGAGTTATTCAGCCCGCGGCAGGGCGTTCAGACCTTCCTGAATGATCCGTGCGATCCGACGAACCTTCCTGAGGGAACTCAATACCGTGCGGCAAACTGCACGGCGACGTTGACTGCGCTGGGGCTGAGTCCGGGACAGATCGCGGCGTTCAGTCCATCAACCGACCCCAGGCAGAGCACGAGCCAGCCCGGCCTGTCAGGCGGAAACCCCAACCTGCAGGCAGAAACGGCGAAAACGTGGACGGCGGGCATCGTTCTTCGACCGCGCTTCCTGCCCGGGTTTTTCGTCACCGCCGATTGGTATGATATCAAGTTGACGAATGCGATCAACACGCCCGACGTCAACGAAGTGTTCAAGCTTTGCGTTGACCAGTCCACGCTCCAGAATGTTTTCTGCAACGGCTTCACTCGGTCGCCAACCACTGGATTCATCAATTCATACACGACCCAAACGTTGAATGTCGCCGGGTTCAAGACGTCGGGTCTTGAACTCAGCGCGGCCTACCGGCTCAATGTGTCACCGGCATTCGGCCGCTTGAATTTTCGCCTGTCAGGGGGGTACCTGCATGATCTCACCTTCCTCGCAACTGTTGGAGGAAAGCCAGAACAACAGCGTAACCGAACCTATCGCCCCAAATATAGCGGCAACCTGGACGTCAGCTGGCTTCATGGGCCGCTCACGATCAACTATGGCCTTGCCTGGCAGGGGAAGACCGAGCGATATACTATGATACAGCAAGCGGCGCATCCGAACTATGACCCGCGCTACGTCATGTACAAGGAGCGCTGGGAACACGATATTCAACTGAGCTTCGATGTACAAAAACGCTTCACTCTCTACGGCGGGGTCAATAATTTCACCGATCAGCAACCCGATATCGCGGCAGGCTTTGGTTATCCGGTCAGCGCAATCGGGAGGTATTTCTACGCTGGCGCCAAGATAAAACTGGGAAATCTTTTCTAGAACATTTGCGACCGAGGGGTGCCCGGCGCGAAGGTAGCGTGGCGCAGTTCGCGTCGGGCCCAACGACGTCAATCAACAGACGATCTTTTACGCTGCGCTATCGAACCAAAGGAAATTCGGATGCCCCGACCAAGGACGCTTGCCAGTTCGCTGGTGGTTTCGCTGCTGCTGGCTGGAACAGCGCTCGCTGGCACCCGGCCAATCGGGCCCGACGATATCGCGATGGTCAAGAGTGTCGCCGATCCGCAGGTCGATCCCACCGGGACTTGGGTCGCCTACACCGTGTCGGCCACCGACGTGAAGGGCGACAAGACCAACTCGCATTTGTGGATGGCGCGCTGGGACGGCAGCCGCACCGTCCAGCTAACCAGCCGCAAGGGCGAAAGCGAAGCCAAGCCGCGCTTCAGTCCGGATGGTCGCTTTCTCGCCTTCATTTCGTCGCGAGGCGATGCGCACGATGCCGACCAGCTGTGGCTGATGGATCGCGCTGGGGGCGAAGGCGCGCGCCTGCCCGGAATCATTGGATCGGTCAGCGACATCGCCTGGTCGCCCGATTCCAGGACGATCGCGTTGGTCGTGCTGGATCCCGACCCTGACAAAAAAGCCGATGCCGATTCTGATGCCGATACGACGACGCCTTCCCCGGCCAAGCCGGGCACCGCGAGCCCGCTTATTACCGATCCGTCGGTCGCCTTGCCAGCCGCGCGAGGTCGTGCCGAGGAGGCCGAGACAAAGAAGCATGATGACGAGAAGCCAAAGCCGATCGTCATCGATCGCTTCCAGTTCAAACAAGACATCGACGGCTACCTGCGGACCCGCCGCCAGCGGTTGTGGATCTATGACATCGCCACGCATGTCGCGCGACGACTGACGACAGGTGACTTTGACGAGCAGCTGCCGGCATGGTCTCCCGACGGCACGCGCATTGCGTTCACCTCGCACCGCGACGTCGATCCCGATAGAAACTATGACAGCAATCTTTATCTGGCCGCGGTCGCTTCTGCCCCGGTCGAGCCGCACAGCCTCACGACCTTCAGCGGCGCCGATAATTCGCCCGAATGGTCGAGCTATCCGGCGTGGAGCCCCGACGGGAACCGCATCGCCTACCTGCAGGGTGGGCCCCCGCAGCTATTTTCCTATGGTGTCCACACGCTGGCGGTGGTTCCAGCCAACGGAGGCGTGCCAACCGTACTGACCCCCGCGCTCGACCGCAACGTCTCCGATCCCGTCTGGAGCGCCGATGGCAAGTCGATCCGCTTCATGGTCGAGGATGACGAGACGGTGCGCATCGCGCAGGTCGGCGCGGCGGGGGGCACGGTGCGCTCGGTGGCGGATGGCTTTCGCGTATTTTCGGCGCCATCGCGCGCAAAGGGCGACGCGCTTTCGGTGCTGGTGAGCACACCGTCGGCACCGCCCGAAGTCTACGCGGTCGAGCGCGGCGGCGCATTGCGCCAACTCAGCCATCATAACGACGCGTGGCTCCGGGACGTCGCCATCGCGCCTGTTACCCGTACGGTGCTCACTTCGAAAGACGGCACGTCGGTGCACGGTTTTCTCGTCATCCCGCCCGGCGCCGTGGCCAAACCCTTGCCGACCGTGCTCTTCAACCACGGCGGGCCGCAGGCGCAATTCGACGCCGGCTTCAACATGAGCTGGCAGATCTTTGCCGGGCACGGTTACGCCGTCGTTTCGACCAATCCCCGCGGTAGCACCGGACGCGGCGAGTCCTACGCCAAGGCCTTGTTCGGCGACTGGGGCGGGCCGGCTGTGCCCGATGCATTGGCTGCCGTTGACGATGCGGTCGCACGCAGGATCGCCGATCCGGGGCGACTCTACGTCGGCGGCTGGTCATACGGAGCGATGCTGACGAACTATTTGATCGCCTCCGACACGCGCTTCAAGGCGGCGGTCAGTGGCGCCAGCATCGGCAACGCGCTCGCCGGCTATGGCACCGACCAATATATCCGCGATTATGAAGCCGAATTGGGAACGCCATGGGCGAACATGGATAAATGGCTCAAGGTCAGCTATCCCTTTTATCACAACGACCGCATCGTCACGCCCACCTTGTTCATGGGCGGCGAGAAGGACTTCAACGTGCCGCTGCTCAATTCCGAGCAGATGTATCAGGCACTGAAAAGCCGCAATATCCCCGCCGAGTTAGTGATCTATCCCGGAGAATTTCACGGCCTCAAACGACCGAGCTTCCTGGCAGACCGGATGCGGCGATGGTTGGCATGGTACGACGGGCATGGGGGGCTGTGAGAAGTCAACCGGCGCATCAAGAAAATCGTTGCCCCCGCTATGGTTTGTTCGGCGGCTTTCGGGTGTAGCAACTACCGCTCTAAACGACGAGAGTTGGCCGCAAAGCAGCCAGGGACCGTATCATCGTTGAATGTCCGCTATGCGCATCGGCACTCTAGGGCCAAGACTCATAACCACCAGATGATGGTGGCGGCGAGGTGGATGTTGCCGAGGAAATTGGCGGCGAGTTTGTCGTAGCGGGTAGCGAGGCGTCGGCAGTCCTTGAGGCGGCAGAACATCCGCTCGATGGCGTTGCGGCCCTAGGAGAGAATACCAGTTTTCTGTGCGCTCCAAGCTAAAACCGGTCGGGGCTACAATCTGCGAAATTAAGCCGTCCGGTAGATTTGCGCCCAGTATCGGTCGTTGCCGGTCACAATGGTCGCGCCTGAAAGCCGTCATCGGTTCGCGAAAAGCAAACAACGTTGGCTCATGGCTGGGTTGACCGTTTCCGCTATTTTCCGGTCTGAAACGGTCGCAGTCTTATGTCCGGTACCGCAATGAAAAGGTGGCAACCGCCGTTATTTTGTCCTGCGAAAAGACAATTCGTAGGTCCTCGTTCCGTTTGTCAGATCGCCGCTGATGGGGCTGCTGTCGGCAAACCGGCCCGTTTACTTCAGAAGATAGCCGCCGCGCTTTTCCACAACATGTAGGCGGCTACGAGGAATATCAGCGCGGCGAAGACGCTGGTCAGATGGCCGCCGGTCGAAAGCCGCTTGGCAGCCCGTGTGCCAGCCAGGCTACCGACGATGCCGCCAGCAACGAACACCGCAGCTAGTGTCCAGTCGATCAGGCCTGAGCCCGCGTAGTTAAGCGCGGTGGTGAGGCCAAAGGCGGTGACTGCTACCAAGCTGGTGCCGACCGCATTGATCATCGCCATGCCGGTCGATGCGACGAGGCCGGGAACAATCAGGAAGCCCCCGCCGATCCCGAAAAAGCCCGAGAAGAGTCCCGTGCCCAGCCCAAAGGACAGGACCTTGGGCGCGTTTGTCCGGTCGCACGCAGCACCCTCGACCCCGACGTTGCGGCGTCCCCTCAGCATGAGGATCCCGACGACGACCATCACGATCGCGAACAGGAACAGCAGGCGCTGCCCGTCGAACGCCTTGCCGGCGGTTGAACCAGCGAAGGCACCGGCGATGCCGGCGGCAGCATACATCAGCCCGCAACGCCAGACGACTGTGCGTTGCCGGGCATGGTTGATGAGCCCGATGGCGGCGTTCGCGGCAACTGCCAGTGCGCTGGTCCCGATTGCGACATGGGGGTTCTTGATGCCGACGAGATAAACCATCAGCGGCACCGCGAGGATCGATCCCCCGCCGCCTACCAGTCCGAGCGAGAAGCCGACGAGGCTACCGGACAGAGCGCCGAGAATCATTTGGAAGGTGGTGAGCATCAGCGTTCCATCCGGTCGCGCAGCGGTGCGAGGTCATAGCCCTGAGCGGCGGCGACGGCGATCCGCTCGTCGACGCTCAATCCGTCCGGATTGGCCAGTCCCCACAGCATCGCCGAGCGAGTCCCGGTCCGGCAGAAAGCGGCGATCGGGATCGGCAAGTCGCGCAGCGCATCGGCGAAGCATTCCACGTCGTCGGCGCCGATCTGCCCGGGAACCACCGGGATCTGGCGGGCCGACATCCCGTGTCGCTCGGCTTCGGCGACGAGCGAGGACCACGCCGGCTGGTCGGGCCCCTCGCCTTCGGGGCGATTGCCGATGATCGACTTGAACCCGCACGCGGCAAGGTCGGCGACCTCAGCGATCTCGATCTGCGGTGTCACCGACAGGTCGGGGGATAGGGGCTTCAAATTCATGCGGCACCTTTTTGCATCAGGGAGGGAGTGGAGCGGGGCAGCAGGCGATGGATCGCCATGCCGGCAAGCATCGCCACAACGAACGGCAGGACCGCGGCGGGGGTGAGGGCGAGCGAGGCGATCGCTGGACCCGGGCACAGCCCCGCAAGGCCCCAGCCGATGCCGAACAGCGCGGAACCGCTGATCAGCCGGACGTCGAGGTCCGAGCGGCCGGGAAGGACGAACTTCTCGGCGAACAGCGGGTGCCCCATTTGCCTTCGCAGGCGCCAGGCGACGGCCATGACGAGCACTGCTCCGCCCATGACGAAGGCGAGCGTCGGATCCCATTGCCCGAACAGGTCGAGGAAACCACGCACACGCTGCGGGTCGGTCATGCCCGAAACAGTAAGCCCGGCGCCGAACAGCGTCCCTGCCGCAAGCGCCGGGATCAGGCGGCGTGCCGCGCTCACCGGCCGGTTCCGATGTGCGAAAGGACGAACACCGTAGCCACTCCCGCGGTGATGAAGGTCGCGGTGGCGACAAGCGATCGCTGCGACAGCCGGCTGATCCCACAGACGCCATGCCCGCTGGTGCAGCCGCTGCCGAGGCGCGTGCCAAACCCGACGAGAAGTCCGGCTGCGATTAGCAATGGCATTGTGGTGAAGTCTGCAGGCTGCCAGTCGGTCGTGCGCGCAATCAGCAACGCTCCGATGGGTAGCCCAGACAGGAAAGCCCACGCCGTCCCCAACGGCATCTCACCGCCGAGCCCGCTCGCCCGCGCGGCGATGCCCGACACGCCGGCAATGCGGCCGAGCCCCAGCAGCATTAGCGCCCCGGCAAGCCCGATCAGCAGGCCGCCGATCAGTCCGTGCAGCGGCTGGGCGGAAGGAAAGGCACCGAGCATCACAGCAGGTCGAGCGGCAGCTTGAGGTAGCGAACGCCATTTTCCTCGGGCGGGGGCAAGTGCCCTGCGCGAATGTTGACCTGAAGCGCGGGCAGGATGAGCTTGGGCATCGACAACGTCGCGTCGCGTGTCGTCCGCATCGCCACGAACTGGTCCTCGCTAACCCCCTCATGAATGTGGACGTTGGCGGTACGCTCGGCCAGAATGGTGGTCTCCCAGGCATAGTCGTCGCGGCCCGGTGCCTTGTAGTCATGGCATAGGAATACGCGCGTGGCGTCGGGCAGCTGCATCAGGCGGCGGACCGAGCGGTAGAGGTGATGCGCGTTACCGCCGGGGAAATCGCACCGCGCCGAGCCATAGTCGGGCATGAACAACGTATCGCCGGTGAACAGCGCGTCGCCGACGACATAGGCCATGTCGGCCGGGGTGTGCCCGGGGACGTGAAGCGCGATCAGCGGGATCCCGCCGATCATTAGCGTATCGCCGTCATCAAGCAGGCGATCGAACTGCGAACCGTCGCGGGCAAACTCGGTGCCCTCGTTGAAGACTTTTCCGAAGACGTTCTGGACCGTGGTAATGTTGCGCCCGATGGCGAGCTTCCCGCCCAGCTTCTCCTGAAGATAGGGCGCCGCCGACAAGTGATCGGCGTGAGCGTGGGTCTCGAGGATCCAGGCCACCGTCAACCGTTCGGCCTCGACATGGGCGATGATCGCATCGGCCGACGCGAAGCTGGTCCGGCCCGACGCGTGGTCGAAGTTCCACACGCTGTCGATGACCGCCGCCTGCCTGGTCAGGGGATCGCTGACCACATAGCTGATGGTAAAGGTCGGCTCGTCGAAGAACGCCGTGACCTGCGGTGCGTGAATCGATCCGCGCATGACCGCATCGACCAGGGCGGTCGCATTGGCGATGGGGGTGTCTGTCATATCTGGGCTCCGCTTTCAGCACGGCCGAGTGCCGGGCAGTAGAGGTCATGAAGAGTGGCGAGGAGGGCGAGCACCCGCGGCTCCGCGATTCGATAATAAACCGTCTGCGAACTCTTGCGGGTCGCGACCAGTCCTTCGGCACGAAGCTTGGCGAGATGCTGGGACAGGGCCGATTGGCTGAGACCGATCCGATCGACAAGCTCTCCGACCGACAGCTCACCAGCCTCGCTCAGATAACAAAGCACCAATAGCCGGCCTTCGTGCGCAATCGATTTGAGCACGGCGACTGCTTCGGCAGCCTGACCCGCAAATCGGGCGAGTTTGGGAGGTATCATGACCATCGCTCTTTTTATAAGATAATCCTAATTTAGAGATTGCTTAATTATTGTCAAGGCTCACCGTCGCGCCAAGCTCTGCGCTCCGCCATCGCCATCCGGTGACCCTGCCCAGCACCTCGGGCGCGCCTGTCTTCGCTGACGGTCATCACTCGCGCTGTACGGGGCGATGGCCTAGGTGACTGGCCGCCTGACCGTTCTCGCCAATCGCACCTACCGGCATCTGCTAGCCGCACAGGTCATCGCTTTTGCTACGGCACGACTGAGTCGACGGTGCAATCCGAGGGGCTGGGAATGAGCGGATACGGCGTGAAGGGCGGCAGGTGGCATGTCGAAGATGACGTCCTCCCTGATTTTTCAGCCAGTTTGAAGGTTAGTTTTCCGGCATTGTGATCCTGTTTGAAGAAGGAGCATGCCGTGAAGAAGTCGAGGTAGGCTGACGAGCAGACATACGTCCTGCTTTCAACAGCCGGCCTGCCTGCGCTAGACTCACCATTCGCCCGCGCTAAGGCTGCCGCAAGGAGCATATGCCAGCAGGAGCGCAGTGATGAAGACAGCCGTGGTCACAGGAGCCGCTCAGGGTGTTGGTCTGGTAACGGCCCAGATGCTGGCGCGCAGCGGCTATCATGTCGTGCTGACCGATCGCCAGCCGCTCGATACACTGGTGGACCGCTTGCGCGAGGAGGGTCTCAGCGCCGAGGGAATAAGTGGCGATATAGCGTCTGCGGACTTTATCGCAGAGCTCGCCGCCTGCGTTGCCGCGAGCGACGGCGCGGCAGACGTGCTGGTCAACAATGCGGGGATTAGCTGCATCGCACCGGCCGAGACGACCAGCCTCGAGCAGTGGCAGACGGTCATGGCGGTCAATCTGCAAGGGCCGTTCCTGCTTTCGCAGGCGTTTGGCCGGCAGATGCTGGCGCGGGGTAGCGGCAGTATCGTCAATGTCGCCTCGATCGCCGGACTCGGCGGGGTGATCCACCGCGCCGCCTACAATGCCTCCAAACATGGCCTGATCGGCTTGACGCGCACACTCGCTGCCGAGTGGGGCGGGCGCGGGGTGCGGGTCAACGCGGTTTGCCCGGGCTGGATCAAAACGGAAATGGACGTCGCCGATCAGGGCTCGGGATCCTATTCGGATCAGGACATCATCAACCGGGTACCGATGGCCCGCTTTGCCAGTCCCGACGACATTGCCTCGGCAATTGTCTTCCTGGCCGGGGAAAGCAGCGGTTTCATCAACGGTGTGAGCCTGCCGGTGGATGGCGGCTGGCATGGCGATGCCAGCTGGGATGCACTGCGCATCAAGGCCCGAAGTGGATGATCTTGCCAAGGGAGACGTTCGTCAGGTGAAAGGTCAATCGAGCAGCGCGTCGAACCACCGCTTCTGGTCAAGCACCCCGAACACAAACACCCCGCGATGATCGGCGTCCGCCCCCGCATCGATCGCCTGCGCCGCCGCGCCGCCAACCAGTGCCTGCGTCGCTACGGGCAGCTTGCCGATATACTCGGGCGTCACCTCGTCGCGCCCGCCATAATAAGTCCGCAACCGCGTCACGCTTTTCCAGCGATAGCCCTGGCTGTCCTGCAAAACTCGCCAGTACGGCGTCTGGCCCGTCAACCCGCTCGCGGCAAATTCGGGGCGGATAAACGCGCCAAGCTTCGACGGTGTCGCCGCCGCAAACGCCTCCCATGTCACGCTGCCATCATACAGCCCCGCTGCCCATGCCAGTAACTCCGGCCGGATTGCCGACGCCGCCAACCCCGGCGCCTGCAGATAATATTGCTGCGCAAACAGCTGCAACGCTGCGCAGCCGGGCAAATACACCGGATCGATGGGCTGAGGATTGTTCATCCAGCGATTGGTCATCAGATACAGATCGACGGGCGCACTCGCCGCCGCCGCCGCCGTCACCTTGATCCCGAGTTGTTCGAGCTTCTGCAAAAACACCATTGTTGCCCAGCCGCCCTGCGACCAGCCGCTGACGAACAGCTTGCCCGGCGTGACGTCGAGCGCACCGAGCACGTCGCGCGCCGCAAACAGCATATCGGTCGTCGCCTGTTGCGTACTCGCCTTGACGAGATACGAATCGGGCAGATCCGAAACGCCGCGCCCGAAATAATCCGCGCCAATCACCACATAGCCCTGCGCAGCAAACGCCGCGATCATGATCCGCGTTTCGGCCGAATTTTCGGGCTGCGATGGGACCCACGCCTTATCGAACACGGTGCCGTGCTGGTACGAAACGACCGGAAGCGTCTGCCGTCCATGCGAACCGGTTTCGGGCACCGCGACCAGCCCCGATGCCACCGTCGGCCGGTTGCCAAGTTCGGGCACCACCGAAGCATAGGTCACGCGGTACAGCCGCACGCCATATTTCGCGCGCGCAAACTTGCCGACGAACGCCCTGGGCGTTGTCGAACTCGCCATGAACGCCGCAAGCTCGCTCGACAGGATCGTGTCGAGCCGTGCGGTGTCATAGCGCCCGATCAATTCATAGCGCACCTTCGACGCCACTGCGACCGGCGCTTGCGCATACCCCGCCTGCGCCGGCAGCACCCCGAGCACCAGCCACGCAAAAATCGCGATCATTTTCATCGGCAATCTCCCCGATCCGGCCCTAGCCCGAGCGTCAGTGCAGCAGCAAGATCCGGCCCGAGCTGCGGATTTTTTGCAGGCTGTTCGATCGTCAGTGGCTTCATCCCTTCGCGTTGGCGGATGATGGTATCGGCCCGTCCGAAGCAGCCATCCGCAGGCGTCACGTTGCGCAGGCTATCGTGGAAGCTTGGTGGTTGCAGTGCGGAACGAACGCCTCGATCTGGGCCTCGAGTTCACCGGGCAGGGAACGCCTCGGTGGCATCCGCCGCGCAAAGGCACCCGGATTGGCGTGCCAGGAATTCCGGGTTAGCCGTCCCTCAGTTCGCTGCTGGTAAGCGTTCGCGCCAGCGATACGAAGCTCTTCGCGGCGATCTTTTCGATCCAGCGCATGCGCGGCTCGAACGGTTTGCGGTAACCGGCGAACATCGTCATTCCCTCCATCGAAGCCGAGATGAATAGCGCCAGCACTTCGCGTTCTTCATCTGGCAGCGACGGATTAAGCTCGGCAATCAGCTCGTTGAGCACCGCCCGGGCGCGCACATAAAGTTCCTGCACGCGCTCCATCACGAACGGGTCGTGGTTCGACATCGCCCATAATTCGGGGAAGACGTGGCTCGTCTTCTTGGTCCGGATGTCCTCGAGAATCAGCGTGCAAATTTCTTCGAGCCGGGCTTCGGCGCTCGCTCCTTCCTCGTGCTGGATGGCCTCGAACTGGACGATGTAGCTGCGAATGATCGCGTCGAGCAGCGCCCGGACGAGCTCCTCGCGAGTCGGGAAATAATAGGTGACGTTGCCGAGCTTTAGCCCGCACGTCGCCGCGATCCGGCGCATCGTCATCGCCTGGTGACCATGATCGACCAGCAGGTTTAGCGCCGCCCGCAGGATCTGCTCATAGCCGTCGCGGCCGCGCGCATACCCCCCTTCGCGCTCTGGAATATCGAGGTCGGGTACCTGGAATTTAAGCGGAATATCTTGTGGCATGCGACCCGCCGTAGCGACAAAAAAGCTTTTTGCAAAAACTTGTCTAGCGACCAAATTTGGTCACTTGACTAGTTTCCGATTCAGGCAGTAACTTCAGCGCTACGGTGGATTTCCCACCGCTGACGGGGGGCTATCCGAATGGTCAGGCGATCCGGTTCCTTGGTGATTGCCGCGACACTCGCGTTGGCCGCGAGTCCGCTGGCTGCCGCCCCGTTCGACAAGCCGCTCGCCGAAGAGACCGGCTCGAGCGCCACTCTTCCGTCGGTTTATCCGCACAATTGGGTCGTCGTCGGCGACTTCAACTTCAATTCGATCGTCGACGGCCGCGGCGTGGTGGTCGACGTCACCTCACCGTCGCAGCCGTTCAAGGGCATGTTCCGCGCCTCGCAATTCGCCGAGACCCTGATCGCGACGAGCCGGCCCGAAATCTACACCGCCGAAAGCTTTTACGCCCGCCTGTCGGAAGGCGCGCGGACCGATGCGATCACTATCTGGGACAAGGCCACGCTGAAGTCGAAGGGCGAGATCGTCCTTCCCGGCGGAAAGCGCCAGCAGATACTCACCTACAAGAACACCTTCCAGTTCACCAACGGCGAGAAGTGGGCGCTGGTCACCAATTTCACCCCGGCCCATTCGGTGACCGTGGTCGATCTCGTCGGCCGCAAGCTGCTCGGCACGATCGACCTGCCGGGCTGCTCGATGGTCTATCCCACCGGCCCGCGCGGCTTCACCACCTTCTGCGCCGATGGGACAATGACCAGCATCGCGCTCAATGCGGTGGGCAAGGTCGCCGCGACGACCACGACCAAGCCGATCCACGACATCGACCGCCAGGCGATGTTCGCCATGCCGACGATGGTCGGCCGCACCGGCTGGTTCGTGACGTTTGGCGGGATGCTGCGCGGGTTCGATTTCTCGGGCGCGTCGGTCAGGCCGATGGATAGCGATTTCTCCGTCGGCACCGCGCCCGGCGCCGCACCCGAATGGCGCCCGAGCGGGTGGCAGGTGATCACCAGCGACGCCGCCGGCCGGCTTTATGTGCTAATGAGTCCGGCGGGCAAGGAGGGCAGCCACAAGGACGGCGGCACGCAGGTCTGGGTGTTCGATCCGGCAAGCAAGACCCGCGTCGCCGCGATCCCGCTCAGGGACGGCGGCGGCACCTCGATCGAAGTGACCCGCGAGGACCGGCCGCACCTCGTCGTCGCGCGCGGAGACGCCGCGATCGACGTCTATGACGCGACCAGCGGCGCCTTCGTCCACTCGCTCGGTAACCGGGTCGCGCTCAATCCGATCACCCTGACGGCGATGTGACGATGGCCGAACTCGCGTTATTCCTCGCCCTGCTCCTCGCCGTGTCCGCGGGTCACAAGATCGTCGCACGCGATCGGCTCGGACAAGCCGCCGCCCGCCTTGCTGGCGTTCCGCAACCGCTCGGCCAGGCCTTGAGCAACACCGCCGCCGCAGTCGAGCTCGCCGCCGCGCTGGCGCTGCTGTTCCCCGACACCCGCCCGATCGGCGCTCTCCTCGCGGCGGTCCTGTGGTCCGGCTACACGCTGCTCCTCGCAAGGCGGATCGGCAGCCGGCTCGATTGCGGCTGCTCGCTGAAACGCAGCGAAAAGCCGATCACCGCGCTTCACCCGGCCCGCGCCGGGCTGCTCGCCGCCTTCGCCGTACTGGTCGCGTTTGTGCCGGCCACGCCCGCGACTCTTCTCACCCCATTCGCCGCCGCAGCCCTGCTCGCACTCTACTTCGCCGCCGACGAACTGATCGCGATCCCCCGCCCCGCCTGGAGTGAAGGCTGATGCTTGCTTCGCAAATCCTGCTGTGGATCGCCGTGCTGGTGCTCGGCACGCTGGTCGCCGCACTCGCCCGCCAGGTCGGCATCCTCCACGAACGGATCGCTCCCGCCGGCGCGTTGACGCTTCATCAGAATCTGACCACCGGCGACGCGGCCCCGGCAATGGAGCTTCCGACGCTCAGCGGCGAAACAATCGCAATCGGCGGCCAGCGCGCCGCGCGCAGCCAGCTGATCTTCTTCGTCTCGCCCGATTGCCCGGTGTGCAAGTCGCTCCTGCCGGTGTTCAAGTCCGCCGCCCGCGCCGAGTCCGACTGGCTCGACGTTGTCCTGGCAAGCGACGGCGACGAGCCGGCGCAGCGGCGAATGATCCTTGCCCAACAGCTAGCCGGAATTCCGTTCGTCCTGTCGGAAGACCTTGGCCGCGCGTTCGGTGTCTCGAAGCTGCCTTATGCGGTGCTGATCGACGAGGCCGGCCGCGTCGCCAGCCTCGGCCTCGTCAACAGCCGCGAGCATCTCGAAAGCCTGTTCGAAGCCAAGGAACGCGGCGTCGCCTCGCTTCAGGACTATCTCGCCGCGCGATCGAAGGACGTAACCAATGGCTGATTTCGACCGCGTCGCCGAACGATTGTCGCGCGGCGTCGCCCGCGCCACCTCGCGCCGCAGCCTGCTCGCCTGGGTCGGCGGGGCGATTACCGGGGCGGCGGTCATCCCGGTCCTCCCGGTGTCCCGCGCCAATGCTCAAGGCGCCCACGCCGGCGGCAACCCGGCCGGTAGACCTCCGGTGACTTCAGGCAATATGCAGGACCCGGGTGACCGCAGCCAATGCGATTACTGGCGCTATTGCGCGATCGACGGCTTCCTCTGCACCTGCTGCGGCGGCACCGTCAGCACCTGCCCACCCGGCACAGAAATGTCGCCTATCACCTGGATCGGGACCTGCACCAACCCCGCCGACAAGCGCGCCTACATCATCAGCTACAATGATTGTTGCGGCAAAAGCTCGTGCGGCCAGTGCCTGTGCAACCGCAACGAGGGCGACCGCCCGCCGGTCCGCCCGCAATCGAACAACGACACCAACTGGTGCCTCGGCACCGCCAGCCAGGTCTATAATTGCTCGACCGCCGTCCTGCTCGGCGTCGCGATGGAACCGCGCTGATGCGCGCCGTTCCGCTCGTCGCTTTCATGCTTGCCTCGTTCACCGCCCCGGCTCTGGCGTCGCCCGACGGCAAGACGATCTACGCTCGCTGCGCCGCCTGCCATTTGCCGACCGGCACCGGCGTACCCGGCACCTTCCCGGCGTTCGACGGCGACTTCAAGCGGCTGTTGGCAAACCCCGCCGGGCGCCGCTACCTCGCGCTGGTCGTCATCCACGGCGTGTCGGGCACGCTGACGATCGACGCCAAGACCTACCGAGGGGCGATGCCGCCACAGCAACTCGACGATGCCGGCGTCGCCAACGTCCTCAACTTCATCGCGACCGGCTTCGCCAAGGCCGGCAAGACTTATAAGCCGTTTACCCCGGCCGAGGTCACCAGGATCCGCGCCAGCGGGGCCACGCTCAACTCGTCCGCCGTCGCCGCGCTCCATCCCCTCGCCGGAGGCAAATGAGTCCATCTCTCGCCTTGATGATCGCATGCGGCGCGCTGTTCGCGATCGCGGCGACCGGCGGGGAGGGTTCGCTCGCGCCGATGCGCGGCGTCGTGAGCCCGGCCCAGGCGCACAACGACTATATCCTCAAATGCCAGGGCTGCCATCGCCCCGACGGCAGTGGTGACGCCGCCTCCAACCCGCCGCTGACCGGTCAGGTCGCGCGCTTCCTCGCCGCACCGGGTGGCCGCGATTACCTCGGCCGCGTGCCCGGCGTTGCGACCACCGACCTCGACGACAAGCGCCTCGCCGACCTGCTCAACTGGACGCTGTACCGGTTCGACCGCGCGCACGTCCCCGCCAATTTCAACCCTTATGACGCGGCCGAGATCGGCCGCCTCCGCAAGTCGCCACTGCGCGCCGACGCTTCGAAGACGAGGGCCGATCTTGTGGCCCGATTGCCCGGGGAAAAACGCTAAAAAACGCCGGGCGAACAGGGGGAATGCACGTGACAAATTACCGGACTCTGATCATCCCGCTCCGCGCCACTGTGGCCTTGCCACTGATCGCGCTGGCCAGCGTCGCAGCCGCTCAAACGCCTGCCCCGGCCAATCCCGCAGCCGACCCCAACGAGATAATCGTAACGGCGGCCAAGCGGTCCGAGAACCTCCAGTCGGTCCCGATCTCGGTCTCGGCGATCACCGGCGACGCGCTGTCGAAGAGCCGTGTTACCCAGGTCGATGAGCTCGTGACCAAGATTCCAAACCTCCAGCTGACCTCGACCGTCGGCGACAATACCCCGATCTTCGCCCTGCGCGGCGTGTCGATGTCGGACTACAGCCTCAACCAGGCGAGCCCGGTCGCGACCTATTATGACGAGGTCTACAAGGGCAATTTCGCGCTGCTCGGCGTCGCCCTGTTCGACCTTGAACGGGTCGAGGTGCTGCGCGGTCCGCAGGGCACACTGTACGGCAAGAACACCACCGGCGGCGCAGTCAATCTGATCAGCCGCGCACCGAAGCTCCACGAGGCCAGCGGCTACCTCAACATCGGATATGGCAATTATAATCGCACCGATTTCAACGGCGCGATCAACATACCGCTCGGCGACACGCTGGCGCTGCGCGTGGCGGGCACCTTCGCCCGCGCCGATGGCTGGTTCAAGAACGTCCTCCCCGGCAAGCCCGACCTCGCCAGCGTTCGCGAATATGCGGTTCGCGGCTCGTTGCTGTTCGAGCCGTCTGCCGGGGTGCGCTTCATCTTGCGCGCGGCGACGAGCTACCAGAACCCGCGCAACTACGGCATCTACGCGCAGCCCGAGGCCGTGGTCCGGCCTGGTCTTGGCCGCCGCCAGATCGCCGCCAACGTCACCGACCGGCGCATCGCCAAGACCACCTCGGTCTCGCTGACGGGCAACATCGACGTCGCTCGCGGCCTGACGCTGACCAGCATCACGTCGTGGGACAAGGGCCGGCTTAAATTCTACGAAGATACCGATGGCCAGGCCATCCAGTTGCTCGAAATCCCTTACGTCGATCGCGCCACCCAGATCGCGCAGGATCTCCGCCTGACGAGCAACTTCGATGGCCCGTTTAACTTCATCATCGGCGCCTATTACAACCGCGAGAAAGTCTTCAACCAGACCACCTTCGAAATCGGCAAGGACATCAACAGCGACGGCTTGCCAGGTGTGACCGCCAACGATTGCGCGATTGGATTCCCGCTTGGCTGCCTGTTCGACAATAGTTTCGACCAGCTGAAAAGGAGCTACGCGGGCTATACCGACGTCAATTTCAAAGCGACCGACCGGCTGACCCTGCGCGGCGGAGTCCGCTTCACCAACGACACCGGCCAGCAGACCAATTTCCGCTCCGACGCGCTCGGCCCCGACCATGTGCTGGTCGTTAATCTCATTCCGCTGTCGTCGTTGCGCTTCAAGACCAACAATGTGTCGGGCAAGGTCGGCGTCGACTACAAGCTTGGCCACGGTAACATGGTCTACGCCAACTATTCGCGCGGTTACCGCGCGCGCAGCTTCAATGCTCAGGCGTTTTTCGACCC
>NZ_JANYGG010000105.1 GCF_025362505.1 Sphingomonas sp. | reverse complement strand
TCCCGGTCGACCGCGGACGTCCTTTGTAACGCTCGCTGCGGCCCGGCGGCCTTAGGCGGGAGGCAGTAATTCGCCCATTGATCCATCAAAGTCCGACGCTTGGCCAAGAAATCGGTGCGGCGATACGCTGCCTCCACTTTGTTTTCGAGCGTATGAGCGAGCGCAGCTTCGGCAATCTCGCGCGGCACATCGGTTTCCTCAGCAACCCAGTCCCTGAAGCTCGACCGAAACCCATGCACTGTGGCTGGGACATCGAGGCCACGAACCATCTGCAGTAGCGCCATATCGGACAACTGCGAGCCGGACAAAGCACTGGGAAAGATCAGGTCACAACCCAGTTGGCGAAGCGTCTTCGCCGCTCGGAAAACGTCAGCAGCTTGGTGTGAAAGTGGCACGACGTGCGTGACACCCGCCTTCATTCGCTCGGCAGGCACCGTCCACAAGGATAGATCCTCGTTGAGTTCCGACCACCTTGCTCCCCTTACTTCCCCCGAACGGGTCGCAGTCAGAATCGCAACTTCAAGTGCCAGCCTGCTGGCGCAAATCCCCCGCTTGCGCAGATCCGTTAGAAAGGCGGGGACTTCCGAATGAGGTAACGCTGCGAAATGGCCCTTCTTCTTCGGTTGGCGGGGAAGTCCCTTTGAGATCGAGCGCGTCGGCGCCTCGGTCGCTCTAAAGCCGCTCGAATAGGCCCAGTCGAGGACCGTACCGATACGCTGTCTAACCCGTCGGGCCGTTTCAGGTATGTCGAGCCAGATTTCCGCTAGAACATTACGAATTAGCGGGCCATCGATCTGATCGACCTTGAGCTTCCCGAGCTTGGGGAACGCGTAGAGCTCCAGTGTTTTCAGCCATTGCTTCGTGTGCTTGCCGTTCTTCCAGCTCTTGACCAATTCGGCGTGCGCCATTTTGGCGGCCTCTTCGAAGGTCGGAACGATGACCCGAACCTTTCGCCGCTCTTCAAGCGGATCGACGCCGGATGCGGCGAGCTTCTTAATCGCGGCGGCCTCAAGGCGAGCATTGCGCAAGCTGACATGGCGAACTTCCCCCAGCCCAATGTCACGGCGCCGCCCGTTGATCTGGATACGCATCAGCCAACTCTTGCCGCCGGATGGCGAGATCTGGAGCAGGAGGCCATCGCCATCAGAATAGCGGCCGGGTTCCGACAGCCCCTTGATCATGTCTAAGCTGAGCTTTCCCATACGAGGAATATAGCGCCGGAGAGAGAGCTTTTGAACCCCCTCGGCCAGTGCTAGCCCCACATCTAACCCCACAGTCGTTTTCGAATGGGGGCGAACTAGCACGGGCGGCTATGAACAATTATCAAACCATTTCAGCTGCATAGCCTGTATTTTCGGACGGCTAAGAACGTCGGCGTAAGGCAAAATGGCGGAGACGGAGGGATTCGAACCCTCGATACAGTTTCCCGTATGACGCTTTAGCAAAGCGTTGGTTTCAGCCACTCACCCACGTCTCCCGACCGTTCGCGGCGACTGCGCTGTAGCGAAGCGGGCTGGCAGGTTCAACCGCATGTCACCCCGCACTCGAACATCGCATAACTTTATGTCTATTATGCGACTTAGCATCGGGGCCAAGTATTTGTTAAATAGGCACTTGTTTGCGGTCGAAACGTGAGCGTAACTACTGTCTCAGGAATGGGCAGCGCGAGCCGTTCGGCGAAATCCCTTGTGAACGTGCGTCGCGAAGCGTCGAATGGACAGATAGATCGACCGGGAGATCGCGCGCATGGCCATGGCCTTTGACCGAAATCGGCTACTCGCCACGTTCAGCGACGAAGTGCGGGCACAGGTCGAACCCCTTGCCCGCATTGTTGACTATCAGCGCGGCGATTCGGTGCTCAACGCCGGCAAGGCGGTCACCCAAAGCGTCTTTCCGTTCGATTCGCTGATGATCTCCATGCTTGTCGAACTCGATGGCGGCCGCTCGGTCGAGGTGGCCTCGATCGGCAAGGAAGGTGCGGTCGGCGGGATCGTCAGCTGCGGCCATGTCCCTGCCTACAGCCACGCCGAGGTGCAGATCGCCGGGCCGGCGCTGGTCATCCCGCTAGATGCGCTTGAGACGGTCAAGGCAAACTCGCCGTTCCTGCGCAATCTGTTCTGCCGCTACGCCGACTTTCTGCTCGTCCAGGTGATGCAGTCGGTCGCCTGCAACGCGTTTCACTCGATCGAAGCGCGGGCCGCACGCTGGCTGCTGACCGCGCAGGACCGCATCGGCGGCGACCGGCTGGCGCTGACCCAGGAATCGCTCGCCGCGCTGCTCGGGGTGCAGCGCACGACGGTCAACGCGGTTGCTCGCCAGGTGCAGGAGTTGGGACTTATTTCCTACAGCCGGGGCGCGATTCGAATCCTCGACCGCAAAGGCCTCGAGCGACAGGCGTGCGAATGCTATGCGGCGGTCGAGCGCCATTTCGGATCGGTCATCGGCATCAGCGGGCATGGCGCCGCGCCCGGCGGCAGCAGCCTTATTTGACGACCGGCATCCCGCCGCCCGGCGAGCAGGCCGCGTCGAGCTTGGTAACCGTGACTTCGCTCCAGTCGTCCATCGCCATCGTCTTGCCAACGCGGCCGCCCTTGTTCGTCGCGAGATCCCAGCTCGCAGTGCCGGGAGAGCCGCGTTTGGTCCCCGATTTGAGGTCGTATCCGCCCTTGACCGCCGCAATCTGCGGCGAGGCGGCGCCCCATTCCTTGATGAACGTAACCGACCCGTGCTGACGCTTGCCGGTCGCCATCCCGCTCCCGGCTTCCCGCGGCGCATAGATCCACGCATGACTAACCGCGCCGCCACTGCACGCCAGCCGCAGCACACCGTCGTCGTTTGTGCCGTCGCCGTCGAGGTCACCGGTTGCGATGTGGAGGTAGCGCGAAATACCGTCGCTGTAGGTGCCCGTTACGGTGAAATCGGTCGCCATCGCCGGCGCGGCCGCAACCAATACTATCAATGCGAATTTCGCGGACTTGGTCATCATCTTGCTCCCCTTGCCAAGCCGGGAGTGTGCGCCTCGGTTGCCGCTACGGCAAGCTCCTCGACATTTGCCACCCGAGTGTCCCTCCGGAATGGAAGGGCACGAGGTCGACGACCCGGTCGGGAACGACGGCCGTTCGCCGTTCGAGCGTAACCTCGCCCTCGTTGAGCGGGAGCCCATAGAAGCGCGGTCCATGCTCCGAGGCGAATCCCTCAAACTTGTCGAGCGCGCCTTCCTCGTCGAACACGACCGCATAGCTTTCGAGCGCGAAGGGGGCGTTGAAGATCCCCGCGCACCCGCACGAGGCTTCCTTCGCGTCGACCGCGTGGGGCGCACTGTCGGTGCCGAGAAAATATTTCGGCGAACCCGACACCGCCGCCGCGCGCACCGCGAGACGGTGCTTCTCGCGCTTGACGACCGGCAGGCAATAGGCGTGCGGGCGAAGACCCCCGGCGAACAGCGCGTTGCGGTTGAGGTGAAGATGCTGCGGCGTAATCGTCGCGGCGACGGTCGCGGGGGCATCGGCGACGAACTGCGCCGCCTCGGCCGTCGTGATATGTTCGAGCACGATCCTGAGCGCCGGAAAATCGCGCACCAGCCCGCCCAGCACGCGATCGATGAACACCGCCTCGCGGTCGAAGATGTCGATGTCCGGGTCGGTCACTTCGCCATGGACCAGCAATGGCATGCCGATCGCCTGCATCCGCTCGAGCGTGGGCCACAGCTTGCGGATGTCCGTCACGCCATGCGCGCTGTTGGTGGTCGCGTTGGCCGGATAGAGCTTCGCCGCGACCCACACGCCCTCCGCATGGCCGCGCGCGATCTCGTCGGCGTTGGCGTCGTCGGTCAGATAGCAGGTCATCAGCGGCGTGAAGCGCGTTCCGGTCTTTGGCCCAGCCGCCGCGACGATCCGCTCTCGATAGGCCGACGCCGCCGCCAAGCTGGTCACCGGCGGCGACAGGTTGGGCATCACGATCGCGCGGGCGAACTGACGCGCGGTGAACGGCGCAACCGCCTTGAGCATCGCCCCGTCGCGCAAATGGACATGCCAATCGTCAGGGCGGCGGATGGTCAGGCTTTGCATAGTCACACCGCGGTCCCTACCGCACCACCATGATTGCCACCACCCTCGCCGACCGCGTCGTGATCCGCCTGTCCGGTGACGACGTGCGCGGGTTTCTCGACGGGTTGGTCAGCAACAGCGTCACTGGCGATCTCCCCGTCTACGCCGCGCTGCTTACCCCGCAGGGCAAGGTCATCGCGGACTTCTGCGTGTGGGCCGACCAGGACGATTTCCTGCTCGACGTTGCCGCAAACGACGCCGACGCGCTGATCCGCCGCCTGTCGATGTACCGCCTCCGCCGCCCGATCACGATCGATCGGGACGAGGCGTTGGCCGTGCATTGGTCGCGTGAGGCGGGGCAGGGCGTGCCCGACCCCCGTCTTGCCGATCTCGGCTGGCGCTGGCTTGCCCCCGCCGATGCCACCGTCACCGGATGGGACGAACACCGCCTCCGTCTTGGAGTCGCCGAAGGGGCCGAACTTACGGACCTGCTGTGGCTCGAATGCAGCGCCGCCGAACTGAACGGGGTGAGCTTCACCAAGGGCTGCTTCGTCGGCCAGGAAAACACCGCACGAATGAACTGGCGAAGCAAGGTCAACCGCCGCCTGTTCGTCGTGCCGACTACCGACATGCCCGCCCGAGCGCGCGCCTTCTACCCCGAACTTGGTCTCGCCGTGGTCCACGCCCGCCTCGACGCGATCCCCGCCGACGCGATCATTCCCGGCTGGCTGGAGCCCGCGCTCGCCCCAACCGAATAAGCGCGACTAGCCCGATCCCGGCCCAGATCACGTTCAGCGCAACCGACGGGAGCGCGCTGTTCCACCATCCGTTGAGGCCAACCCCAACCGCACCCACGACATTGAGCCACTGATAGGCCGCCCCCCCTGCTGCAAGCTTGCCCGCGGTCAGCAGCCCATAAGCGGCGACGATCAGGACCGCGCCGCTCCAGCCGGCGATCCCAAACAGCAGGGCATCGGTCATTTCGGCCAGCTTAGCCCGTCGACTACGCGCACGGGAAGCGCCGCGATCCCCGGGTCATCGAGCAATGCCGCGTTCACCCCGATGCGGTCGTGTGGCGGCGCGGTCAGCGGCTCCCAATGGGTCGCCACGCCGCAGTGGCGACAGCGCATGACCCGCAGACACGGCTCCGCCAGGTCGCTGCGCACATATTGATCGAGTTCTCCGTCGATCGTGATGGTGTCCGACGTCCCATAGACCAGCCGCCAGCCGAGCGCGGTGCATAGCGTGCAATTGCAATCGGTGACCTGGTCGGGTCGCTCGGCCAGCCGGATCGCCACCCCGCCGCAATGACACGATCCGCTGACCGCAGCGGCTTGGCTCACGCCGCCAGGTTCCTCAGGACGAACGGCAGGATTCCGCCCGCACGGAAATATTCGAGCTCGTTGTACGTGTCGATCCGGCACCGCGCGGTGAAGCTCGATTTCGTGCCGTCAGCCTTGGTCACTTCGACCGTCACGTCCTGGCGCGGCTCGAGATTGGCAACGCCGGTGATGGTGAAGCTTTCGCTGCCATCGAGCCCAAGCGTCTCGGCGCCGAAACCCTGCTCATATTGCAACGGCAGCACGCCCATCCCGACGAGGTTAGAGCGATGGATGCGTTCGAAACTTTCGGCAATGACCGCGCGCACGCCAAGCAGCATGGTGCCCTTCGCCGCCCAGTCGCGCGACGATCCGGTGCCATATTCCTTGCCCGCAAGGACCACCAGCGGCGTCCCGTCAGCCTGATACTTCATCGCCGCGTCATAGATCGCGAGCTCTTCGCCGGTAGGTGCATAACGCGTCATCCCGCCCTCGACCCCGGCGAGCATGCGGTTGCGAATACGGATGTTGGCGAAGGTCCCCCGCATCATCACGTCATGATTACCGCGCCGCGCGCCATAGCTGTTGAACTCGGCGCGGCTGACCTGATGGTCCTGCAGATAGCGCCCCGCCGGGCTGTCGAGCTTGATCGATCCCGCCGGCGAGATGTGATCGGTGGTGATCGAATCGCCAAACGACGCCAGCGTTTTCGCATCGACGATGTCGGTCAGCGGCTTGGGGGTCATCGTCATCCCCTCGAAATAGGGCGGGTTGGCGATGTAGGTCGATGCTGCGGGCCATTTGTAGGTGTCGCCCCCAGTCACCGCGATCCCCTGCCAACGCGCATCGCCGCGGAACACGTCGGCATAGCGCTGGCGGAACATGGTCGAGTGAACGTGCGCGTCGACCAGGCTGCGGACCTCGTCGTTGGTCGGCCAGATGTCCTTCAAGAATACGTCGTTGCCGTCGCGATCCTTGCCGAGCGGATCGCTGGCGATGTCGGCGCGCACCGTGCCGAGCAGCGAGTAGGCGACCACCAGCGGCGGCGATGCAAGATAGTTCGCGCGGCAGTCGGGCGACACCCGCCCCTCGAAATTGCGATTGCCCGACAACACGCTGACCGCGACCAGGTCATGGTCGGTGATCGCCTTGGAGATCGGCGCAGCCAGTGGCCCCGAATTGCCGATGCAGGTCGTGCAGCCATAGCCCACCAGGTTGAACCCGATCGCGTTCAGGTCCTCGGTCAGCCCGCTGGCATCGAGGTAATCAGTGACGACCTTGCTACCCGGGGCAAGGCTGGTCTTGACCCACGGCTTGCGGGTCAGGCCCAGGGCGCGGGCCTTGCGCGCGACCAGTCCCGCCGCGACCAGCACCGACGGGTTCGACGTATTGGTGCAGCTGGTGATCGCGGCAATGACGACATCGCCATTGCCAAGGTCGTGGTCCGCCCCCTCGACGGCGACGCGCGGGTCGCTCGCCTTCTTGTAGGTCGTCTCCAGCTCCTCGTTGAAGCGGTCGTCGACATCGCGCAGCACGACCCGGTCCTGCGGGCGCTTGGGCCCCGCGAGCGATGGCTGGACCGAGGCCAGGTCGAGCTCGAGGCTGTCGGTGAACAGCGGCTCAGGCGCCGCGTCGTCGCGCCACATGCCCTGTGCCCTGGCATAGGCTTCGACCAGCGCGATCCGCTCGTCGTCGCGCCCGGTCAGCTTGAGATATTCGATCGTCCGCTCGTCGATCGGAAAGAAGCCGCAGGTCGCGCCATATTCGGGCGCCATGTTGGCAATCGTCGCGCGGTCGGCCAATGCCAGCGCCGACATTCCCGGCCCGTAAAATTCGACAAAGTTGCCGACCACGCCCTTGGCGCGCAGCATCTGGGTGACGGTCAGCACCAGGTCGGTCGCGGTGATCCCTTCGGACAGCGCCCCTGACAGGCGGAAACCGACAACCTCGGGGATCAGCATCGACACCGGCTGCCCCAGCATCGCCGCCTCGGCCTCGATCCCGCCGACCCCCCAGCCGAGCACGCCCAGCCCATTGACCATCGTCGTATGGCTATCGGTGCCGACCAGCGTATCAGGATAAGCGACCATCTCGCCCGACTGGTCGACCGAGGTCCACACCGTCTGGGCGAGATTCTCCAGATTGACCTGATGGCAGATGCCGGTCCCGGGCGGGACGACCTGGAAGTCGTCAAAGCTCTGGCTGCCCCATTTCAGAAACTCGTAGCGCTCGGCATTGCGCTGATATTCCAGCGCGACATTATCCTCGAACGCCTGCGGGGTACCGAACTCGTCGACCATCACGCTATGATCGATGACTAGGTGGACCGGAACCAGCGGGTTGATCTTCTTGGGGTCGCCGCCGAGGCTCTTCATCGCGTCGCGCATTGCCGCCAGATCGACCACCGCCGGCACCCCGGTGAAATCCTGCATCAGGACGCGCGCCGGGCGATACTGGATCTCGCGGCTGATCTTGCGCTCCTTTTGCCAGTCGACCATCGCCTGTAGGTCGTCGCGCGTGACCGTCACCCCGTCCTCGAAGCGCAGCAGATTCTCGAGCAGGACCTTCATCGAATAAGGCAGGCGCGACACATCGCCGAGCGCCGCCCCGACCTTGGCGAGCGAGTAATAGGCGAACCGCTTGCCCCCGACGTCCAGCATGGAGCGGGTGTGAAGGCTGTCCTGGCCGGTCGGGATCATGGCGCGCTACTCGCTTGGCTCGAGAGATGGGGGTGCGGGCGCCTTAGCAACCGTTTCGCATCGCAGCAAAGGCCTAGGAAGCTACAGCCGCTCGCGCGCCCTTTTCCTCGGCACGCTCTTCGAGTTCCTCGTTGAGCACCTCGAACCTGTCCTGGATATTTTCCTTGAGCTCGACGATCTCTTCCTCCTCGAGATCCTCGATCCCCGCCATCTCGTCGCGCGCGCCGTTCATCGCGATCAGCAACTCGTCGAGCTTGGCGTGCATTGCGACGTCACGGCGACGATCGTCGATCTCGCGCTCGGTCTGGCGGTTGAGCACCATCTGGGTCAGCGTGATCGCCATGATCGACAGCGCAGCGGTGAGAAGGTTGGTGTCGAGTTTCAGCACGAACCAGCTGATGCAGAAGGCGATCACCCCAATCTGCATGTAGGGGTGCGCGAACAGGTTCGAGACCCATTCGGACACTTTACCGCCGATCTCGACGATCCTGCTCTTTTTCCCGTTCCGTGCCATCGCCCTGCAACGCGCCCTGCCCTTATCGGTTGCGTCGGCGTCACGATTGGTGGATTAGATCCAGCCGCGCTTGCGCATGTACAGCCACGGCGCGATCCCGCTGACCAGCATGATCCCCAGCGCCATCGGATAGCCGTAAAACCAGTGAAGCTCGGGCATATGGTCGAAGTTCATGCCATAGATCCCGGCGACCAGTGTCGGCGGCAGGAACACCAGCGCCGCCCAGCTGAACAGCTTCATCGCCGCATTCTGCTCGATCGAGATCAACCCCAGCGACGCATCGAGCTGAAAGGTCAGCTGCTCGCTGAGGAAACTCGAATGATCGATCAGCGCGGCGATATCGGCGGCGAGGCTGCCGACATGATCGCGCTCGTCCTCGAGCCGCCGCACCCGGTTGGTCGCGGCGAGGAAGTGGATTAATCGGCTGGTGCTGACCGCAGTCTCGCGGATTTTCGCCAGCAACGACTGCGCCCGCCCGATCCGCGTCAGCATCGCGGTCAGCCGCGCCGCGGGGATTCGCCGATCCTCCAGGTCCTTCTGGAAAATCTGCCGCGAGATTTTTTCGATCTCGGCGGCCACCCGCTGGATCTCGTCGGCCAGCCGGTCGACCACCGCGTCGAGCAGGCGGACGAACAAATGGCACGCGTCGGTCGCCAGGTCGGGCTCGCGCTTCAAATGTTCCGCGAGCAGGCGGAACGGGCGCGGATCGGCATAGCGCACTGTTACGAGGTGGCCGGGTGTCAGGATGAACCCGATCGGCGACGAGCTGGGATCGCCCTCGTCGATTCCGGTCAGGGTCGACATCGTCAGGTATAGCGTGCCTTGGCGCTCATAGAGTCGGCTTGACGGCTCGATCTCGGCGAGGTCGGCCCTCGTCGGCACGTTGGACCCGATGAAGGCCTCGACCAACGCCTCCTCCTCTCGCGTCGGCTCGAGCAGGTCGATCCACACGACATCGTCGGGGATACGCGTCGTAGCACCGACCTCGACCGGCGATCCGTCGCAGTTGGGGCCAAACAGGCGGAGCATCGAGCGCTTGTGTTGCGCGCCATTGCGCAATTGGCAAGCGCCGCGCGCGGCCCTAGCCTTCCCCCATGACCCGTTCACGCCCGTGGCTTGCCCCGTTCCTCCTCGTCCTCGCCGCCGCCGCAATCCTGCTGGCGATGGGTCGCCCGCCGATCTGCACCTGCGGCCGCGTGACGCTGTGGGTCTCCTCCTCGACCAGCCCCGAGACCAGCCAGATGCTCGCCGACTGGTACAGCGCGAGCCACATCGTCCACGGCTTCCTGTTCTTCGGGCTGCTGTGGCTCGCCGCCCGTCGCCTGCCCGTCGCGACCCGCCTGTCGACCGCGATTCTGATCGAATCCGCGTGGGAAATTGCCGAAAACAGCCCGATCATCATCAATCGCTACCGCAGCGCGACCGCCGCGATCGGTTATTCGGGTGACAGCGTGCTCAATTCGGTCAGCGACATCGTCATGATGATCGCCGGTTTCCTCCTTGCCCGCCGCTTGCCCCTTTGGGCGTCGATCGGCGGCGTCGTCCTGCTGGAGCTCATCCCCCTGTTCGTCATCCGCGACAATCTGACTCTCAACATCATCATGTTGCTCCACCCCGTAGACGCCATCCGCACGTGGCAATCCGGGGCTTGACGACGAGCGTTCACTCGTCCGAAAGATGTTGCGGCATACGCACTTGCGCATGCTCACCACCCTTCGCGTCACCGTCCCGCTAACCATCCTCGCGGCGCTCTCCGCAGCCGCCCCGGCCCACGCCGCAGAACTGTTCGGCGGAGTCTACAAGCACGCCGTCCATTCCCCCTTCAGCCTCGAAGGCGGACGCGAACGAGGGTTCGACCTCCAGCTCGGCTTCCGCGGTGGCCGTCTCTTCCCCCGGCTGGGCCTCCAGCCCTATGCGTTCGGCGCGTTCAACACCGCCGGCGATACCAGCTATGCCGCCGCCGGCCTGTCATGGCGCTTGGGCAAGACATTGTACGTCCGCCCCGGCCTCGGCCTTGCCATCCACGATGGCTCGGCGGGAAAGTTCGATGATCCCAGCACCATCGCGCTGGGCAGTCGCATCCTGTTCGAACCCGAACTCGGCGTCGGCTATCAGCTCAACCACCGCGCCTCGTTCGAAGCACATTGGGTCCACCTAAGCCAGGCCACCCTGTTCAGCCGCCAGAACCCCGGCATCGACAACGTCGGCGCGCGGGTCAATTTGCGCTTTTAAAATGCGGCTTTTGCGCATCAGCGCCCCAGCATCGCCTCGGGCTTTACCACCCGGTCGAAGGTCGCCTCGTCGACCAGTCCCAGCTCAATCCCCGCCTGCTTCAGCGTCAGCGCTTTCTGGTGGGCGTGCTTGGCGATCTTCGCGGCATTGTCATAGCCGATTTCGGGCGCGAGCGCGGTGACCAGCATCAGTGACTTGTTCATCAACTCGGCAATCCGCCCCTCATCGGCCTCGAGCCCGTCGAGCGCCCGCTCGGTAAACCCGACCATCCCGATCGACAGCAAATTGATCGAGCGGATCACATTCGCGCCGATCAGCGGCTTGAACACGTTCAATTCCAGATGCCCCTGCAACCCTCCGATCGTCACTGCGACATGGTTACCCATGACCTGCGCCGCGACCATCGTCAGCATCTCGCACTGGGTCGGATTGACCTTGCCCGGCATGATCGAGCTGCCAGGCTCGTTCTCGGGCAGCTTCAATTCGCCAAGCCCACAGCGCGGCCCCGATCCGAGCAGACGGATGTCGTTGGCGATCTTGCTCAGCGACACCGCGATGACGTTCATCACCCCGGACAGCTCGACCAAAGTATCGTGCGCGGCGAGCTCGGCGAACTTGTTCGGCGCCGAGGTGAAGTCGAGCCGGGTGAGGTTGGCGATCTCCTTGGCAAAGGCTTCGGCAAAGCCTTGGGGCGCGTTGAGCCCGCTGCCTACCGCGGTTCCACCCTGCGCGAGGCGGAGCAGCCGCGGCATGGCCCCCTCGACCCGCGCGATATTGTCCGCGATCATCTGCGCATAGCCCGAGAATTCCTGGCCCAGCGTAAGCGGGGTTGCGTCCTGCAAATGCGTGCGACCGATCTTGACGATATGGTCCCACCGCCTGGCCAGCTGGTCGAGCCGGGCATGGATCGTCCGCAGCGCGGGCAACAACTTGTCCGCCACCCCGCGCGCCGCGGCGATGTGCAGCGCGGTCGGGAAGCTGTCGTTCGACGACTGGCCCTTGTTGACATGGTCGTTAGGATGAACCGGCGACTTGCCGCCCTTCGTCCCTGCCAGAGCCTCGTTGGCGCGCCCGGCGATGACCTCGTTGGCGTTCATGTTGGATTGGGTGCCGCTCCCGGTTTGCCAGATGACCAGCGGGAACTGGCCATCGAGATCGCCCCTCGCAACCTCCGCCGCCGCCTGCTGAATCGCCTCGGCGAGATTAGCGTCGAGCCCGCCAATGCGTGCGTTGACCCGCGCCGCCGCCTGCTTGACGAAGCCCAGCGCGTGGACAATCTCGACCGGCATCCGCTCGCTCGCCCCGAACGGGAAATTGTGGATCGATCGTTCGGTCTGCGCCCCCCAATAGCAGTCGCCGGGGACGTCGATCGCTCCGAAACTGTCGGTCTCGCTGCGCGTGGCGGTCATGTCCGTTTCCCTCGTTTCATGAAAGCAGGTTGCCCGCGAGCATCCGCAAGTCCGCCTCGGGCCGCGCGCCATAATGCTGGATGACTTCGGCCGCGGCAATCGCGCCCAGCTTGAGCGACGTCTCAAGGCTTAGCCCGCGCGCCTGCCCCGCCAGAAAGCCAGCGGCGAACAGGTCGCCCGCGCCAGTCGTATCGACCAGCCGCTCGATCGGCTCGGCGGCGACTTCCGCCCGCTCCGCCCCGGCGACCGCAATTGCCCCCTTTTCGCTCCTCGTCACCGCCAGTACCGACACCTTGGGCGCCACTGCCGCGACCGCCGCCTCGAAGTCGCTCTCAACCGACAGCGCCAGAATCTCGTCCTCGTTGGCAAACAAGATATCGATCCGCCCGTCGTCGATCAGCTTGAGAAACCCATCGCGGTGGCGCGAGATGCAGAAACTGTCGGAGAGCGTAAACGCGACCTTCGTCCCCGCCGCCCGCGCCGCGTCGATCGCCGCTTCCATCGCCGCGCGCGGCTCTTCCGGGTCCCACAAATAGCCCTCGAGATAGAGGATCTTCGCGGAACTGACTTCCGCCGCCGAGATCGCCGTCGCGGGCAGCCGCTGCGCTGCGCCCAGAAAGGTGTTCATCGTCCGCTGCGCGTCGGGCGTGACCAGGATCAGGCAGCGCGCGCTGGCTCCGACATCGCTGCGCGCCGGGGTAGTAAATTGCACTCCCGTCGCGCGCAGGTCATGGGCATAGATCCGACCCAACTCATCATCGGCGACCTGCCCGATGAAACCCGCCTTCAGCCCGAGCGCCGCAATCCCGGCAACCGTGTTCCCCGCCGACCCGCCGCTGCTTTCACGCCCCGGCCCCATCTCGCCATAAAGCCGCACCGCCTCGCCCTGATCGATCAGCCGCATCGACCCCTTGTCGAGCCCTTGGGCGGCCAGAAAGGCATCGTCGGCATCGGTGATCACGTCGACGATCGCATTGCCGATGGCGAGCACGTCGAGGGGCTTGTCGGTCATGGGGAAATCCTGCGGAGAAAAGATGCGCGGCGGTTAGCGGGCGGCGGGCGATGACACAACCGCGCGCACCGGCTAGCAACAGCTGCATGCGCCGCTTCGCCCCCGCCCTCACCCTCCTCCTCGCCGCCTGCGCCAGCGAAACACCGGCCCCCGCCCCCACCCCCGTCCCAACCCGCCAAAGCGCCCACCAGCACGGCCGCCTCCTCGGCCTCGCCGCGCCCGAGCTCGGCGAGCTGTTCGGCGCGCCCAGCCTTCAGGTCCGCGAAGGCCCCGGGCTCAAGCTACAGTATCGCGGCGGCGGCTGCGTCCTCGACGCCTATCTTTACGCACCGCCGAGCGGGCAGGGCGTCGAGCGAGTCACCCACGTCGATACCCGCTTGAAAAGTGGTGCCGACACCGACCAAGTGGGCTGTGAAGCTGCGATCGAGGGTTCGCGCTAGGCCAGTCGGGCGAGCGCCCACCCCGCCGCGTCGGCGATCACGGGGTCGTCGCTCACCGCAAAACGGACGACCCTTGCCCGCAACTCTGCTTGCCCACTATTCCCCGCCGCGATCAGGCAGTTGCGCATCATTCGCGCCCAGCCGATGCGCTTGATCGGCGATCCCGCGAACATCTCGCGAAACCCAGCCTCATCCAGGCTCAGCAAATCCCCCAACGCCGGCGCCGCGAGTTCCGCCCGCGGCAGGAACGCCCGGTTCGCCTGCGCGCTCTCGGCGAAGCGGTTCCACGGACACACCGCCAGGCAATCGTCGCAGCCGTAAATCCGGTTGCCCATCGCCTCTCGAAACTCGGTCGGGATCGGCCCGTGAGGCTCGATCGTGAGGTAGGAAATGCACCGCCGCGCATCGATCCGGTGGGGGCCGGTGATCGCCCTCGTCGGGCACGCCGCGATGCACCGTGTGCACGACCCGCAATGATCGCTTGCCGGCGCATCGGGGACCAACTCTAGGCTGGTCATCACGATCCCGAGGAACAGCCAGTTGCCATGCTCGCGGCTGAGCAGATTGGTGTGCTTGCCCTGCCACCCGATCCCCGCTGCCGCGCTCAGCGGTTTCTCCATCACCGGCGCGGTGTCGACGAACACCTTGAGCTTGCACCCCGTCTCCTCGGCCAGCCACCGCCCGAGCGCTTTCAAGCCCTTCTTGACCGCCTTGTGATAGTCCCCGCCCTGCGCATAAACCGAGATGCGCGCGCGTTCCTTCCGGTCGGCCAGCGCCATCGGATCGCTTGCCGGCGCGTAAGACATTCCCAGCGCAATCAATGACTTGGCCTCGGACCATAGCCCGTTCGGGGACGCCCGCTCGTCGGCCCGCGCCTCCATCCACCCCATCCCGCCATGTCGCCCCTCGGCAAGCCACTCGCGCAGCCCCGCTCCGGCCTCGGGTGCCGCATCGGCCCGCGCAAAGCCGCACGCGACGAACCCCAGCTCGGCGGCTTTTTCGCGAATTCGGCTTTCGATGCTCATTGTCATTTAACCTCGACCCTCTACCAGTTGCCGCCATGAGTGGAACTGGGCTCGCGCTGACCGCGCAAAATCTCGTCAAGGATTTCGGAGACAAGCGAGCGGTCGACGGGGTCAGCCTGTCGGTTCCGGTCGGCGCAATCTACGGCATTCTCGGCCCCAATGGCGCGGGCAAGACGACCACGCTGCGCATGCTGCTCGGGATCATCGACCCCTCGTCGGGAAGCTCGACGCTGCTTGGCCGCGCGCGCCCGATCGAGGCGGCGCGCGAGGTCGGCTACCTCCCCGAAGAACGCGGCCTTTATCCCTCGATGCACGCGGTCGACGCGATCGCCTTCATGGGCGCTTTGCGGGGGCTCCCGTTGCGCGAAGGCAAGCGCCGCGGGCGCCAACTGCTCGAAGGCCATGGCCTCGGCGCCTGGGCCGACAAACCGATCCGCAACCTGTCGAAGGGCATGGCGCAGACCGTCCAACTGCTCGGCACGCTCGTCCACAAGCCGCGCCTGATCGTCCTCGACGAACCCTTCTCCGGGCTCGACGCGATCAACCAGGCCAAGCTTGAGGCACTCATCCGCCGCGAAGCTGCCGAGGGCACCACGGTCATTTTCTCGACCCACGTCATCGCTCACGCCGAACGCCTGTGCGAACGGGTCGCCATCATCGCCGAGGGCAAGGTCGCGTTCGAAGGCGAGGTCGACGAGGCGCGCGACCGCCTCCGCCCAATCGTCCGTCTGCGCACCCGCTCGCCAGACGGCCCGTGGCGTGCCGCGCTTCCCGCCACCGCGCGTCTCGACGGCGCCGAATGGACCTTCGAGCTTCCGCAAGGCGGGCCCGAGCCCCTCCTTCGCGCCCTGCTCGACGGCGGCGCCGGGATCGAAACCCTTGCGATCGAGCGCCCGGGCCTCCACGACGCGTTCGTCGCCATCGCCGGCGAAGCAGCCGCCCGCGCCATGAACGAACCCCAGGCGGAGGCCGCGTGATGGCGGGCTTCAGGCTTCCCGAAATCATTCGCGCCGCTTTCGTCATCGCCCGGCGCGACTTCACCGCGACCGTCCTTCGCAAGACCTTCCTGCTGTTTTTGCTGGGCCCGCTTTTCCCGGTCGCCATGGGAGTTGGCTTCGGCGGGATGGGGGCGAAGCTCGCCGAGGACAACGCCAAGCCGATTGTCGCAGTCATCGCCAGCCGGGCCGACTTTGCTCCGCTCGCGGCGGCGCGCGCGCGTCTTGCGGCGGTTGCTGGCGACGCCCCGGTCGAGCTCATCCGAGCCGATCCCGAGCCCAACCTTGCCGGACAACGAGCCCAGTTGCTCGCTCAGAGGAAACCCCCGGTTCTGGCGGTGCTCGAGGGTCTCGGCACCGCGCCGCGCCTCACCGGCACTGTCCATTCCGACGGCACCACCGTCGCTCAACTCGACCATATCATCGCTGACGCCCGCGCCGACGCCGCCGACCGCAGCCCACCCGCGCCCAGCATCGCGGTCGTCTCGACCGAGCGCTCGGGCGGAACGCTCGCAAGCGCGCGCGGCCTCACCGCCCGCGCCGGCCAGACAATCATCTTCCTGTTGACCATCCTCCTCGCCGGCGCGGTGCTGTCGCAGTTGATCGAGGAGAAATCGAACAAGGCGATCGAGATTCTGGCCGCCGCTGTCCCGGTCGAGGCGATCTTCGTCGGCAAGCTGTTTGCGATGCTCGCCATCTCGTTCGTCGGCATCGCGGTGTGGGTCGTCACCGGCGCCATCGCTATCTCGATCTGGTCGACCGGCGGGCTCGCGGCGCTGCCAGCCCCGGCCATCGGCTGGCCCGTCTTCATCGCGCTCACCGTCGCTTATTTCTCGATGGCCTACCTGCTCATCGGCTCGGTCTTCCTCGCCATCGGCAGCCAGGCGGGCAGCGTGCGCGAGATTCAGACGATCAACATGCCCGTTGTTCTCGCCCAGAGCGCGATCTATTTCTTCGGCGCTTCCGCGGTCGGCCATCTTGACGAGCCGCGCGGGCTCGCCGCAGCGATCTTTCCCTTGTCCTCGCCCTTCACCATGATCGCTCGCGCCGCCGAACAGGATGTCCTGTGGCCCCATCTCGCCGCGCTCGCGTGGCAAGGGCTATGGGTCACGCTGATCCTGCGCGCTGGCGCCGGCCTGTTCCGCCGCAACGTTCTGAAATCAGGTCCTGCCCGCCGCTGGCCATGGCAACGCCGGGCGACCGTTTAGCCCGGTATCGCGGCCCGCGCGGCCTCTTCGAGCTGGTTCATCAGCGACCGGTGCGGGAACGGCCCGTGGCTGATCCGCGCCACGCCGGCGAGCGCCCACACAGCGGGTGCCGGCGCACCCGGAAACGCAATCGCGTTGAGGGGCAGCGGCACCGCCTTAACCACCCGCTCGATGTGCCGCGGATCGGCGATGCGGGGTACGAAAAAGCCGCTCGCTCCGGCGTCGGCAAAGGCCTTCCCCCGATCGATCACCTCGCCGATCAACGCGTCGTGATTATCGTGGGACTTCAGCAGCAGGTCGGTCCGCGCGTTGATGAAGAATTCACTGCCGACCATGTCGCGGATCGCAGCGATCCGCCTGGTCTGCTCGCCACGCGAATGAAGCCCTTCGCCGCCGATCACTTGATCTTCAAAGTTGCACCCGATCGCGCCGGTTGCCCTCAGGCGGGCGACGTTGGCGGCGGCCAGTGCAGGAATAACCGAATAGGCCCCCTCGAAATCGACGCTTACCGGCAGGTCGACCGCGCTTACAACCCGCTCCGCATTGGCCAGTGCGAAGTCCAGCGGCACCTGCTCGCCGTCGGGCCAGCCATTGGCGTCGGCCACCGGATGGCTCCCCGTCGCAAGCGCCTTTGCCCCCGCCGCCGCGACCGCCTTCGCACTCCCCGCATCCCACACATTATAGAGCACCACCGGGTCCCCCGGCACATGCAGGGCGGCGAAGGCGGCAAATTTGCTCAATGCACAAATCGCGCGACGACATCGCGGTACGATCGCGATACTTTCACCTGCGCTCCTGAACCGAGCACCAGGAAACATTCGCCGTTGGTATGCGGCTTGACCTGCTTGACAAGGTCGAGGTTGACGATCGTCGAGCGATGCACCCGCTGGAAGCGACGCGGATCGAGCCGCTTCTCGAGGTCCTTCATCGTCTCGCGCAGGATTAGCGTATTGTCTCCGGTCTGGATGCACATGTAATCGCCCGCCGCATCGATCCGCTCGATCGTGTCGACATCGACGCGGAAGATTTGCCCCTGGTCGCGGATGTTGATCATTTTCTCGAAGCGGTTCGCCGCCGGACCCTCCGCCGCGCTGTCCTCGGCGAGCGTCTCCGCTGCTTCGGGGGCATGTTCCTCGAGCGCCTCCTTCAGTCGCTCGACCTCGACCGCCCCGCGCCGCTCTGCGAGCCGCTGACGCACCCGGTCCATCGTTGCCGCCAGACGATCTTCCTCGACCGGCTTCATCAGATAATCGACCGCCTGCGCCTCGAACGCGCGCAGTGCATGGTCGCCATAAGCCGTCACGAACACGAATAGCGGCGGCTCGACCTCCATCACGCCCTGAATCACCGAAAACCCGTCGAAGCCAGGCATTTGAATATCGAGGAACACGAGGTCCGGCTTGTCGGTCTTGATCGCGCGGATCGCCTCGCGCCCATTGGCGGCGGTGGCGATGATTTCGACGTCGTCATGCGCCTGCAGCCTTAGCTGAAGTCCCTGCGTGGCGAGCGGCTCGTCATCGACGAGGATGGTGCGGATGGTCATGATCGATACTCGCTCTCGGACGGAATTTCGAGGATAACGCTGTAACCCCCCTTATCGTTCGACCGGCTCTGAAATCCATGCGCCGCGCCGTATGCCTGGGTCAGCCGGTCGCGAATATTGGCGAGCCCGACCCCGGTCGACTCGGTCGCCATGCCGTGGCTCCCTTCTCCCGCTCCGCTGTCGGCCACCTCGATCCGCACGCAGCTCCCTTCGCGCGACGCGGTGATCCATATATCGGCCCCGTCTTCGCTCGGCGTCACCGCATATTTGATCGCATTCTCGACCAGCGGCTGAAGCAGCAGCGAGGGCAGTCGCGCACCGATCGTTTCGGCATCGATCCTGAAATGCGGGCGCAGCCGTTCCTCGAACCGCATCTTCTCAATCTCGAGATAAAGTTTCAGGGTCTCGACCTCCTGCGCCAGCGTCACTTGCGCGGTCGGCTCGTTGGCGAGCGTGTAGCGCAGGAACGACGACAATCGCGACAGCATCGCATTGGCCCGCTCGGTCTGGCGAAGCAGCACCAGCGTCGAGATCGAGTTGAGCGTGTTGAACAGGAAATGTGGATTGAGCTGATAGCGCAGCATCGCCAACTGGGCCGAACTCGCCTGGCTCTCCATCGCCTCGCGCTGCTCGATCTCCTCCTCGAGCAGCAAATAATAGTTGATCCCGTAGTACAGCGCCGACCACGCCGCGAGCAGCGCGAAGTCGAGCAGGATCGCGCCGAGATACTCGATCCCGACCGGCCGCGCGTCGGGCCGCACAAAGGTCGCGTTGCTCCACGTCTCGATGAACGAGAACACCGCCGCGGCGATCACCACCGTGCCGAGACTGAGCGCCGCCGTCCACAGCGGGCGCATCTGGATCAGCCGGCGATAGAGCGACCCCATCAACAGCGTCAGTGAATAGCCGGTCGCGGTCAGAAGCAGCGTATGGACCAGGAACATCAGGCCCATCGAATTGGCGATTCCGCTTAAGCTGCGGAGGATGAAATAGCCCGTCCAGCCGGCCGACTGGAGCACCCAGAAAGCGCGGTTCTTGTCATCGAAGAACGGGCTGTCGAGCTTGACCGTCTCGAGAATTGGGCCGGCGGGCCCCTTGCTGCCTCCAAAGCCGCCGCTGCGCGGAGCGCGCGGATGACGGGTTGGCGGCGGCAGGGCTTCTCCCGCCTGTCCACCGTCCGCCGCAACCGGCCCGTCGATCAGCCGTGCGCCGTCGCTCGCCATGTCAGCCGTGCCTGCCCGTGCCGCTCATTGCCCCGATATAGCGCGCGGCGCGGCTAAGCCCAAACACGACGTCAGCCTCCGGTCAGGCGTCCTTGATCCCCGGGGTGTGTGCGCCCGGCATCGGCGGCACCGGCTGCGGTGGGGCGTCGGGGTCGAGTTCGTGCGTCTCGACCAGCCCGCGCCCGACATGGCTGCGGCTGCGGCTATAGCCGAAATAGATCGCCAGCCCGATCGCGCCCCAACCGAACAGCACCATCTGGGCGAGGAACGGCAGGAACAGGTAGAGCCCAATGCAGCCGATGATCGCCAGCGGCGCGACGACCATGATCGCCGGGGTCCGGAACGGGCGGTGACGGCCGGGATCGGTGCGGCGCAGCACGAGCACCGCGATCGCCACCATCATGAACGCGAACAGCGTGCCCGAGTTCGAATAATCGGCGAGCTTGCCGACCGGCAGGAAGGCCGCGGCGAGCGTCACCACGATGCCGGTGAAGGCAGTGACGACGTGCGGTGTCTTGAACCGCGGGTGGACGCTGGCAAGCTTCGCGGGAAGCAGGCCATCGCGCGCCATGACGAAGAACACGCGGGTCTGGCCGAACATCATCATCAGCACGACCGATGGCAACGCGAGGAACGCCGCGACCCCCATCAGGTTACCGATCTTGGTCCAGCCGACGCTGCGCAGGACGTGCGCCAGCGCCTCGTGGCTGCAGGCAAGCGGCTCGTTTACGCCGCTCGCGACGATCGCGGCACAGCGCGCGGCGAGTTCCCTCGACCCGGGGGAGAGGACTTCGCCGCCCAGCCCGGCAACCGGCTGCGCACCGATCGCACCGATCGCGCCGGCCGCGACCAGCAGGTAGAAGACGGTGCAGATCAGCAGGCTTCCGATCAGCCCGATCGGGACATTTCGCTGCGGGTTCTTGGTTTCCTCGGCGGCGGTCGAAACCGCATCGAAACCGACATAGGCAAAGAAGATCGACGAGGCGGCGCCGACGACGCCGATCGTGCCCCAGCCATTGGGCAGGAAGGGGTGGAACTCGGCCCCCTTCATCACCGGCACGGTCAGCGCGATGAACAGCGTCAGCGCGGTAATCTTGATCAGCACCAGCACCGCATTGACCCGCGCGCTCTCGGTCGTGCCGAGGATCAGCAGCAGCGTAACGAGGATCGAGATGGTCACTGCGGGAAGGTTGATCAGCCCGCCCTGGCTCGGCCCGACCGCGAATTCCTTGGAGATCACGATGTTCGGGATGAATGGCAGGAAGTCGTTGATATGGGCCATGAAGCCGACGAAATAGCCCGACCATCCAACCGCCACGGCCGATGCGCCGACGGCATATTCGAGGACCAGCGCCCAGCCGACCATCCATGCCATCAACTCGCCCATCACGGCGTAGGTATAGGTGTAGGCCGATCCCGACACCGGGACCATCGAGGCGAGTTCCGAATAGCACAGTGCCGCGACCGCGCAGACGAAGCCGGCGATCATGAAGCTCAGCATCATCCCCGGGCCGGCCTTCTGCGCGGCTTCGGAGGTCAGCACGAAAATCCCGGTGCCGATCACCGCGCCGACACCGAGCATGGTCAGCTGAAACGCGCCCAATGAGCGGTGCAGCCCCTTTTTCTCGGCGGTCGCAAGGATAGCGTCGAGTGACTTTACGCGGTCGAACAGCATGGCATTCCCTTCGGTTCGCGCCTCGTGGACGCGGCAGCATGTTTGGCGCGGAGCCTAGCGGCTAAAGGCGAGCGTGCAATCCCTTAGCGTTCCAGGAGACCCGGCTCAGCGGCTCAGCATCGGCCCCAATGGCGCCCCGCCGAATAGATGGACATGCAGGTGCGGTACTTCCTGCCCGCCGCGCTTGCCGATGTTGGCGAGCAGGCGATAGCCCTGCGCCGATGCTCCCGTCATCCGCGCCACCTCGCCGACCGCGCGGACGAAGCCGGCGATTTCCTCGTCGCCCGCCTTCAGCGTGAAATCGTCCCATGAAACGTAGGCGCCTCTGGGAATCACCAGCACATGGATCGGCGCCAGCGGGTTGATGTCGTGGAACGCGAACGCGTGCTCGTCCTCGTAAACCTTGTTGCACGGGACCTCGCCGCGCAGGATTTTCGCGAAAATATTCGCTTCGTCGTAAGGCAGGCTGGCATCAATGGGCATCGGTGAGTCTCTTGGCTTGACCGCAACAGCGTCGGCGCTACCACGAAGAAATGGTCGACGACACGCCTGAAAGCCTCATTCCCTACGACGAGATCGTGCAGGAAGCGCTGCGCGACGTGGTCGGGCGCGTGCTGCGTGAGGTCGAATCAACCGGGATGCTGCCCGGGGGCCACCATTTCTACATTACCTTCAAGACCCGCCTCGCCGGAGTCTCGATCCCCAAGCACCTCATGGAACGCTTCCCCGACGAGATGACGATCGTCATCCAGCACCGCTTCTGGGACCTGAAGGTCGACGACGATCATTTTTCGGTCGGCCTGTCGTTCGGCGGAATCCCCTCGACCTTGGTCGTGCCGTTCGCCGCGGTGACCGATTTCGTCGATCCGGCGGTCGATTTCAGCCTCAAGTTCCAGGCCAGCGGCGCTCCGGCCGACCATGAATCCCCCGAGCCGCCCGAAAACGACAGCCCGACCGTCACTCCGGTCGACGACGGCTCCAACGTCGTCGCGGTCGACTTCACGCGCAAGAAGTAGGGCCTGCGCCGCTTTCCTGCGGATGATCGAAGCCATCGTCGGACGTGATAAATTCGACGCTTACCTCAAGGGTTATTTCGACCGCCACGCTTTCCAGCCGGTCACCCCGTCGATTGTCCTTGCCGACATCCGTGCGAATCTCGTCAAAAACGACCAATTCCGCGAGCAAAAACTGCGTCTCGAGGAATGGATCTACAAGCCCGGCATCCCCGCCAATGCGGAGCCGGCCGATCCCACCGCCTTCGCCCAGCAAGACAGATCCGTCGCTGCCTTTGCCGCCGGTGGAGCACCCGATCGCGCCGCGTGGAACCGCTGGACGCCTCGCCGCGCTCGACGACGGCTTCGGGCTAAGTGTGAGCCACAACAGCGAACTCCGCTTCGCGTGGCTCGACCCGCTCAACCTGACGAAATGACGACAGGCACCAGGGAATTTAACCTGCCTTAAACTGTCCCTGCGTTAGTCCGCTTGGCTTAACCGAGTGGACGCGGAATGTACGAAGCACCTGATCGTTACAAAAGAATGGTCTCGGCCCGGCTCCCGGGAGGCGAGTCGTTGGGCCTGACCAACCAGATATCCGACGATTCTGGATCGCCGCTGCGTGATATCCAGCTTATTTCGCGCGGCCAGCTGGCGCTGTTCTTCGCCATTGCCAATGTCGTCTCGATGCTGTGCGCCGTCGTTGCTCTGTGGAGCGCGGCGCCAGTCGCTTACCTCCTCGGCTGGGCCGGCGCGGTCATCGGCGCCAATATCCTCGCCACCCAGGCCGCCCGCAACCAGGCGATCACCAATGTCGGCCGCTCGGGTCGCAAGGTGCCGCACCTGCTGATGACCGGAGAAATCGCGGCGCGCGGCGCGCTGTGGCTGTCACTCCCGATCTATTTGTTCGCTGGCCTCGAGCTTGACGAGCAGCTGATCATCGCCTCGCTCACCGCCGCGCTCGGCACCGCCGCGCTCGCGCTGATCGTCGTCCCGGCCTGCGCTACAACCTGGCTCACCGCGTTCGTCGTCGGGCTCAGCGTAGAGCTGCTGATCGGCCGCGCCTCGATCCCGTTCCAGCACATGATGGCGATCCTGTTCACGCTTGGCGTTGCGGTGTTCGGCGTGCTGGCGATCGCGCGTTGGGCATTCCAGCAGCTCAAGACCAATGCCGACATCGGCAGCCAGAGCGAATCCGCCTCGCTCCTCCTTCAGGAATATGAGCAGCGCGGCGTTGGCTGGCTGTGGCAGGTCGATGCCGACAACCGCGTCACCTACATCAGCTCGCGCATGACCGCGCTGCTTGGCCGGCCATCGGCGCAGATCCTCGGCCATTCATTGCCGTCGCTGCTCGGCGGCCATGCCGAGCTCGGCCGCGTACTGCTCCAGAAGCAGACCTTCACCTCGCTCGAGATGGAACTGGCGACCGCCCGCGGTCCGCGCTGGGTGTCGATCGCGGGCGACCCGATCATCGACACCGCCGGCCGCTTCGAAGGTTTCCGCGGGGTCGGCTCGGACATCACCGAGGTCCGCCACACCCAGGAACGTCTGACCCATCTCGCCAACGTCGACGTCCTCTCGGGCCTGCCCAACCGCGGCCGCGTCCGCCAGCTGCTCGGCGAGTCGCTCCGCGTGGCGGTGGCCGGCAATGTGCCGTGCGCGATCCTGTTTCTCGACCTCGACGGCTTCAAACCGGTCAACGACACCTTTGGCCATCCCAAGGGCGACGCCGTGCTGCAGGCGGTCGCCAAGCGGCTGTGCGACGAAGTCGGCGCTGACGGCCATGTCGGCCGGATGGGCGGCGACGAATTCGCCATTGTCATCATGGACGCCCAGAGCCGCCGCAAGATCGAAGGCCTCGCCGACCGCATCATCCGCTCGATCGCCCAGCCCTACATGATTGACCAGACCGAGATCATGATCGGCGTGTCGATCGGCTGCGCGTTCGGCCCGATCGACGGCGCGACGGTCGACGACCTGATCCTCAAGGCCGACCTTGCCTTGTACGAGGCCAAGGGCGCCGGGCGCGGCGTCGCCAAATATTTCTCGTCCGAATTGCAGTCGGAACAGGAAGACCGCGTCCGCCTCGAATCGGACCTCCGCCAGGCGATCGCGCTCGGCCAGTTCCACTTGCTGTTCCAGCCGCTTATCGCGGCGAAAAATCAGAAGCTGGTCGGGTTCGAGGCGCTGATCCGCTGGAACCACCCGCAGCGCGGCCTGGTCCCGCCGTTCGTGTTCATCCCGGTTGCCGAAGAATCGGGCCTGATGCCGACGATCGGCGAGTGGGTCATCGAGGAAGCCTGCCGCGCGATCGCGACCTGGCCCGAACCGATTACGATCGCGATCAACATCAGCCCCAAGCAGATGGCCCAGCCAGCGCTGCCCAACCTCGTCAGCCAGGCACTCGCCCGCCACAAGGTCCAGGCCAACCGGCTCGAGCTCGAAGTCACCGAAGGCGTGTTCATCGGCGACAGCAGCGCGACGATCGATGTCCTCAAACGCCTCCGCAGCCTCGGCGTCGGCATCGCGCTCGACGACTTCGGCACCGGCTATTCGTCGATCGGCTATTTGAACAAGGCCGTGTTCCACAAATTGAAGATCGACGGCAGCTTCGTCCGCGAAGCCGGCACCCGTCCTGAAAATGTCGCGATCATCCAGTCGATCGTCCAGCTCGCCAAATCGTTCCGCATGTCGGTTACCGCCGAGGGAGTCGAGACCGCGCAGGACTTCGAACGGATGCGCGATCTGGGCTGCGACATCATTCAGGGTTACCTCTTCGGCCGGCCGCTCAGCTACGAACGCGCCAGCGAACTGGCCCACGGCCTCAGCGCCAAGCAGCGCCGGGCGGGGTAGTTCGAAGTTCCTGGCAGGGAGAACGGCCGCGATCGGTGGGAACCTGCGGCCGCGAGCGTCACCACGCGCGAAACGGCGCCTCGCATCATTCTCTCACGGCGCTGGTTGTCCAGAAACAATCAAATAAATTTAGGGCGTGCGGATGCCTTGTCTCCAAAACCTAGACACGTTTGCTCATATTGGTTAATGTTTTATTAATCGCGACCGAGTCGGATAGTGCTGGTTTAAGTCCAGCCAGGTTCCTTTGCTCTTCCGGTTCCCTCACGAGAATCACCAGCGGCTGGCCGGGCTGACTTCAATAGTGGAGCCCTCCTGGTGCCGGCACTGGCAACAGGGAGTTGAAACATGACTCATCCACGCAGGAAATTCGTCACGCTCGGCCTCTCGACTGTCACATTGATTTCGGCTGCTTTGATTGCAGTACCGGCACTCGCCTCGCCTCCCTCCGGTATCGCATCTGTGGTGCTGGTAACGGCGGACAATGACGCGGAGGGCCACATCAACAGCGACCGCATCAAGTTCCAGACCAAGGGCCCGACCGACGTTCGGATCCAAAAGCTCACGTTCGCTGCCGGCGCCTACAGCGGATGGCATCACCATCCCGGGTTCATCATAGTCGCCGTTAAGACTGGCCTTGTGACTCTTTCGCAATCCGATTGCAGTTCGAAGTCCTATGGCCCCGGCTCGTCAAATGGCGCGGTGTTCGTCGAAGGACATGATGACGCCCAGCAAGCGACCAGTGCCGCAGGGGCAGAAGTCTATGTGACCTACGTTGCGCCGAGCGCTGATCCGCGCGTCTTCCGGATCGAAGACGATCCCCCGGTCTGCGCGACGGCGACCACGTTCAGGAATAGTCCCGCCGGCAACTGAGGATGTCGGGAGCGGGCGACCGCACTGTATCCAAATGGGGTGGTGCCACTTACCGACAGTCGCCCTACGAAACCGGCTGACTGTCCGGCGAACATTCTGTAATGCCATAAGGGCGGTTGCTCAGGCGACCGCCCGAACTATTGCTGTTGTCGTTCTTGAGGGTCTCGCGGCGGCCCCCGAAGCCACGAACGCGCCAGTGACTGGCCCACGGCCTCGGCGCCAGGCAACGCCCGGCGGGGCAGGATCAAGGCTGTCGCCAGGCCCACGTCCCCGCGCTATCCCGCGCGGTGCGTCCCGAGCTGTACTTTGCCGCTCCGCGCGATCGAACTCCAGCCGACGCGCGGGCCGCGCAACGCCTGCACGATCGCCTTGATCACCACATAATACATCGTCTGGCGGTAC
>NZ_JANYGG010000052.1 GCF_025362505.1 Sphingomonas sp. | reverse complement strand
CTTACCCGTGATTGCCGATCCATGTCGCGACTTCGGTCGCGACGCGGTTGGCGGCGCGGTTGAGCGCGGGGCCGACGTCGTCCTTGGTCCCGTTCGACGGCTCGCGGGCTTCGAAGCGGCGGGTTTCGACCCGGGCTCCGGCGGTGGCCGCCAGCGCCGCGTCATAGCGCACGATCACCGCGCCCGCCTGGGCATCATAACCGAACCGGTCGAGCGTCCCGGTCACGCGCAAGCCCGGGTCGAGCGACGACTGGCGCGGGTCGAGGACGACGCGGTTGGTGGTGCGCTTGACCGTTTCCGAAACGAGTTGCTGGAACAGGTGATCGGGCATGTCGATCCACTGCGCATCCTTGATATAGGCAATCGCGGTATCCCCGACCTGCGCCGGGATCCGCACCGATTTCAGCGCCTTGGGGGTGACTGGATCGTCGATCGTGACGGTCTGCCCAGCTCCCGCCGAACGCGCCATGTCCGCCGCCGCGGGGGCCTGCGCGGCCAGCGTCAGCAGCACCGGAGGAACCTTGCCGCCACCGAGGCAGGCGCTCAGCGCGAATGCGGGGACGACGAGCAGGGTCAGGCGAAGAGGGCGCATCAGCGTTGCTTTCCAGGCTTGTAATCGGGCAGTTTCGGCGGCCCGAGCGCCCCGCCGATGCCGCCCTGGTTGAGGCGGTCGGAGAAGCCCTGGAGCGAGCCCGACAGGTCGCGCAGGTCGTGTACCAGGCGGTTGGCCTCGGGCAGGGTCGATTTGGTGAAGTTGTTCAGCCCCGGCTTGGCGTCGGCGACAACCGCATCGAGATTGTCGGCGGCGCGCTGGACCGATCCGATCGCTTTTCGCAAATCCTGCGCGGCCGGGGTCGCCTGTTCGTTGACCAGCCGGTTGGTGCTGTCGGCGAGCTGCCCGACGCGCTGCGCCGCGATGCCGGCGTTGCGCGCGGCGAGCTGGGCATCGGTGATCGCACTCGCCAGCTGCGGCGCCTTGGCCGCCAGGATCTGGCTGGTCTTGTCGAAATTCTCGAGGATATCGGCAATCGAATTCTGGTTCTTGTCGCTCAGCAATTCGGTCAGCCGCTCGGTCAGCCGCTGGATACGGTCGAGCAGTTCCGGCGCCGAATTGAGCAAGGCGCCAAGCCCACCCGATCCCGACGGGATCACGGGACAGCCCTGCGGCCCGGCCTGGTCGATCGGCTTGCCGCCCTTGACCGCGCCATCGAGGCTGATCTCGCTGGCGCCGGTGAAGCCGACCCCCTTGATCTGCGCGGTGGTCCCCTGGAGGACCGGCGCTTCGCCATCGACCTCGATCCGCACCCACACGAACTCGGGGCGGTTGGGCAGCAGCGCGATCTTCTCGACCTTGCCGACCGGCACGCCCGAATAATTGACCGCGGTCCCCTTCGAGATTCCGCCGACGCCCTGGCTGAAATAAATGTCGAAGCATTTGGCCGCCCTGGTCGACAGCCCCGCCAGCCAGACGGTGAACAACAACACTCCGGCAAGCAGGGCCAGCACGACCGCGCCGACGAGCACATGGTTCGAACGCGTTTCCATCAGCTTGCCTGCAATCCGCTCACGCCGCCTGCCCCCTTATGCACACTATCGTTCGCGCCCTTGTGGGCCACCGCCGCCCGGCCGCGCGGACCGTTGAAATAATCCTGGATCCACGGATGATCTAAAGCCAGCAGTTCCGGAATCGTTCCAACCGCGATCACCTTGCGGTCCGCCATCACCGCCACCCGGTCGCAGATCGCATAGAGCGTGTCGAGGTCGTGGGTGATCAGGAACACGGTCAGGTTGAGCTGTTTCTGCAGCCCGCGGATCAATTCGTCGAACGCCGCCGCGCCGATCGGGTCGAGCCCCGCGGTCGGTTCATCGAGGAACAGCAGCTCGGGATCGAGCGCCAGCGCCCGCGCGAGACCGGCGCGCTTGCGCATCCCGCCCGATAGTTCGGAAGGATATTTCGGCGCCGCGCTCTCGTCGAGCCCGCTCATCGCGATCTTGTAGCCGGCAATCTCGTCGAGCAACGGCGGCTTGATGAACGGAAAATATTCGCGGATCGGCACCTCGACATTCTCGGCGACGGTGAGGGTCGAGAACAGTGCGCCGTTCTGGAACAATATGCCCCAGCGGCGGCGAATATTCTTGGCCTCGCCCTCGCTTCGCCCGATCATGTTCTCGCCGAGCACCTCGATCTCGCCGGCGGTCGGGGTCTGCAGACCGATAATCGAGCGCATCAGCACCGACTTGCCGGTGCCCGACCCGCCGACCACGCCGATGATCTCGCCGCGATGCACGTCGAGGTCAATGCCGTCATGAATGACCTGCTCGCCAAAGCTGTTCTTCAACCCGCGCACCGAGATCACAATTTCGGGCTCGCTCACAGCCAGCCGATCTTCGAAAAGAACACCGCGAATACCGCGTCGAGCACGATCACCATGAAGATCGACTGGACCACCGCATTCGTCGTGCGGCGACCGACCTCTTCGGAATTGCCCGACACGAGCATGCCCTGGAAACATCCGCCGAGCGCGATGATGAAGCCGAACACCGGCGCCTTGATGAGTCCGACATAAAGGTCGTGCAACGGGACGACCTCGGAAATGCGCATCGCGAAGGTGGCGGGGGGAATCTTGAGAATGAGCCAGCAGAAAACGCCGCCGCCGATGATGCCGAGCAGCATCGAGAAGAAGGCGAGCAGCGGCATCATCAGCACCGCCGCGAGGACGCGCGGAACGACGAGGGCCTCGATCGGGGAAACGCCGATCGTTCGCATCGCGTCGATCTCCTCGGTGATCTTCATCGTCCCGATCTGCGCGGCGAAGGCCGACCCCGAGCGGCCCGCAACCATGATCGCGGTCATCAACGGGCCAAGTTCGCGCACGGTCAGGCGACCGATCAGGTTGATGGTGTAAACCTCGGCGCCAAACTGGGCGAGCTGGACCGCGCCCTGCTGGCCAATGACGACGCCGATGAGGAAGCTCATCAGCCCGATGATGCCAAGCGCGCGCACCCCGACACTGTCGAACGCCTGGACGACCGCGTTGACGCGGAATCGCCTGGGTTGACGAATGACATTGCCGAAGCCGATCAGCGTCGCGCCGAAGAACCCGAGCAGGCCGAGCAGGGTGCGGCCGGTTTCGAGCGTCCAGGTGCCGATGTCTTCGAGCGTGCGGGTCAGCGGCGGGCGAATGTCGGGGCGGACCCGCACCGGATGGTCGGCGGCGGCGACCTGCTCGAGCAACGCTTCGACCTCGGGCGCGGCACCGACGAGCTTCGCGCCGCGGTCGCGCTGGGTGCGATGGATCAGCCACGCGCCGACCGTGTCCATCCGCTCGACGTCGCTCAAGTCGATTGTCATGCCCTCGGGCATCGCGTCGAGCTCGCGCGCGGTCGAGCCGGCGCGGCCGATCGTCAGCGCGCCGCTGCAGCGGAACGTCTCGCCGTCTGAAGCGGGGGAGGATCGGTCGGGGGCGGCCATTAAACTCAAGAGTGCGCGAAATCGGCCAAAGCGGCAAGTGCGCGGATCTGCGAGATGATTTTGCGCAAAGTTAAACGATCCTTCCCCTCGCCCGGACCGGGGTTATAGCGCTTCGTCATGGAAGACGTTCCGCTAAGCCAGCCGGCGGGCTGGACCGCGCTGCTGTTGGCCGGATCGCGCCCCGGTGGCGATCCGTTCGCGATCGCCAATGGGGTAGCGTTGAAGCCGCTGATCCGGGTCGCGGGCGAAGCGATGGTCCGCCGCCCGTTGCGCGCGCTGCTCGAGGTGCCGGGGATCGAGCGGGTACGGGTGCTGGCGCAGGAACCCGAGGCGATCGCGGCGGTAATCGAGCGGGACGCGCGGGTGAGCATCTTACCCTCGGGGGCGACCATCGCGGCGACGATCGAGGCGATCCTTCGCGATCCCGCGACCCGCTTCCCGTTGCTCGTGACGACCGCCGACCATGCGCTGCTGATCCCGCCGATGATTGCGCAGTTCATGGCCGGTGCGGCCGGCGCCGACCTCGCCATCGGGCTGGTCGAGCGGCGGAAACTCGCGGCGCGCCTGCCGCAGTCGCAGCGGACGTGGATCGGCTTCAAGGGGGGCAGCTATTCGGGCGCGAACCTGTTCGCCTTCGGCTCGGCCGAGGCGGTTCGGGCGGTGGCGCTGTGGCGCGGGGTCGAGCAGGACCGCAAGAAGGGCTGGCGGATGCTGGTCGTGTTCGGGCCGGCGCTGCTGCTCGGCGCGGGGCTGCGGCTGCGGACGCTGGATCAGTCGGTCGCCGCGATCGGCCGGAAGCTCGGCCTGACGATCCGCGCGGTCGAGATGACCGACCCGCTTGCCGCGGTCGACGTCGACAAGCCGTCCGACCTCGCGCTCGTCGAGGCAATTATCGCAGGAGCCGCATGACCGACCTCGCCATCTACGACATGGACCGGACGATCACGCGCCGCGCCACCTACACCCCGTTCCTGCTCCATTGCGCCAGGGCCCGCGCGCCGTGGCGGCTCGCCTTCGCGCCCGCGGTGGTCGGGTCGATGGCGGCGTTCGGGCTGAAGGCGATCGACCGCGCGCGGCTGAAGGAGCTCAATCACCACCTGCTGCTCGGTTATGCGCGGAGTGACGAGGAGATGAAGCCGCTGGTCGAGCAATTCGCCGAGGCGACAATCCGCGACAATATCCGGCCGGGTGCAATCCGCGCCATCGCCCGCGACCGTGCCGAGGGACGGCGGCTGGTGATGGCGACGGCGAGTTACGCGCTCTATGTCGATGCGATCGCCGAGCGGCTCGGGTTCGACGATGTCATTGCGACGCGATCGGTGCGCGGGTCCGACGGACGGCTGCTGGCGCGGATTCTTGGCGACAATTGCTACGGCCCGGCCAAGCTTGGGATGATCGAGGAGTGGATGGCCGAGGAGCAAATCGAGCGGTCTGCCGTCCACGCGCGCTTTTATTCGGACCACCACACCGATGTGCCGACGTTCGAGTGGGCCGACGAAGCGGTCGCGGTGAACGCGACGGGTCAACTGGAGAAGCTGGCGCGGAACCGCGGGTGGCGGGTTGAGGACTGGAGCAAATAGGCTCCGCCCGTCTCACACCGCGTTCAGCGCGTTGGTGAAATCGGCGATCAGGTCATCGGCATTCTCGACCCCGATCGAGATGCGGACGAGGTTGTCGGTGATCCCCATCTCGAGCTTGCGCGCATCGGGCACCGACAGGTGGGTCATCGCGGCGGGGGCGCTGGCGAGCGTTTCGGTGCCGCCGAGGCTGACCGCGAGGTGGGCGATCTGGAGCGCGTCGAGGAACGCGAAAGCCTCTTTCTCGCCGCCCTTGAGGTAGAGCGAGAAGGTCGACCCCGCGCCGGTGCAGTGGCGGTTGAAGATGTCGGCCTGGCGCGACCCGGGCTTGAGGAAGCCCAAGTAGCCGACACTCTCGACTTTGGGATGGGTGCGGAAATATTCGCACACCTTGAGCGCGTTCTCGCCCGATCGGGTCATGCGCAATTCGAGCGTTTCGAGGCTGCGCAGGAGCATCCACGCGGTGTTGGGATCGCAGATCGTGCCGATCGTGTTGCGCATCATCCGGACCTTGTCGAGCAGCGCCTTCGATCCGGTCAGCCCGCCGGCAACGAGGTCGCTGTGCCCGCCGGCATATTTGGTGAGGGAGTAGACCGAGATGTCGGCGCCCTGGGCGAGCGGCTTGGCCCACAGCGGCCCGAGGAAGGTGTTGTCGATCGCGATCGGGGGGAGCTCGTCGGGGCCGAACGCCGCGGCGCGCGCGGCGGCAACCGCCTCGACGTCGACCAGCGCGTTGGTCGGGTTGGCCGGGCTTTCAAGATAGATCAGCGAGACCCGGCCCATCGCCTTGCCCCGGGCGATCGCGGCGTCGATTTCCGGGCGGGTCGCGCCGGCGGGGAAGTCGACATATTTGATCCCGAACTGGCTCATGATCTTGGCGATCAGGCCTTCAGTCGCGGCGTAGAGCGGACCCGAATGGACGATCACGTCGCCGGGGCGGACGAAGGTCATGAACAGCGTGTGGATCGCCGACATGCCGCTGGAGAAGGTCAGCGCCTCCTCGGCTTCCTCCCACAGCCGCAGCCGGTCTTCGAGGATTTCCTGGTTGGGGCCGTTGAAGCGCGAATAGACGAGGCCTTCGGCGCCACCCGGACGCTTGCCGGTGATGCCTTCGAAGAAGCGTTTGCCGTCGGCGGCGCTTTCGAACACGAATGTCGAGGTGAGGAAGATCGGCGGCTTGAGCGAGCCCTCCGACAGCACCGGGTCGAAGCCGTGACCCATCATCAGCGTCGCCGGGCTGAGCTTGTGGTTGCCGATACTCGTGCGCGGGGCCTTGGGGCGGCGGCTAATCGGGTTCTTGCTGTCGGTCATCTGGTTGCTCCTGTTACGAGCCGCTTACCGCCGGGGCCGGTCCGGCGCTAGGGCGCAAGGCCGATCAGCGCGAATTGGCGGCCGTAGTCGTCCTCGCCGAGGTGGGTCGCGCGGCGGTAGCTGTAGAAGCGGTCGGGGTCGGGGTAGGTGTCGAGGGCGAGTGCGTCGATGTCGGTCAGGCCGGCGGCCTGGAGGCGGGCGACGACATAGGCTTCGAGGTCGAAATGGGGCGTCGCGGCGGGGCCTCCTTCGCAAAAGAAGCGAGCGTTGGCCGGGTCGGCAGCGAGGAAGCGGTCACGAAAGCCGGGATCGACCTCGTAGCTGGCTTGCGCGATGCACGGGCCGACGGCGGCGGCGATGCGTGTCCGGCGTGCCCCCAATGCCTCCATCGCCTCGATCGCGGCGTCGGTCACGCCGTCGATCGCGCCGCGCCAGCCGGCATGGGCGGCGGCGATCACCCCGGCTTCGCGGTCGGCCAGCAGGACCGGCGCGCAGTCGGCGGTGACGATGCCGAGCAGCAGGCCGGGACGGTCGGCGACCAGCGCGTCGGCCTTGAGGCGGGCGTCCATCGACCACGGCTCGGCAGTGACGGCGAGCGCGGAATGGATCTGGTAGACGCGGGCGAGCGATGCGTGCGGCATGACCGCGTCGCAGGCGAGGCGGACGTTTTGCGCGACGGCGAGCGGGTCGTCGCCGCTGCCGGTGCCGACGTTGAGGCCGGCGACGACCCCTTGCGAGACCCCGCCGCGGCGACCGAGGAAGCCGTGAGGGATGCCTTCGAGCGCCGACGAGGTGATGACGTCGACGGTCACAGCGCGAGCCGCATGATGAGGTCCTCGTCAGCGTGCTTGCCGACCATGAACTTGTAGGAGGCGATCGCAGTGAAGCCGCGTCGTTCGTAAAAGCGGCGGGCGCGGTGGTTGTCGATGTAGACGCTGAGCTGGAGGTGGCGGGCGCCAATGGCGCGGGCAGCGGCAGTCGCCCAGTCCATCAATCGGGCGCCGATGCCCTGGCCGGTGGCGCGGTCGAGGACGTAAAGCTGGCGCAACTCGATCGTGGCCGGCGGGGTTTGGACGGGGAAGTCGGGCGGGCCGAGCTTGACGAACCCGACCGGGTCGGCGTCGCGGCGGGCGAGCTGGAAATGGAAGGTGGGGTCGCCGATTTCGCGGGCGAAGTCGGCCTGGGTCTTGGTGGCGAGGAAGGCGGCGAGGTCTTCTGGAGCGTAGAGATGGCCGAAGGCTTCGACGAAGCTTTGCTCGAACAGCGTGGCGATGAGCGGCGCGTCGGCGGGGCGGACGTCAAAGAGGCAGGTCATCCGCGGAACCCCGCCGGTTCGGGCCAACCGGAGGAGCGGAGCGCGACGATTTTGAACAGTTCGCCCATGTCGGCCGCATCGCACAGGCGGCGGCGGGCCGCGGCGACTTCCTGCGTTCGTTCGGGGTTGTTCGCGGCCAGCGCCATCGCCCGCGCGGCGATACCGAGGCGTTCGAGCCAGCTGCCTTGGGCGACGATCGGGGAGGCCAGCGCGCCGGCCGCGGTCGCGGCGCGGGTGACCGCGGCGAAGTCGACGTGGGCAGTGAGGTCCTGCTCGCCGGGGTTGGCGAGGGGGTCGGCGAAGCGGTGCGCGCGGACGGCCTGGAGCGAGTCGCCGCTGGCCGGTTCGCGATAGCCATAGTCGATGACGAGGGTCGCTCCGCCGTGGGTTGCGAGGTGGATCGACAGCGCTTTGACGGCGGCGTCGCGGGCTGGCGAGGTTTCGCTGATGTCGCCGTCGCGGGTGAAGCGGAGTTCGTCGTCGATCAGGGCGATGCAGCGTTGCTCGCCGCCGATGCGCTGCTCGATCGGCAGGGCGTCGAGGAATTCGTTGGCGACGAGGAGCAGCGGGCGGGGTGGCAGGTCAGCGATGGCGTCGTGGAAGGCGGCGCCCGGGACGGCCCGGGCTTGCGCGGCGCGAAGGAGCGGGCTGGTCTCGACGAAATGGACCTCTCCTGAGAAACCGGCCGCACGCATCACGCGCAGCGCGTCGGCGGCAAGCGTGCCACGGCCCGGACCGACCTCGGCGAAGATCGCGTCCTCGGGCGCCCCGGCGCGAAGCCAGACGTCGGCCAGCGCGGCGCCGATCAGCTCGCCGAACATCTGCGAGATTTCGGGCGCGGTGGTGAAGTCGCCCGCCGCGCCGAGCGGGTCGCGGGTCGCGTAATAATGGTCGTTGCAGGCGGCGATATAGTCGTCGACGCCGATCGGTCCGTCGGCGGCGATCCGCGCGCGCAGGCGGTGCGCGAAGTCGCCCACCGGCTCAGGCGACGCTCGTGGTCCCGACGGTCGGCTCGACCCGCACGCGGCGCCTGGCGGCGGTGGCCATCAGGTAAAGGCCGCCGAGGATCATCGGGAGGGACAGCCACTGGCCCATGTGGAGGTGGGTCACTTCGGCGAAGCGCGACAGCTGGGCGTCGGGCTCGCGAATAAATTCGAGGCCGAAGCGGAAGCTGCCATAGAAAAAGATGAACGCGCCGACGAGCTTGCCCGGCTGGTAGCGCGCCTGGCTCTTCCAGAACATGACCCACAGGATCGCAAACAGGAGCAGGCCTTCGAGGAGGGCTTCGTAAAGCTGGCTCGGGTGGCGCGGCGGGCCGAGGACGGTGATCCCGGCCATCGTCTCGGGGAAGCGGACCGCCCACGGCACATTGGTCGGGGCCCCCCACAGCTCGTGGTTCACGAAGTTCGCCAAGCGGCCGAAGAACAGCCCGGGGGACACGCAGCAGGCGACATAATCGTGGATGCGCAACCAGTTCAGGCCATTCTTGCGGGCAAGGTAGAGGATGCCGAGCGAGGTGCCGATGACCCCGCCGTGGAAACTCATGCCCCCGTCCCACAGCTTGACGATGTCGAGCGGGTTGGCGAGGTAATAACCCAGGTTGTAGAACAGCACATAGCCGAGCCGACCGCCGAAGATAACGCCGAGCGAGGCGTAAAAGATGAGGTCGTCGGCATGGCGCCGGGCCATTGGCGAGCCGGGCTGGTCGAGCAATTTGCTGACATAGAAATAGGCAGTGAAGATGCCCGCGAGATAGGCGAGGCTGTACCATTTGAGCTGGAAGAAGCCGAGGTCGACCGCGGTCGGCGAAAGGTGCAGGTCGGTCCAGTTAATCGCCCCGACAACAAGATGATACATGGGCTTCCCCCTCTGGCTTCGCCGCCTCATAAGGGCCCGAGCCATAAAGGCAAAGGAGGGAAGATGCGTTCGGAGCTGGATCGGAAGTTCGATGAAACGCTGGCCGAAGTAATCGGGCCGGGCGGGCGTATCGTGATCGGACATGACGAGCAGGGACGAGCGATCGCAACCAACCTGCCGGCAACGCTGCCGGGACTGTTCGATGCGTTTTGCGGACTGAACGGCGCGGTCGAGGCGGTCGTCGCGGGCGACGAGCGGCTGACCTTCGCCGAGATCAACGCGTGGGCCGATCGCCTGGCGCCGGCGCTGGTCGCGCGCGGCATCGCCAAGGGCGACCGGGTGGGGATTGCGATGCGCAACTGCCCGGCGTGGGTGGTGACGTACATGGCGGTGCTGAAGGCCGGCGCGATCGCGACGCTGGTCAATGGCTGGTGGCAGCCGAGCGAGCTCGACCATGCGCTCAGGCTGACCGGGCCGAAGCTGATCATCGCCGACGCCGCGCGGGCCAAGCGGATCGCCGAGATCGGCGGCAAGTATGAAGTGGTGACACTTCCGATCGAGCGGCACCTCGACGGCGCGCTGGCGCCGCTGCTTGACGGCGCCGGCACTGGCGAGTTGCCACAGATCGGCCCCGACGACGATGCGACGATCCTGTTCACCTCGGGCTCGACCGGCGAGGCCAAGGGCGCGCTGTCGACCCACCGCGCGGTAACGACCGCGACCTATGCCTATGCGACCGCGCTGCTGACCCTGCTCGGCATCCTCACACGCGAGAACCGCCCGCCGGTCGACCCGCCGCGCACCCTGGTCGCGGTGCCGTTCTTCCATGTCACCGGCGAAGTGCCGCTGATGCTCAACAGCTTCGTTATCGGGCGCGGCATGGTGATCATGCCCAAGTGGGACGTAGTCGAGGCGATGCGGCTGATCGAGGCCGAGAAGATCACCTATTTCGTCGGGGTGCCGACGATGAGCCTCGAGTTGATGAACCACCCCGATCACGGCAAATACGACCTGTCGTCGATGGCCGACATCACCGCTGGCGGTGCGCCTCGCCCGGTCAGCCACGTCGAGCGGCTCGCGCATGAATTTCCGAACGCGCAGCCCGCGCTCGGCTATGGCCTGACCGAGACCAACGCGGCGGGCTGTTCGAACTTCTGGAGCAATTACGCCAACAAGCCGGCCTCGACCGGGCGCGCCCAGGCACCGTTCGTGGAACTCGCGATTTTCGGCGACGGTGACCGCCCGTTGCCCGGGGGCGAGCGCGGCGAGATCGCGATCCGGACGGCGGCGAACATCCGCTGCTATTGGGACAATGCAGCGGCGACCACGGCGGCATTCACCGCCGATGGCTGGCTGCGCACCGGCGACATCGGTTATCTCGATGCGGAAGGCTATCTGTTCATCGTCGACCGCAAGAAGGACATCATCATCCGCGGTGGGGAGAATATCGCCTGCGCCGAGGTCGAGGCGGCGATCTATGCCTGTCCCGCGGTCGGCGAGGCGGCGGTGATGGGCGCGCCCGACGAGCGGCTCGGCGAGATTCCGGTCGCGGTGATCCACGTCAATGATGGCGCGCGGCTCGGCGAGGAGGAGTTGCGCGCGTTCCTCGCCCCGCAGCTGGCGGCGTTCAAGATCCCGGCAAGAATCCACTTTGCGACCCATCCGCTGCCGCGGCTCGGCACCGGCAAGATCGACCGGGTCGCGCTCAGGCGGCAGTTCGGATACTGAGGATGCTGGCGATCGATCGCCGCACGCTACTGATCGGGGGGGGCGCCGGAGTCGGGCTGGTCGTCGCGCTGGCGGCTTGGCCGCGGCGCTTCGGCAGCGGGCTGCGCGGGCGCGACAAGGAGGCGGTGCTCGGGCCGTACATCAAGGTCGCGACCAATGGCCGGGTGACCGTCGCGGTGCCACAGGCCGAGACCGGGCAGGGCAGCTGGACCGGCCTCGCGCAGATCGTCGCCGACGAGCTCGGCGCGAAATGGGAGACGATGGCGGTCGAGCCGGCGCCGTCGTCGCCGCTGTACGCCAACCCGATGATCGACGTCGCCGGGCTCAAGCCGTGGACGGTGCGGGAGACCCGGGCGCGACTGCGGATTACCGCCGGGTCGACCAGCATCCGCGCGTTCGAGGCGCCGCTCAGGAGCGCGGCGGCAGCGGCGCGCGGGCTGCTGATCGCGGCGGCCGCGAAGCAATGGGGGGTGCGCGCGGCGGAGTGCGACACGGCCGACGGGGCGGTGGTTCACGAGGGCAAGCGGCTCGGCTTCGGGGCGCTTGCCGCCGATGCGGCGAACCGCGACCCCGCCGAGGTCGCGCCGCGAGCGGCGGGGACGGGGAAACTCGCGGGCCAAGCGCTGGCGCGGCTCGACCTGCCGCCCAAGAGTGACGGGTCGATGCGTTTTGCGGCCGACGTGCGCCTGCCCGGGATGCTGTTCGCGTCGTTGCGGATGGTTCCGCCGGGCGGGCGGCTGACCGGCTTTGCCGAGGCTGCGGCGCGGCGGGTGACGGGGGTCCGTGATGTCGTCGCAGGCGACGGTTGGCTGGCGGCGATCGGCGACACCTGGGCGGCGGCCGAGCGGGCGCTGGTAGTCGCCGCGCCGCACTTCACCGGGCGATCGGACGCGGATTCGCCGACGCTGGCAACGATCCTCAACGGGGCAATCGACCGGGGCGCGGCGGAGGTCGCGTTCGAGCGCGGAAATTATGCCGCGGCGGTGGCCGGGGCGCGGCCGCTGGTGGCCAATTACAGCATCGCGCCGGGCCAGCATCTCGGGCTCGAGCCGCTGTGCGCGACGGCGCGGTTCAACGGCGATCGGCTGGAGGTGTGGGCGCCGTGTCAGGCACCCGAATTTGCCCGCGCGGCGGCGGCGGCGGCGGGTGACGTGCCGCTCAGCCAGGTGGTGCTTTACCCAATGGCGGTCGGGAGCGGATCGGGCCGCGCGCTGGAGGCCGACGCGGTGCCGATCGCGGTCAGGCTGGCGGCGCGCGCGGGGCGGGCGGTGCAGCTGACCATCGCGCAGTCGACCGCGTCCAATCACGACCGGCTGCGCCCGCCGCTGCTGGCGCGGATGGCGGCGTTGCCTGCGCCCGACGGGACGATCGCGGCGTGGAGCGCGCGGATCGCCACCGCGCCGGGGCTGGAGGGCGCGCTGGCGCGGCTGGCGGGGGTCGTGCAGCCGGCGGCCGATCTCGCGGCGTCGGTGCCGCCCTATGGCATCCCGACGATCCGCGTCGAACGGGTGCCGTTGTCGCTGCCGATCGCGACCGGTTATTTGCGCGGCGGTTATGACGGGATGGCGGGTTTCCTGACCGAAAGCTTCATCGACGAGGTCGCGCGGGCGCTGGGCGCCGAGCCGCTGGCGTTCCGCATCGGGATGCTCGGCGGCAATGTCCGGCTCGCGCGGGCGATCATGACCGCCGCCGCGATCGGCCAGTGGGACGGCGGTGCGTCGGGCAGCAGCATGGGCCTTGCCTGCGCCAGTGCGTTCGGGTCGCATATCGGGTTGCTCGCGCAGGTCCATGTCGGCCCCGACCAGCGGGTGGTGGTCGACAGACTGGTCGCGGCGGTCGATTGCGGACGGGCGATCAATCCGGGGCTGGTGCGGCAGCAGGTCGAGGGCGGGCTGCTGGCGGCGCTGGCGCTGGCGACCGCGCCGCCACCCGAGATCATCGCCGGGATGGCGCGCGCCCGGCCGTTGCGCTCGCTCGGGCTCGAGCGGCTGGCAGGAACGCCGACAATCGAGGTCGAGCTGATCCCGAGCCAGGATGCGCCGGGGGGCGTGTCAGGGCTCGGCTCGACTGTTTTGGCGGGAGCGATCGCCAATGCCCTGGCGGCGGGGGGCGGTCGACGCTTGCGCAGCCTCCCGTTCGAGTTGATCAGAGCCTGATTCACGTTCCTGGTGGAAGCGCGAGACGCTTCCGCCTCGAACGATCAGGCTCTAAGGGCGGCATGATGCAACCGCCCGCCGATCATCCCGTCATCCCCGCGCCCAAGGTCGGCGTCTTGCTGATCAACCTTGGCACCCCTGATGCGCCCGATGCGGCAGCGGTGCGGCGCTATCTCGCCGAGTTCCTCAGCGACCGGCGGGTGGTCGAAATCCCGGCGATCGTGTGGCAACCAATTTTGCACGGCATCATCCTGCGCACCCGGCCGAAGAAGAGTGCCCATGCCTATGCTCAGGTGTGGAGCGAGGAGGGCTCGCCCTTGGCGGCGATCACGCGGCGGCAGGCGGTGGCGCTGCAGGCGCGACTTGGCGACACGGTGATTGTCGATTTCGCGATGCGCTATGGCAATCCGGGGATCGCCGGCGCGCTCGACGCGCTGGTCGCGAAGGGCTGTACGCGGATCCTCGCCGCGCCGCTTTACCCGCAATACAGCGGCGCGACGACGGCGAGCGCCAACGACGCGATCTTCGCGGGGATCGCGGTGCGGCGCTGGCAGCCCGCGCTGCGGACGCTCGCCCCCTATCATGACGACCCGCTCTATATCGACGCGCTGGTGGCGGATTTCGAGCGCCAACTGGGGGCACTCGAGTTCACCCCCGACCGACTGCTGCTGAGCTTTCACGGCATGCCGCTGCGCACGCTGCAGCTCGGCGATCCGTACCACTGCCATTGCCACAAGACGGCGCGGCTGGTCGGCGAGCGTCTGTCGGTGCCGACCGAGATCTCGTTCCAGTCGCGGTTTGGGCGGGCCAAGTGGCTTGAGCCGGCGACCGATACGGTGCTCGAGGCGCTGCCCGGGCGGGGGGTCAGGAAGCTTGCCATTGCCGCGCCGGGCTTCTCCGCCGACTGCCTCGAGACGATCGAGGAGTTGGGGATTCGCGGGCGCGAGCAATTCATTGAAGCCGGTGGGACCGACTTTGCCCGTCTCGACTGCCTCAACGACGGCCCGGCGGGGATGGACATGATCGAAGCGATCGCCCGGCGGGAGCTTGCCGGATGGTGGCCCGCGTCCTAGCCTTTCAGCATAACAGGAGTGAACAATGGCCAGAGTAGCGATCGTCACCGGTGGCACGCGCGGGATCGGCGAGGCGATTAGCATCGCGCTCAAGAACAAGGGTATGACCGTCGCGGCGACCTATGCCGGCAATGACGAGCGCGCCCGCGAATTCACCGAGCGGACCGGCATCCACGCCTATAAATGGGACGTCGCCGACCACCAGGCGTGCATCGACGGGGTAAAGCAGATCGAGGCCGACCACGGCCCGATCGACGTGCTGGTCAACAATGCCGGCATCACCCGCGACACGACGATGAAGCGGATGGACCACCAGATGTGGCAGGACGTGATCGACACCAACCTGGGCGGCTGCTTCAACATGGCGAAAGCGGTGTTCGAGGGAATGCAGGCGCGCAACTATGGCCGGATCGTCAACATCGGCTCAATCAACGGGCAGGCCGGGCAGTATGGCCAGGTCAATTATGCCGCGGCGAAATCCGGGATTCACGGGTTTACCAAGGCGCTGGCGCAGGAGGGGGCGCGCAGCAACGTCACCGTCAACGCGATCGCGCCGGGCTATATCGATACCGACATGGTGGCGGCGGTGCCCGAGGAAGTGCTCGGCAAGATCGTCGCGAAGATCCCGGTTAACCGGCTCGGCAAGGCGAGCGAGATCGCGCGCGGCGTGGCGTTCCTGGTCGACGAGGAGGCCGGGTTCGTGACCGGGTCGACGCTGTCGATCAACGGCGGGCAACATATGTACTGACGGGCGGCTGTGGTGACCGAAGTTCGGCCCGATTATCATCCGCCCTTGAAGCGATCGATGACGATTGCGGGTCACCAGACGTCGATCAGCCTCGAGCCGATGTTCTGGGCGGCGCTGGAGCGGGAAGCGCGGCGGCAGGGGAAGGCGTTGAGCGCAATCGTCGCCGAGATCGATGTCGCGCGGCTGTCGGCGCGGCGGGTGCCGAACCTGACCTCAGCGCTGCGCCAATATCTGTTCGGCCTGAGCACGGATCGCGGTCGCGAACCGCTCGGCGCTGCCGGGCGCGCGGGGGAGCCATAGCGCGGGTTCGATCAGCTCGAGCTCCATGATCCGCCAGTCGCCATCCTCGTCGGCGATCATGTCGACACGGGCGTAGGCCGCTGCGGCCGGGGTCGCGGCGAGCGCGGCACGGGCCAGCGCGATCGCCTCGGGCGGGGCTTCGACCGGCTCGTCGCGCCCGCCAAGATGCGGCTGGACGCGGAAGTCGCCGGGCTTGGGATATTTGACGATGGCGTGGCTGTAGGCGCCGCCGAAGACCATCAGCGACAACTCGCCGCGAAGTGCGATGCCGCGCTGGAACGGCTGGACCAGCATCCTCAGGCCGGCCACCGCGGCGGGGACGGCGTCGCCCATCGCGAGGCGGTAGGTGCCGTGGGCGGCGGCGCCGACCGGTGGCTTGACGACCAGTTCAGTCGCCTGGAAGCGGGCCCGGGCGGCGGCCAGCGCGGCCTCGTCGAGCGCATCGACAGCGATCGTCGGGACGGTGGGCACGCCGGCGTCGGAAAGCTCGGCGAGATAGGCCTTGTCGCTGTTCCAGCGTAGCAGCGCGACCGGGTTGAGGGTCGCGACGGGCGCCGTTTCGAGCCGGTCGAGCAGGCTGAGCCACTCGGACTGCCGTGCGTGATAGCCCCAGGCGGTCAGCGGCAGGACGAGGTCGACTCCGTCTTCGGCGGCGGGATCGGTCCAGCGCCGCGCGACGACCTCGATCCCGGCGCCCTCGAGCGCGGCTGCCTCGGCGTCGAACGCCCAGGCATGATCCTCGGGATAATCGGCCGCCGGGATGAGGACGGCCGCGCGCAGCCGGGTCATCGGGCGAGCAGGATCCGCGCCTGGGCGGCGATCTGTGCGAGCATCGGGACGGTCACCCCCCCAGTACCGCGCGCGCGCGCGACGAGGCGGCGGAACTGGTCGATGCGCGGCTGGTTGCGCTCGACCCAGCGTTCGACGGTCGCGTCGGGATCGTCACCGCGCCCGCGCCCGAGGAAGTCGATGCGGAGCTGCTCGAAATCGCGGCCGAGGCCGGCGACGAGCAGCCGTTCCCACGGGTCGGCGGGGGTGAAGCGGGCGACCTGCTGTTGCGCCCAGTCGAGCCCGAGCGCTTCGCCGAGCCTCGTGTAGGCGCGGGTGATGGCGACCTCGTCGAGCTCCTTGCGCGCGCCCAGGCCGGCAATGGCGAACACGCCGTCGAGTTCGAACAGCCGGATCAGCGCGTCGGCGAGCTGCTCGTCGGCGCCGAGCGCGAGGAGCTGCTCGCGGCGGGACAGGGCTTCGCCGCGGACCTCGCTGCGGATCAGCTTCGAACGGCTGCTGGCGACCTTGGCGAGGCCCGGCGAGAGCAAAGCGACCAGTTCGGATACGCCAAGCTCGCCACCGCTGGAGCGCAGCACGTCGGAGACATGGTCGCGGATCGAGCGGGCGGCGGTCGCGAACAGGGCGATGCGCGCCTGCTCGGAGACGTTCGCCTGCTCGATCCGCTGCCACACCGATTTGAGGTCAAGCGTCTGCTCGGCGACGAGGAAGGCGCTGACCACCTGGCCGAGCGACACGCCCTCTTCCTCGGTAAGGTCGAGCGCGACGCTCGGGCCGAGGCGGTTGACGAGGCGGTTGGCGACCTTGGTGGCGACGATTTCATGGCGCAGCCGGTGAGCGCGGATCGCATCGCCCTGGCTTTTCTGCATCGCCTTGGGGAAAGCGGCGAACAGCTCGGCCTCGATCAGCGGATCGTCGGCAAGCCTGAGCTTCTCGGCGGCGGCCTGGAGCGCCATTTTCGACATCGACAGCAGCACGGCGAGCTCGGGCCGGGTCAGCCCGCGATTGTCCGAAGCGCGGCGCAGGAGGACGTCGCTGGCCTCGAGCCCTTCGACCCTGCGGTCGAGCCGGCCCGACGCCTCGAGCATTTCGACGGTGCGGACGAAGCCGGGCAGGCCGGTCACGCCGCCCGCCTCGGCGATCGACAGAGCGAGGCTCTGGAGGTGGTTGTCCTCGAGCACCAGCTCGGCGACATCGTCGGTCATCGACACCAGCAGGCGGTTGCGGTCGTCCTCGGCCAGCCGCCCCTCGCGCATTTCGCGGTTGAGCGGGATCTTGATGTTGACCTCGTTGTCCGAGCAGTCGACGCCCGCCGAATTGTCGATGAAGTCGGTGTTGATGCGTCCGTCGCGCGCGGCAAATTCGATCCGGGCGGCCTGGGTGATGGCGAGGTTGGCGCCCTCGCCGATGACATTGGCGCGGACCTCGGTGGCGTCGACGCGGAGCGCGTCGTTGGCCGGATCGCCGACCGCGCCATGGAGTTGGGCCGAGGCTTTGATGTAAGTTCCAATGCCGCCGAACCAGAGGAGGTCGACGGGCGCCTTGAGGATCGCGGCGATGAGCGCGGTCGGATCGGTGTTGCGCTCGCCGAGGCCCAGCGCGGTGGCGGCCTCGGGGGTCAGCTCGATCGATTTTTGCGAGCGGGGCACGATCATCGCACCTTTGCTCAGCGTCTTGCGGTCGTAATCGTCCCAGCTCGAACGGGGCAGCGCGAACATCCGTGTCCGTTCGGCCCAGCTGGCGGCGGGGTCGGGATCGGGATCGACGAAGATGTGGCGATGGTCGAAGGCGGCGATCAGCTTGATCGACTTCGACAGCAGCATGCCGTTGCCGAACACGTCACCCGACATGTCGCCGCAGCCGGCGATGCGGACCGGGTCGGACTGGATGTTGACGCCGGCTTCGCGAAAGTGGCGCTGGACCGAGATCCACGCGCCCCTGGCGGTGATGCCCATCGCCTTGTGGTCGTAGCCATGCGAACCGCCCGAAGCGAAGGCGTCACCGAGCCAGAAATTGCGCTCGAGCGCGATCGTGTTGGCGACGTCGGAGAAGGTTGCGGTACCCTTGTCGGCGGCGACGACGAAATAGGGATCGTCGTCGTCGAGCACGGTGACCCCGTCGGGGTGGACGATTTTTTCATCGACGATATTGTCGGTTACCGAAAGCAAGGCGCGGATGAAGATGCGATAGGTTTCGGTGCCCTCGGCGAGCCATGCGTCGCGGTTCGTGGCGGGGCTGGGGAGCGCCTTGGGATAAAAGCCACCCTTGGCTCCGGTCGGCACGATGACCGCATTCTTGACCAGCTGGGCCTTCAGCAGGCCGAGGATCTCGGTGCGGAAATCGTCGCGCCGGTCGGACCAGCGCAAGCCGCCGCGGGCGACTGGGCCGCCGCGCAGGTGGATGCCCTCGACGCGCGGCGAATAGACCCAGATCTCGCGCCACGGGACGGGGGCGGGGAGGCCGGGGACGAGGCTGGAGTCAAACTTGAACGCGATCGCTTCGGCGGCGGCGGGGGCGAAGGCGTTGGTGCGCAGCGTGGCCGCGACGACCGCGCGCAGCAGGCGCAGGATACGGTCGTCGTCGATCGCCGTGACCGAATGCAGCGCGGCGTCGAACGCGGCGCCTTCGGCGCAAGTGTCCCTGGCGTGAGAGGCGGGGTCGTGGACGGCGGTGAACAGCGCAATCAGCGCCTCGGTCGCATGGGGTGCGCGGCGCAGCGCGTCGACCACCGTGGCGAGGCCGTAGGCGACGCCTGTCTGGCGCAGATAGCGGAACCAGGCGCGGAGCCACGCCACCGGGCGCGGATCGAGACCGGCGAACAGGATGAGCTGGTTGAACGGGTCGTTTTCCGCGCCGCCGCCGAGCACCGCAGAAATCGCGCCCTCGATCATCGTGGCGCGCGACATGAGGGCGTCGATGTCGGTCCCGGCGGGAAGCTCGAGGAGAAAGTCGTGGATCGTGCCCTGTCCGGCCTCGCCGAGTGAAGTGGGCACCTCCTCGATCACACGAAAGCCGAAATTTTCGAGCACCGGGACGGCCTCGCTCAAGGCGATCAGGCCGCGCCGGCGATAGACGCGCAGATGGAGCTGGCCGCCGCTGTCGTCTGCCTCGCGCACCAGCCGAGCGCCGCGCTCGCCATCGTGGAGATCGGCGAGGCGGACGATATCACTCGCCGCCGTCGCCGCCGCGGTGCGCAGTCGATATTCCTCCGGGAGCAGCGGCAGAAAGGTCAGCGCGAGCCGGGTGGCGCGGCCGGGACCGGCGAGATGGACGAGTTCGGCCTCGACCGCCGGCGCCCAGCCGCGGACCATCTCGACCAGCCGTTCGTCGAGCCGCGCGGCGTTGGGCGTTTTGCTGCCCGGCACGAGCGGCAGCGTGTAGCGGATGAGGGCGAGCTCACCGTCGCCAAGCTCGACCGACCAGTTGGTCACGACCGATGATGCTGCCTCGCCAATCATCCGGCCGATCGCGAGACGACGACGGGTGGTGAGCTCGTCGCGCGGCAGCCAGACGAAGGCGAACAGGTGACGGCGGAGCGAACCCGGGAGCAGCAGCAGCGTCGGACGCGGGCGATCGGCGAGCGACATCGCGGTCAGCGCCGCCTCGCGCACCTCGTTCGGGCCAAGCGAAATGAGGACGTCGTGGGGGAGGGTCGAAATGGCGTGGGTCAGCGCCTTGGCGGCATGGCCGTTGGGGACGAAGCCAAGCTGGGCGTCGAGTTCCCTCAGCCATTGGCGGAGCACCGGGACCTCGCCCGCCGGACGGCGCAACGCGGCGCTGGTCCACAGCCCGGCGTAGATCGAGGTTCCGCCTCGGGGGTGGCGGACAAGGATGACGTCGAGCGGCACGCGGCGATGGACCGGCGAGAGGCGGTCGGCTTTCAGGATCTGGACCGGCCAGCGGGCCTTGCCGAGATGCTCGAAGACCCCGCCATCGTCGCCTTCCCACAGGTCAATGTCGCGGCGAAGCACGCCGAGCCCGCCGTCGGCCTCGCCGTTGTCGCCGAGGCTGGCGTGGCCGAGGAGAGTGAAATGGTTGTCGGCAAGCCAGTGCAGCAAGGCCGCCCCCTCGACGTCGCGCTTGTCGAGCCCGGCGGCGTCATCGACCATCCGCTGGGTCATGCGAGGCCAGTCGGACACCGCGGCGCGGACGGCGGCGAGGACATCGACGAGTTCATGTTCAAGCTCGTGGCGGACACGGGCATCGGCGCGGTCGAGTTCGATGTAGATGATCGATTCAGCCTTGGCGCCCGCCGCTTCCCCGCCGATCGACACGAGCCGGCCGCCGGCATCGCGGACGACGTTGAGGATCGGATGGAGCAGGCGGTGGACCGCAAGCCCGCGCGCGGAAATGGCACCGGCGATGCTGTCGACCAGGAACGGCATGTCGTCGTTGACGATTCCCAGCCGCATCCGCCGCCGGCCGACCTCGCCACCGCTCGATTCGAGCCGCATCGCCAGATCGCCCGGCCGGCGCTGCGCCGCCGTCGCGGCAATGAACGTCGCGGCGTCCTGCTGCTCGGCCTCGCCAAAGCCCTCGACCTCGCCGGGCAGGCCATGGCCGAGAAGCGCCTCGCGCAGCGAGCCGAGGATGGACTCGTCGACGCTATTGTGGGCCGTCATTGCGATGCTGCTCCGCCGGTGTCGAGTGCCGTGGCCTATAGACCGGCGCCTCGCGCCACGCCAACCCCACCCATGTTCTGAGGGGAGCCTGATGCGGGACATTGACGCCCGGTCAGATCGCGATATCGTAGGCCGAAGCCGCAGTCCGGCGCGCACTTCTAGAGGGGCACGCCGAGTGGCGGTCGAACAAGACAAATTGTGTTTCGTTGTCGACGACGACAAGGAGTTTCGGGAGTCCCTCCTGACCCTGCTCGAGGCCGCCGGCTATCGCGCTCGTGCGTTTTCTTCCGCAGCCGAGTTCCTTGCGCTGGTCGACACGCTCCTCCCGGCGGTGCTGCTGCTCGACCTGCGCATGCCGCTGATCAGCGGGCTCGAGATGCTGGAGGACGACGCGATCGACCTGACCCGCTTTGCGGTGGTGATGATCAGCGGTCACGGCGACATCGAACGGGCTGTCCGCTCGATCAAGGCCGGCGCGATCGACTTTATCGAGAAGCCGTTCGAGGCTGCCGAACTGCTGGCCCTGATTGACGTTGTGCAGACGGGGCTGGTCAAGCGGCTCGACGCCTCGGCCCACAAGTCGGTCGCGGTCGCCAAGGTTCACACATTGTCGCCGCGCGAGGAGGAGGTTCTTCGGCTGCTGCTGACGGGCGCGCCGAACAAGATCGTCGCGCGGACTCTCGGCCTGAGCGTCCGGACGGTCGAAATGCATCGCGCCCATATGCTGACCAAGCTCGGCGCGCGTTCGACGGCGGAAGCGCTTCACATCGCCATGCTCGCGGACACGGCCCCGTGGCAGACCGTCGGACTGGCGTGATTCCGCTCCGCCTCAGCGATCAGTTTTTGTCGTCGGATCGGCGCGTCTCGCTGGCCGAATCTAGCATCGAGCGATAATATTCGGCGAGCTTGAGGTAGAGCGCGCGCAACCTCGGGTCCGGAGCCTGGTCGGCTTTCTCGAGCGCTTCTGCGTAACGCCTGCGCCAGTAGGGATCGCCCATCACAATGAGAGGCGCCGAGAGTGGCGGGGCGTCGACGCGTTCGTTGACCGACGTTGCCTGTTTGAAATTTCAGGACGGATCGTCCACCGGCGCCTTGTCACCGTCCGAGCGCCGATGTGGGCGCGAAACCGCTGGTCACAGCGCCGTCTTTCGTCGAATGGGCGGGGGACGGGATGTCCGCCCACCCGGCGGCGCGATCTAGCTCGGATTTTTACCGTATCTCGCGTGCTGCCCGGTCAGACGCTCCGGCGCAACGCGCGTTCGAGCAGCGTGTCGTCGCTCACCACGCTGACGATCTCGTGCACGCCGGCGGCATTGCGGCGGGTCAGGACAAGCGCATATTCCTCGTTGGTCGGGAGGTCGGCGAGCGCCATCGCAGGGCGTCCGCGCAGCACCAGGCGTGGATCGACTGGCTCGGGCGCCGAGGCAGGCCGGCGCGCCGTGCGCTCGCCCGCGACCAGCGCCTTAAGCCCGCCCGGCTGGCCCTCGATGAAGGCGAGGAACGCGCCAAAATCAACTCCGCAGCGTTCGGCAAAACTGAGCGCGGCGGCGAACTCGGTCAGCCGCGTCTTGTCGTAGTCGATACCGAAAACGAGCTTGACGATCGGCGTCATCGGCGCGCGGGCCTGCGCCTTGACCCCGGCGTCCTCAAGGATCTCGGCATAGTCGGCGGTCGCGCGCCGCGCCGCCACCGCGAAATCATAGGCCATTGCCAGCGCGCGATAGAGCGCGGCGCGGCTGCGCCCGTCATGCTGCTTGCACACCTCGGCGCTGTCGCGTGCCGCCGACAGCCGATCGGCAAGGCCGGCCTCGTCGTCGAGCGACAGGGTGAGTTCGTCGTCCGGATCGGCCGCCGCGTCATGGAGCGGCCCGTCCTGCCAGCTCAAGTGCGGAACCGGTCCTGCTGCCGACCCTTCCTCGGCCAGTGCGGCCTCGGCGGCGAGCTTGAGCGGGGCCAGTGCTGGAACGATCGGCTGGTCGGTCGCGACCGCCGTCTCCGCCGCTTCCTTCCAGTTGATTACGCCATAGATGAAGTCGATCGTGTCGCCGTCGGACGACAGCGGCATGAGGATTCCACGATAGCAGATCGACGCGCCGCGCTGGTTGACGAACTCGGCCTCGAACCCGATCGGGGCGCGGTTGGCGATGATCTGCAGGTAATGGTCGGTCAGCCGCGACAGCAGCGAGCGGCTGGGCACGTCGCTGATCGCGCCGACCTCGCCGGACAGCCCGCATTCGCCGCGGATCGCGCTGCCGATGTAGGGCGTGGCGGGATTGTCGCGCCCGGCGGTGAAATCGAGCAGCACGCTGTGCGGCGCGAAGTCGGCGACGCTGTCGGGCTCGAAGTCCTCGATCGACGGGAAATCGCGACCCTCGAGCAGGCTGACCCAGTAATTATAGGCGCGGACATGCATCCGTCGCTCGTCGACCCCGATCATGGCGGAAAAGTCGTCGCCCGGGCCGTCGACCGTGAACGCATTGCTGTGCGTGGAGAGACTGTCCATGGCGCAAACGGCCCTCAAAGTTTCAATCCGGATTGGTTCTGGCCCAGAGACGTTGCCAAACCGTTAAGCATGTTCGTCGAGGTTGGTTGTTCATCCCGAGCTGGATCGTGGAAGGCTCCGGCGATCGAGCCTTGCCCGCCGCTCAACCGCCTGTTACGGGCGCACCGCTCGCACAAGCGCCGCCTTAGCTCAGTTGGTAGAGCATCGCATTCGTAATGCGGGGGTCACAGGTTCGAGTCCTGTAGGCGGCACCACCCAG
>NZ_JANYGG010000016.1 GCF_025362505.1 Sphingomonas sp. | reverse complement strand
CAGCCGCATCGGCGCCACGGACAGCAGGCCGTCGCGGAGGCTGGCGACGCCGAGCAGGCAGATGAGCGCGGTCGAGCCGGAGGCGCCGCCGAACAACTGTCCGAGATTGATCGAGGCCTGCTCGACGAGTCCGCGCGAGATGCGGCCCTGGGTGATCCCGACCACAACCTGGCCGTTGCTGGCGCGCAACGCGTCGTCCACGGTGTCGCCGGTCATCGCAATCGTGGCCGCGGCTTCGAGGCGGCCGGACAGGGTGGCGGCGTCGCTGCCCACCAGGCCGAGCAACGCCGATGCGTCGGCGCCGGCAAGCGAGGCATCGAGCACGGTGCGACTGCCGCGGCCCGCGGGAACCGCCGAGGCGGTGGCCCGAAACTCGCCGCCGGCGACGCGCATCGCCAGTTCGGAAACGGTCAGCCTCGCCGGCGCGAGCGCCGCGGCCAGACGCAGGTCGCCCAGCCTGATGTCGCCGTACCGCGCCTGCCGTGCGTCGATATGGACATCGTATGTTTCGCCCGGATGCTCCTCCACATGGAGGTAGGTGGGCCGCGTCGTCGTGCCGGGCGGTGCCGTCGCAAGCTCTACCAGATGGCGAATATCCATCGGCGCGAAGCCGAGCCTGAAGGTGAAATGATCCGGGTTGCCGGAGGCGCCTTCGTCCAGCGCCAGCAGCCCGGAGAAATCCGAGCCGGCAAGCTGGCCGGCGGCTTGTGGCAGGCGCCAATGGTCGGCGTTCTTTTCGAATTTGCCGCCAAGCCGGATCCGGATCGGGATCGCATCGGGCGCACCGAAGATCGACATCCAGTCATCCAGCCGGGCGGACACAATCCTGAGTTCGCCATCCAGCCCGTCGAAGTCCAATGGTGCCGTCGCGGTGCCGTGGAAGGCGAGTTCGGTGTCGGCAGTCCGAATTTCCAGGCTAAAGCCGAATGGCACGGACGTTTGCCAGAGCACCGCGTAGGGCTGGGTGCGAAGGTCCATGCGCAGTGCCACATCGTTGTAGCTGCCGTCGGCGACGATGGTAGCCGGCGCATCGACGGCAGGGGCTGTCAGCCGCATATCTTTCAGCCGGATGTGCAGAATGGCGCCGTTGCTGGTGCGATAAGTGATCTCGCCATCACGCAGAGCAAGATCGGCGATGTAAGGCAGTTCGGCGCGCCTTGGCGGCTCCGGTCCAGCATCGGCGCCGGGATGCAGCTTCCAGTTGCCGATGTGGTTGCCGTCACGCTCAAGGGCGATGACCGGCCGATCGAGAACGAGGCGGCGCAGCCGGAGTTCGCCGCGCAGCAGCGGCCATGGCTCGATCTCGACCATGAGGCTGGTGAACCGGACGTAATCGGGCGCCTGCCCGCCGACGGTGTTGCCGAGCCTGAATTCCGAGATGCGCAGCACGATCGGGCTTGCCCAATGAACGGAGAGGCCACCGATGTGGGCGCTACGTCCGGACCGGCTGGCAGCTTGATGCTCGACGATCGATCGAAGGTCGAGCATCATCACGGCAATCACCGCGGCCGCCATCAACAATATGACAGCCGCAAGCGATCCAAGCACCCATGCCGTGAAACGGCGGACGCGTGTCACCCGCCGGTCTGGGTGTTTTCGGCTTTCTCACGCTCGGAACGCCAGCTGTCGCTCAGGAACGCGGCGATTTCGGCTCCCAGCAGCACCGCGCTCCAGAATATGTACATCCACAGCAGGAAGATCGGAATGCCGGCGAGCGCGCCATAAACCTTGCTGTAGGTCGACATCCGCTCGATGAACACGGCGAAGCCGAACTTGAGCAATTCCAGCAGTGCCGCCGCCAGCAGCCCGCCGATGAAGCAGGCACGCCAGGCGACGATGCAGTTCGGTATCAGGCGATAGAGCAGCAAGATCGCGAGGGTCTCGAGCACAACCGGGATCAGCCTGGGAAACCTCGCCGACCAGTCCTGCGCCATGTGGCCCGCAGTCTCGCTGTTGAAGCCGGCCGCGTGGATCAGGGCGTCGATGTTGCCCGAGAGCGACAGGCCGACGCCGAGCAGGACCGGGCCCAGGGTCAGTATCGTCCAGTAGGCGAGCACCCGCTGCCCCCAGGGGCGCGGCACCGTGACGCGAAAGATGTAGTGCAGATGCTCCTCGATCGTCGCCAGCAGCAGGATGGAGGTGACGATCAGTGCGCCGACCCCGACCGCGGTGGTCTGCGCCGCGTTGGTCGCGAAGGCGGTGAACATGGTCACCGCCTCGTCGCCGATGTCGGGCGCGAAATTATCGACGAGGATGCGCAGGAAGCGGCTGCGCGCCGCACTGAAGATCGGAAAACCCGAGAAGGTCGCGAGCACGATAGCGGTCAGCGGAACCAGCGAGACGATGGTGGCATAGCTCAGCGCGCTGGCGCCAGTCAGGCAGCGATCGTGGAAGAAACGATCGCCGACACCCTTTGCCAGACCATGGGACACGCGCGCGGCGCGGGTTC
>NZ_JANYGG010000137.1 GCF_025362505.1 Sphingomonas sp. | reverse complement strand
CGTCTTCTCCGAGACCAGCGTGGTGGTCATCACCCGCAATCTCGGCCTGACGGTGGCCCAGTCCACCGACTTGCGCCTGAAGATGCGCGACGCCGGCGCCCAGTTCAAAGTCGCGAAGAACAAGCTGGCCGTCATCGCCCTCGAGGGCACGCGCTATGGACCGATCGGCGAGATGCTGACCGGCCCGACCGCGCTTGCCACCTCGATCGACCCCGTTGCGGCCGCCAAGGTCGCAGTGGAGTTCGCCAAGACCAACGCCAAGTTGGAAATCGTTGGCGGCGCGATGGGTGACACGTTGCTCGACGTTGCAGGGGTCATGGCACTCGCCGCGCTCCCGTCGCTCGACCAGCTGCGTGCGAAGCTCATCGGGCTCATCCAGGCACCGGCGACCAAGATTGCCCGCACGATCAACGAACCGGGTGCCCAGTTGGCGCGCGTGTTCGGGGCTTATGCGGCCAAGGAAGCGGCATAGTTTCTTCGTTTCATTTTCAACGCATTGGGGCGCTGCCCCGCACAGGAGTTTAACATGGCTGACATCAACTCGCTGGTCGACCAGCTTTCGGCGCTGACCATTCTCGAAGCCGCCGACCTCGCCAAGGCCCTCGAAGAGAAGTGGGGCGTTTCGGCCGCCGCTGCCGTCGCGGTTGCCGGCCCCGCCGCCGCCGCTGGCCCGGAAGTCGAAGAGCAGACTGAATTCGACGTGATCCTCACCGGCGACGGTGGCAAGAAGATCAACGTGATCAAGGAAGTCCGCGCGATCACCGGTCTGGGCCTCGGCGAAGCCAAGGCGCTCGTCGAAGGCGCGCCGAAGGCTGTCAAGGAAGGCATCAACAAGGCCGAAGCCGAGAAGATCAAGAAGCAGATCGAGGAAGCCGGCGGCACCGTCGAACTCAAGTAAGCTTCCAACACAGTTTTGCGGCTGTCTTGAAGCAGTCGTGATCGGGAAAGGCGGCTCCGCAAGGAGTCGCCTTTTTCGCGCGTGCGCTGGCGAGTGCGACCAATCCCCAGCCCTATCAGGACTCGTATCCTCCCCCGCAACGCGCCAAGAGGGCGCATGACCGACCGCGCTTTGCCAACGGCATCCACCCCTTGATCGACTGGGTAATCATCCGCGGCCTGGCGGCGGCGTTCGCGGCCGGCTTGCTCATCGGGATCGAGCGCGGCTGGCGGCTGCGCCATGGCGCGAGCGGATCACGGATCGCTGGAATCCGGACCTTCACTCTGCTCGCAGTGAGCGGCGGCCTCATCGCGCTGATCGTCCAGTCGCTCGGGGCGATTGTCGGTGCGGTACCGCTAGCCGGCCTCGTGGCGGTCCTGGTCATGGGCTATGCGCGCCAGACGAGGGGCAGTGGAAAGCGCGACGCGACCAGCTTTGTCGCCGCGCTGATCGCCGTCGCGCTCGGCCTGCTCGCGGGATCGGGGCAGCCCATGGTGGCAATCGCCGGCGCTGCGCTAACCACGCTGATCCTGGCAGCGCGCGAACAATCGCACCGTTTCGTCAACCGGCTGAGCCGCCAGGATATCGACGCCTTCGCTTATTATGCGGTCATCGCCGGCGGAGTCCTGCCGTTCCTGCCCAACCGCCGCTTTGGTCCCTATGAGGCCTGGAATCCCTTTCAGCTATGGCTGGTGGTGGTGCTCGTCACCGGTTTCTCCTTCGCCGGCTACATCGCCAACCGGCTGGTCGGCCAGCGCAAGGGGACCCTCGCCACAGCCGTCATCGGCGGGGCCTATTCGTCGACCGCAGTGACCGCCTCGCTCGCCCAACGCTTGCGTTCGGGCGAGGAAGGGCCGTGGACCGCAGGCATCGCGATCGCCTCGGCGATCATGTACCTGCGCGTGCTGCTGCTGATTTTCGTGCTCGCCGGCGGGGCCTTTATACCGGTTGTCCGCGTAATCGGGCCGGCGATGATCGTGTCGTTCGCCGTTGCGCTGGTCGCCTGGCGCCGGTCGGCCACGGAGTCAGGCACCGGACAACCGTCGCTTGGCCGCAATCCGATCCAGCTGGCTCCCGCGCTCGGTTTCCTCGTGGCGGTGGCCGGGGCGGCGCTGCTGGTGCGCTGGGCGTCGGTCTCGTTCGGTGAACGCGGAGTCGCCTGGTCGCTGTTCCTTGCAGGGAGCTTCGACGTCGACGCGGCCATCGTCACCCTTTCAGGGTTGCCGGCAGGATCAATCGCGCCGCGCCTTGCGGGCCTCGCGATCGGCGGCACGGTGGCGGTCAACATGGCGTTCAAGATGGCGGTCACGGGGGCGACCGCCAGGCGACGAAGCGGCGCCGCTGTGCTGGCGCTGGGGTCCAGCCTGCTGGTCCTGCTCGCCTCGCTGGCGTGGGAGCTGCTTTAGGCGACCGGGCCGATTTTGCCCTCTTGCGCCCCGACCGAATCGGCCTATATCCCGTTTATCCAGAACATAACGGCCTCGCCGCACCTTTTCGTGCGTCCGGGGCCTTTCCTGCCCTCTCCGGGACAGGGCCCGAACCGCGCACGGGCCGAACGCAAGGAGAGGGGCAACAGGCCAAGCGCTCCGACCATCACGCCCGGCCCGTCCGGGGAGCCTCGGCCCCCGGTCCGTCCGGGTATCGAGCAACAGCGCAGGGATACCCATGGCCACCAAAGCGATCGACCTGACCTCGACGGCTCCGCGCCCGAACCACTCGCGCCGCATCCGCAAGATCTTCGGGAATATTCACGAGATCAGCGAAATGCCAAACCTCATCGAGGTCCAGCGCGAAAGCTATGAGCAGTTCCTTCGCTCCAATGCCGCGATCGGCTATGTTTCGGGTCTCGAGAAGACCCTGCGCTCGGTCTTCCCGATCCAGGATTTCGCCGGCACCGCGCACCTCGACTTCGATCGCTACGAGCTCGAGCACCCCAAGTTCGACACCGACGAGTGCCGCCAGCGCGGGCTGACCTATGCCGCGCCGATGAAAGTGACGCTGCGCCTCACTTCGTTCGAGATCGACCCCGACACCGAAGCCAAGTCGGTCATCGATATCAAGGAGCAGGACGTCTACATGGGCGACATGCCGCTGATGACGCGCAACGGCACGTTCATCATCAACGGCACCGAGCGCGTCATCGTCAGCCAGATGCACCGTAGCCCGGGCGTCCTGTTCGATCATGACCGCGGCAAGACCCATTCTTCGGGCAAGTTCCTGTTCGCCGCACGGGTCATCCCGTATCGCGGCTCGTGGCTCGACTTCGAGTTCGACGCCAAGGACATCGTTAACGTCCGCATTGACCGCAAGCGCAAGCTGCCGGTGACCGCGCTGCTCCACGCGCTCGGCCTGTCGAGCGAGGAGATCCTCAACCAATTCTACAACAAGGTGGTCTACGTCCGCGGCCCCAACGGCTGGCAGATCCCCTATGTGTCCGAGCAGTGGCGCGGGCAGAAGCCGGCCCATGACGTGATCAACGCCGACACCGGCGAAGTGATGTTCAAGGCGCACGAGAAGATCACGCCGCGTACCGCCAACAAGGCGGCCAAGGACGGGCTGGCGAACCTGATCATCCCGACCGAGGAAATCTTCGGTCGCTTCTCGGCCTATGACCTCGTCAACGAGGCGACCGGCGAGATTTACGTCGAGGCCGGCGACGAGATTTCGGCCGAGAATCTCGAGAAGCTCGACAAGGCCGGGACCGATCGGCTCGAGCTGCTCGACATTGATTATGTCAACACCGGCCCGTGGATGCGCAACACGCTCAAGGCCGACAAGTCGGAAGACGGCGACCAGGCGCTGAGCGACATCTACCGCGTCATGCGCCCCGGCGAGCCGCCGACGCGCGAGACCGCCGATGCGCTGTTCTACGGCCTGTTCTTCGATCCCGACCGCTACGACCTGTCGGCGGTCGGCCGGGTCAAGCTCAACATGCGGCTCGGCCTCGACGCCGAGGACACCGTCACCATCCTTCGCCGCGAAGACATCCTCGCGGTCGTGCAGGAGCTGATCAATCTCAAGGACGGCAAGGGCGACATCGACGACATCGACAACCTCGCCAATCGCCGCGTGCGGTCGGTCGGCGAATTGCTCGAGAACCAGTATCGCGTCGGCCTCCTGCGCATGGAGCGCGCGGTCAAGGAGCGGATGTCCTCGGTCGACGTGTCGACGGTCATGCCCAACGACCTGATCAACGCCAAGCCGGCGGTCGCCGCGGTCCGCGAATTCTTCGGCTCGTCGCAGCTGTCGCAGTTCATGGACCAGACCAATCCGCTGTCCGAAGTCACCCACAAGCGCCGCGTCTCGGCGCTCGGGCCAGGCGGCCTGACGCGTGAGCGCGCGGGCTTCGAAGTCCGCGACGTTCACCCGACCCACTACGGCCGGATCTGCCCGATCGAGACTCCGGAAGGGCCGAACATCGGCCTGATCAACTCGCTCGCCAGCTTCAGCCGGGTCAACAAGTACGGCTTCATCGAGACGCCGTACCGCAAGGTCATCGACAACAAGGTGACCGAGGACGTCGTTTATCTGTCGGCGATGGAAGAGGCCAAGCACACCATCGCGCAGGCCAACGCCGAAATCGACGCCGACAAGCACTTCGCCGAGGAAATCGTCTCGAGCCGTCGCTCGGGCGACTTCCTGATGGCGCCGCGCGACACGATCACGCTGATGGACGTCAGCCCGAAGCAGCTCGTTTCGGTTGCCGCATCGCTCATTCCGTTCCTGGAAAACGATGACGCCAACCGCGCGCTGATGGGATCGAACATGCAGCGCCAGGCGGTGCCGCTGTTGCAGGCCGACGCGCCGCTGGTCGGCACCGGCATGGAAGAGACCGTCGCCCGCGACTCCGGCGCAGCGATTGCGGCCCGCCGTTCGGGCATCGTCGACCAGGTCGATGCGACCCGCATAGTCGTCCGCGCGACGGGTGATCTTCGCCCGGGCGAGAGCGGCGTCGATATCTACACGCTGATGAAGTTCCAGCGCTCGAACCAGAACACCTGCATCAACCAGCGACCGCTGGTGAAGGTCGGCGACACGGTTTCGGCGGGTGAGGTCATCGCCGACGGCCCGTCGACTCAGTTCGGCGAGCTCGCGCTCGGCCGCAACGTGCTCGTCGCGTTCATGCCGTGGAATGGTTACAACTACGAAGATTCGATCCTGATCTCGGAGCGGATCGTCAAGGACGACGTGTTCACCTCGATCCACATCGAGGAGTTCGAGGTCATGGCCCGCGACACCAAGCTCGGGCCTGAGGATATCACCCGCGACATTCCCAACGTCGGTGAGGAAGCGCTCCGCAACCTCGACGAGGCGGGCATTGTGTACATCGGCGCCGAAGTCGAGCCGGGCGACATCCTGTGCGGCAAGATCACGCCGAAGGGCGAAAGCCCGATGACGCCGGAGGAGAAACTGCTCCGCGCAATCTTCGGCGAGAAGGCGTCCGACGTCCGCGACACCTCGCTCCGCCTGCCCCCGGGGGTTGCCGGCACGGTGGTCGAGGTCCGCTCGTTCAACCGCCACGGCATCGACATCGACGACCGTACACGGGCGATCCAGACCGAGGAGAAGGAGCGGCTGCGCAAGGACGCCGACGATGAAAAGGCGATCCTCAACCGCACGACCTTCTCGCGCCTCAAGGAAATGCTGCTCGGCCAGGTCGCGACAGCGGCGCCAAAGGGTATGAAGAAGGGCGCGACGCTCGACGAAGAGACACTCGACAGCATCGATCGCTACGACTGGTGGAAGATCGCCGTCAAGGACGACCAGCGCCAGGCCGATCTCGAAGCGCTCAAGGGCCAGTATGACGCCGCCGTCGGCGTGATCGTCGCCCGTCTCGAAGATCGCGTCGCCAAGCTCGAGGCCGGCGACGAGCTGCCCCCGGGCGTGCTCAAGATGGTCAAGGTGTTCGTCGCGGTGAAGCGCAAGCTGCAGCCGGGCGACAAGATGGCCGGCCGTCACGGCAACAAGGGCGTCATCAGCCGCATCCTGCCCAACGAGGACATGCCGTTCCTCGAGGACGGGACGCCGGTCGATATCGTCCTCAACCCGCTCGGCGTGCCGTCACGCATGAACGTCGGCCAGATCTTCGAGACCCATCTCGGCTGGGCCGCGCGCGGTCTTGGCCAGCAGATCGGCCAGATGCTTGAAGAAATGCACGAACGCGGCAAGGGCATTGCCGGCACCGATACCGCCAACATGAAGGCCAAGCTCAAGGACATCTACGGCGAGAATTATTTCGCCGAGATCGACAGCCGCGACGACGAAGCGACGATGGAGTTGGCCAGCAACCTGGTCGGCGGCATCCCGATGGGCACTCCGGTGTTCGACGGGGCGCGCGAGCCGGACGTCTCGGCGATGCTGGTCAAGGCGGGTCTCGATCCGTCGGGACAGGTAGTCCTGTTCGACGGCCGTTCGGGCGAGCCGTTCGATCGCAAGGTGACCGTGGGCTATATCTACATGCTCAAGCTGCACCATTTGGTCGACGACAAGATCCACGCGCGCTCGATCGGGCCGTACAGCCTCGTCACCCAGCAACCGCTGGGCGGCAAGGCCCAGTTCGGCGGCCAGCGCTTCGGCGAAATGGAGGTGTGGGCGCTGCAAGCCTATGGCGCCGCCTACACGCTGCAGGAAATGCTGACGGTCAAGTCGGACGACGTCATCGGCCGCACCAAGGTCTATGAGGCGATCGTCAAGGGTGACGACAGCTTCGAGGCGGGCATTCCCGAGAGCTTCAACGTGCTCGTCAAGGAAATGCGCAGCCTCGGCCTGTCGGTTGATCTGGACTCGGTCGTTGACCCCAACGCCGAACCGGCCGCGATCGCCGCCGAATAGCCTGACTCAAGGGGGCGGGCCGGCCTGCCCGCCCCCACGACATTTTCACCCGGCCCCTCCCGCCAGAGGGGAATGAGGAAGAGAAACGATGAACGAGCTGACCAACTTCGCCAATCCGATCGCCAAGCCGGAAACCTTCGACCAGATCCGCATCGGCATCGCCTCGCCCGACAAGATTCGGTCATGGTCGTTCGGCGAGATCAAGAAGCCCGAGACCATCAACTACCGCACGTTTAAGCCCGAGCGTGACGGCCTGTTCTGCGCCCGCATCTTCGGTCCGATCAAGGATTACGAGTGCCTGTGCGGCAAGTATAAGCGTATGAAATACAAGGGAATCGTCTGCGAGAAGTGCGGCGTTGAGGTCACCGTCTCGAAGGTCCGCCGCGAGCGGATGGGCCACATCGAGCTCGCCGCCCCGGTCGCGCACATCTGGTTCCTGAAGTCGCTGCCTTCGCGCATCGGCCTGCTGCTCGACATGCAACTCAAGCAGCTCGAGCGGATCCTCTACTTTGAAGCCTATGTCGTCATCGAGCCGGGCCTGACCAGCCTCGAGAAGTATCAGCTCCTCACCGAGGACGAGCTGCTCACCGCGCAGGATGAATTCGGCGAGGACGCTTTCTCGGCCGGGATCGGCGCCGAGGCCGTGCGCACAATGTTGATGGACCTCGACCTCGAGGGCGAACTTGCCGCGCTCAAGGAAGAGCTGGCGACGACCAAGTCCGAGCTCAAGCCCAAGAAGATCATCAAGCGGCTGAAGGTCGTCGAGAGCTTCATCGAGTCGGGCAACAAGCCCGAATGGATGATCCTCGAGGTTGTCCCCGTGATCCCGCCCGAACTTCGCCCGCTGGTGCCGCTCGACGGCGGCCGCTTCGCGACGTCGGACTTGAACGATCTCTACCGCCGCGTGATCAACCGCAACAACCGCCTCAAGCGATTGATGGAGCTGCGCGCGCCGGACATCATCGTCCGCAACGAAAAGCGCATGCTGCAGGAAGCGGTCGACGCTCTGTTCGACAACGGCCGCCGCGGCCGGACGATCACCGGTGCCAACAAGCGCCCGCTGAAGTCGCTGTCCGACATGCTCAAGGGCAAGCAGGGCCGCTTCCGCCAGAACCTGCTCGGCAAGCGCGTCGATTATTCGGGCCGCTCGGTCATCGTCACCGGCCCGGAGCTCAAGCTCCATCAATGCGGCTTGCCCAAGAAGATGGCGCTCGAGCTGTTCAAGCCGTTCATCTACTCGCGCCTTGACGCCAAGGGTCTGTCAATGACCCTGAAGCAGGCCAAGAAGTGGGTCGAGAAAGAGCGCAAGGAAGTGTGGGACATCCTCGACGAGGTGATCCGCGAGCATCCCGTGCTCCTCAACCGCGCGCCGACGCTCCATCGCCTCGGCATCCAGGCGTTCGAGCCGGTCCTGATCGAGGGCAAGGCGATCCAGCTTCACCCGCTGGTCTGCGCCGCGTTCAACGCCGACTTTGATGGCGATCAGATGGCCGTCCACGTTCCGCTGAGCCTCGAGGCCCAGCTGGAAGCGCGCGTCCTGATGATGTCGACCAACAACATCCTCTCGCCCGCCAACGGCAAGCCGATCATCGTTCCGTCACAGGACATGGTGCTGGGGCTCTATTACCTCTCGATCGAAAAGCAGAACGAGCCGGGCCAGGGCATGATGCTGTCGGACATGACGGAAGTGCATCAGGCGATTGCGGCGGGGGCGGTGACGCTCCACACCAAGATCATCAGCCGCGTTCCGCAGACCGACGAAGCTGGCAAGCAGTATATGAAGCGCTTCGAGACGACCCCGGGCCGCATGCTGCTTGGCGAGACGCTGCCGAAGAGCCACAAGGTGCCGTTCGAGACCGTCAACCGCCTGCTGACCAAGAAGGAAATCGGCGACGTCATCGACATCGTCTATCGCCACACCGGCCAGAAGGAGACCGTGCTGTTCGCGGATGCGATCATGAGCCTGGGCTTCCGCCACGCGTTCAAGGCCGGCATTTCGTTCGGCAAGGACGACATGGTCATCCCGGGTGCCAAGATCCAGCTGGTCGACGAGACTAAGGCGCTGGTGAAGGATTATGAGCAGCAGTATCAGGACGGCCTGATCACCCAGCAGGAAAAGTACAACAAGGTAATCGACGCCTGGTCGCGTTGCGGCGACCGCGTCGCGACCGAGATGATGAAGGAAATCTCGTCGGTCAAAATGCTCGACAATGGCCGCGAGGAAGATATCAACTCGATCTACATGATGGCCCATTCGGGCGCCCGCGGGTCGCAGGCGCAGATCAAGCAGCTCGCCGGCATGCGCGGCCTCATGGCCAAGCCGTCGGGCGAGATCATCGAGACCCCGATCATCTCGAACTTCAAGGAAGGCCTGACCGTCCGTGAATATTTCAACTCGACCCACGGCGCCCGCAAGGGCCTTGCGGACACGGCGTTGAAGACCGCCAACTCGGGCTACCTCACGCGGCGCCTCGTCGACGTGTCGCAGGATTGCGTCGTGATGGAGCTTGATTGCGGGACCGACCAGGCGCTCGAGATGCGCGCAATCGTCCAGGGCGGCGCGGTCATTGCTTCGCTCGGCGACCGCGTCCTTGGCCGCACCACGGCCGAGGACATCATGGACCCCAAGACGTCCAAGCCGATGATCCCCGAGGGCACGTTGCTCGATGAGGCGATGGTGCTTCAGCTCGAGGAAATCGGGCTGCAGGCGCTCAAGATCCGCTCGCCGCTCGTTTGCGCGGCGAAGATCGGCGTGTGCGGCAAATGCTACGGGCGCGACCTTGCCCGCGGCACGCCGGTCAACATCGGT
>NZ_JANYGG010000127.1 GCF_025362505.1 Sphingomonas sp. | reverse complement strand
CGAGGCCGCCGAGCCGTACGAGTTGCGCGAAGTAATGGCGTGTGAACCCATGTTTCTCCGCGACAACATCAACGGGCTGATCACCGCTTTCGGCAATTGCGAGCCTAGCGGCGTGGGCATTGGCGACCATCAGCATCAAGCCATCGATCATATGCGGCCTTTCCAGCATGATTGCATGCCAGCAGAACCGGTCAATGTCCTCTTCAGTCCAGATTATCTCGGCGCGGTTGCCACCCCGGTAAAGGGTCGGAATCCCTGCCGCCGCATTTTGCGAGACCAATCCTCTCAACTTCCCGAATTTAAGAAGCTCCCGGAGAACCATCACCCCCAGATCGGCGGCGCGTGGCGTCGATGAACGGGAGTCACGCCAGTCCATGACCTTCGATTGCATGCGGTGGTCATTCCACAGCGACAGTGGGGTCGTTCCCCACCGGTCTTCGATGATTCGCAATTGGCTTCCCCAAGTTTTCTGCGTGCCGGGAGCCAGAGCCGCCCACTCGGGACTGGAGTTCCGTTCAGGATCGTGAGATCGCCAGCGTCGGATAAGGGAGACGAGCAAGCGAGGATCAGGCTGCGTCTGCTGGGCGAGGTGCTTGCTAAGCGTCGCGACATCGTTGGCGTTCAGGCTCGGCCTGCAACCGCCGACTTGAGATTTGATGCCTTCGGAGGGCAGCGCTCTATCCAGCTGAGCTATGGGTGCGTGGGCCGTCGTTTAGCCGGAGAGGCGCGCGCGGGCAAGCGAGGTTGCGCGGCTTGCCTCCGCCCCCCGAATGGCGCACCACCTTCACCAGGAGGCTTGATCCAGCGCAACTTTCGAGTCGCCGGCCTTTGTGTATGCGTGCAGCTTGTGGGGGCCAGGGCATGAGGAACGGGACGACCAGCGCGCGGTGGCGCGACGCATGATCTTTAACTCGCTGACCTTCCTGGTCTTTTTCGCAATCGTCCTCGCGCTGCACAACTGGCGCTTTCCGTGGACGGTCAAGAAGATCAACCTGCTGGTCGCCAGCTACATCTTCTACGCCGCGTGGAATCCGCCGTTCGTAATCCTGCTGTGGATTTCGACCGTGGTCGACTGGTGGGCGGCGCAGGCGATGGTCCGGTCGGAGCGCCAGTCGACCCGGCGGGCGTGGATGATCACGTCGGTCGTGGTCAACCTCGGCATGCTTGGCTTCTTCAAATATGGCGAGTTTCTGCTCGCCAATTTCGTCGCTCTGGCGAAGGCCGTGGGGGTCGATTTCCATCCGGCGCAATATGACATCATCCTGCCGGTCGGGATCAGCTTCTATACCTTCGCGACGCTGTCCTACACGCTCGACGTCTATCTGCGCCGCGCCCAGCCGGCCAAGCGGTTTCTCGACTACGCGCTGTTCGTGACCTTTTTCCCGCACCTCGTCGCGGGGCCGATCATGCGCCCGACCGAGCTCGTCCCGCAGTTCGCGGAACAGCGCAAGGCGAGCGCGCACCAGCTCTTCTTCGGGCTCGCGCTGGTCACCCTCGGGCTGTTCCAGAAGGTCGTCATCGCCGACGGCTTCCTCGGCCCGGTGGTCGAGAAGGTCTATGACGCGCACGACAAAATACCGGGGATGCTCGACGCGTGGGCCGCGACGTTTGCGTTCGCCGGGCAGATCTTCTGCGACTTCGCCGGCTATTCGACGACCGCGATCGGGGTCGCGATGTGCCTCGGCTTCGCCATGCCCGATAATTTCCGCTTTCCTTATGCGGCGATCGGCTTCTCCGATTTCTGGCGGCGTTGGCACATCACCTTGTCAAGCTGGCTGCGCGACTATCTCTACATTCCGCTGGGCGGCAATCGCCACGGCGAAGCGCGGACCTATGCCGCGCTGATGGGAACGATGCTGCTCGGCGGCCTTTGGCACGGCGCGAGCTGGACGTTCGTCGTGTGGGGCGGGCTTCACGGGACCTATCTCGCCGCCGAACGCTGGCTGAAGAAGCGGTTCGCCGGAGTGACGCCAGGCCGCGCGATGCTCGTCGCGCTGGGGCTGCTGACCTTCCTGCTGATCAACGTCACCTGGGTGTTCTTTCGCGCCAAGACCTTCGGCGGCGCGGCGACGATCCTTACCGCGATGGTCGGCATGTCGGCCAAGCCCACGCCGCTGATCGCGCTGCTGCCGCTAATCTACGCGCTGGTCGCGACGACCGCGATCGTCGCGACCCACTGGGCGATGCGCGACCGCACGATCGAGCTGGTCATCGAACGGACCCCGGCGTGGCTCGTTGGGCTGATATGGGCAGGGATGGGCATCGCGATCATCGCCGAACAGGGAGCGGGCAATGCCTTCATCTACTTCCAGTTCTAACGGTTCCGGCGGTCCCAACCCGACCCTCCCCGGCGGCGGTGTGCTCAGCCGTGACGGCGCGCTCCCCGCCGGGCTCAGGCTGACCGCGTCGGACCGCCCCGGGCAGGCGCAGCCGGTGCCGACCCGCGACGTCCCCCGCCAGCCATGGGGCAGGCTCGCGCTTGGCGTCGCGCTGGCGCTGCTCGCCGGCACCGCCGCGCTCGAAGTCAATGCGCGGCGCAACGGGCTTCACGCCGGCGATCTCGACAATAGCGAGACCGACTGGGCCAACGAACGCGCCCGCTCGGCGCAGGCACCGGTGGCGATCGTCGGCGACAGCCGGATCCTGTTCGACACCAATTTCAACCGGTTCGAGCAGCTAACCGGAATCCGCCCGCTCCAGCTCGCGATTCACGGGACCAGCGCGCGCACATTGCTGAAGGACGTCGCCGACAACAAGGCGTTCCACGGGCTGCTCATCGTCGGGATGGCGGACACGATGTTCTTCCAGCCATTCGACGGCTATGGTCGCTACATTCACGAGCGCAAACACTTCCTCTCGCCGGCGAAGGAATCGTCGCAGGCGATCGACCATTTCCTTCAGCGGCGCCTGGCGTTCCTCGATTCGAGCTACCGGCTGAGCGTCGTCGCCGCGCGGCTCGATCCCGGCTACCGTGGCGGAGCTGACGGGCCATACGACGATGTCTGGAAATTAGCGGAGGTCGGCGAGCATCGCGAGACATCGATGTGGCCGCGCATCCTGACCGATGCGCGACTGCGCGGCCACGCCCGCTATGCGTGGAAGGGGTTCAAGGAGGACAAGCCCTTCGCCGACGCCCAAATTCGCAAGGGCCTGGCCGAAGCGGCAACCGCCGTCGCAACCATTCGCGCGCGGGGCGGTGACGTGGTGTTCGTCCGCCCTCCGTCGGACCGCCACCTGCGCATCAACGAGGAAGCGGCGATCCCCAAAGCCAAGGGCTGGAACGCGCTGCTTCGTGTCACGCACAGCGTCGGGGTCCACAACGACGATTTGCCCGCGTCGGTCAATAACCTGCTGCTCCCCGAATGGTCGCACCTCAGCCGCGGCTGCGCGGTGGTGTTCACCGATGCCTATGTGCGGAGATTGGCGCAGCTGACCTCGCGGCTGAAGCTGCGCGCCGATGCGCCGCCGTCGCTGACCCGTGACGACTGCATCAACGTCAGGTGAGGAAGTCCAGCAGCGGCCGGTGGAGCTGCTCGGGCGCGTTACTGCCGACGATCATGCCGACGTGTCCGGCGGAGACGGCGTGGGACGGCCCGGGCGGGGCGCTTGCGGCGGGAACGATGCGGTCGGCGCGGGCGGTGAAGTGGAGCGCCGGCGCGGGGTCGGGGCGGATGATGGCACCGCCGACCTGCCATGTCCCGCGCCCCGAACGGTCGGCGAGGAACAATTGCTCGATCAATTCGCGCGCGGCGGGGAGGGGGAGCGCTTCGCCGTCGTTCGCCCAATCCTCCAGTGCGACGAAGCGGGCAAGCGCCGCGCTTTGCTCGGGCTCGTCGGCGAGGCGGGCGAACTTGGCGACGATCGCGGCAGGATCGAGCGACCAGAAGGCCGCCTGCAACACCTCGGTCGGGAGCACCCCGAACGCCGTGGAGGCGGGCGCGGCGCTGGTCCACAGCTGCTTGAGCGAGGCGCGCGACTCCTCGGGATAGGCCGAAAACACCCACGGCGCGGCGAGCGTCGCGACTCGCGTCACCGGGATGAGGTTGGCCGCCGCCAGCGCCATCGTTCCACCCAGGCAATAGCCGGCGAGCGCGACCGGTTCGCCGATCTGGCGCATCAACGGCACCAGCAACTGCTCGACATGTCCGACAAGGTCGAGATCGGCGCGCGCCGACGCCGGGCCCCAATCGAGCAGCATCATGTGGTGCCGCGTCGCCAGCGCTTCGGCCAGTGACTGGCCGGGCAGGTCGAGCACGCGCGGCGGGTTGATCAGCGACGGCACGAGCAGCACCGGCGAACCGCTCCCGCCATGATCGCGCACCATCGTGCCGCCGACTTGCGCCAATGCGGGACGCGGCGCTTGGGGCGGCCGCCGCTCGGCCCGCTGATATCGCCCGAGCCCGTCGAGCGCGCGGCGGGCAAGCGCCGGGTTCCCCTTTGAAACTTCGCGCAAAAGCTCGAGGAACAGCGGCAACGGACGCGGCGCCATCGTCGCTCCAGCGCCATGTTGCAGTGCGATATCTCGCGGTGCTACTGTTTCGGTCACGGCACAGGAGTAGAGCATGGCGAAGTCTGGCGGCAAGGTGACGATCAAGAAGTACGCCAACCGGCGGCTTTATGACACCGAAAGCTCGAGCTACATCACGCTCGACCGGCTGGCGGCGATGATCCGCGAGGGCCGCGAATTCGAAGTGCTCGACGCCAAGTCGGGCGACGACATCACCCACCAGGTGCTGACCCAGATCATCGTCGACGAGGAATCGCGCGGATCGACCATGTTGCCGGTCAATTTCCTGCGCCAGCTGATCGGGCTCTACGGCGGGTCGATGCAGGGCGCGGTGCCGGCCTATCTCGACGCGGCAATGGACGCGTTCAAGTCCAACCAGAATGCGATGCGCGATGCGCTGACCGCCAACCCGCTGGCCGACCTTGCCAAGCGCAACATGGCGATGTTCGAGGATGCGACCGCGGCACTCCGGCCCAAGGTGAAAGCGACCGAGCCCGCAGGGACCCAGGCAGCGGGCGGGGCGAGCGAGATCGATAAGCTGCGCGCCGAGCTCGCGGCGTTGCAGGCGAAGGTCGAGAAGCTGGTCGGCTGAACGCCAGTTTGGCGAGTATCCTTCGCGTCCGCGATACGCGTCCGCGGCGGCTCGAAAAACCAGCACAGGATTATGACCAGAATTTGGTTATTTTCAAGTCTTGAAGTGTGCCGCGTTTCGACTCATCCTGTCTCCAGTTTCAACGCAGCGAAAGGAGGTGATCCGATGTCTCATGGTTCAGCTAAGGGGTCGGGTTCGTTCGTTCGGGAGATGCGGGGCTAATCACTCCGCACGAGGTCTTCCGGGCTGGAACTTCCGGCCGCTGACCATGTCGAGGGGGCTGTCACTCAGGTGGCAGCTCCCTTAACTATTCCAGGCCTTTGAATGGTGCGCGTAACTTGCGCTTGACGGAACCGTTTCGCCGGTGGACCGTCTTGCCTTCGACGACTTCACGGGAGGTACGCATGGCCAAATCGACGACGCGCGGTTCGGGTGGGAAATCGGGTTCCACCAGCAGCGGTAGCGAGACCACGATCGACAAGCTGGCGAAAGCCGCGCTGAGCCGCGAAATGCTCGCGGCGGCGCTGACCGCGGCGGCGGCGGCGCTGGCTGCTTCACCGGGCGCGCGGCGCAAGATTCGCGACGCCGGGATGGACGCCGCCGACAGCGCGTCAAGCGCGGCGACCGCGATGATGACGAGTGCGTCGAAGCTCGGTACGCTGATCGCCGAAGCGGTCGCCGACGCAGCCCAGCGGGTGATGTCGGGCAAGTGGAGCGACGAATTCACCGCCGCGACGAGCAGCGCCAAGCCGAAAGCGGCACCAAGCGCGCGCGCTTCGACATCGGCGAGCAAGGCGACGACGACCCGCAAACCGCGCGCAAAGGCGGCGACAAAGACCATCCGCCTCAAGCCCGGTCCCAAGCCGCGCGCCGCGACGGCGGCGGCGCCCGCGACGCGCGCCAAGCCCGGGCCGAAGCCGCGCGCCGCGACCGCTGCGGCAGCGAGCTCTACCCCGGCGGCGTCGAAGCCCGGACCCAAGCCGCGTTCGGCCACCGCCAAGCGCTCCTCGAAAGCGAAGACTCGCCGTGGCGGTGCTTCGGCGCGCAAGCGGGCGACTCCGCCCAAGACTCCGCCCAAGACTCCGCCGGCCAAAAGCTGAGACGGACCGGGCCGCTCGCATCACGGGCGGCCCACTGGCGCGCCGCGTGACGGCATGGCAAAGTCGGGCATATGACCGACCCTGTCTTGCCGCTCGCCGTAATCATTCTCGCCGCCGGGCAGGGCACGCGGATGCGGTCCGATACGCACAAGGTACTTCACCCGATCGCCGGCAAGGCGATGCTGCTCCACCTGCTCGACACCGTGTCCGAACTGTCGCCGGCGCGTGAAGTGCTCGTCGTCGGCAAGGGCCGCGAGCAGGTCGAGGCAATGGTCGCGGCGCGCGGCGCGACGATCGCGGTTCAGGGCGAGCAATTCGGCACCGCCCACGCCGTCGCGCAAGGCTTGCCCGCGCTCGACAGTTTTGACGGTAACATCCTGATATTGTTCGGAGATACCCCTTTCGTTGAAGCCGGGACTCTTCGCGCGATGTTGTCCCGGTTGGCCGCCCCCGACTCCCCCAGCATCGTCGTCCTCGCGCATACGCCCGTCGATCCCGGCGCCTATGGCCGCGTGATCCTCGGCCACGGCGATCTTGTCGCGAAGATGGTCGAGTATAAGGACGCCACCGAGGCAGAGCGAGCAGTCCGGCTGTGCAACAGCGGAATGATGGCGCTCGCCGCCACGGACTTGCGCCGCTGGCTGCCCCAAATCGGCAACGACAACGCGGCAGGCGAATATTACCTCCCCGACCTCGTCATGGTCGCGGCCGCCGAAGGCATCGCCGCCGTCGCGGTCGAGGGCGCGGCGATCGAGGCGGTCGGGATCAACAGCCGCGCCGAACTCGCCGCCGCCGAAGGGCAATGGCAGCAGCGTCGCCGGATGCAGATGATGGCGGCGGGAGTATCACTCATCGACCCCGCCAGCGTCTGGTTCGCCGCCGACACCGTCATCGGCCGCGACGTGACGATCGAGCCCCACGTTTTCTTCGGCCCCGGCGTGACCATCGCCGACGGCGCGATCATCCGCGCCTTCAGCCACATCGAGGGAGCATCGGTCGGCCCGGGTTGCGAAGTCGGCCCGTTCGCCCGCCTCCGCCCCGGCGCGGTGATGGAGGAAGGCTCGAAGATCGGCAATTTCGTCGAGATGAAAAAGGCGCGCCTCGGCCCCGGCGCCAAGGCCAACCACCTGACCTATCTCGGTGACGCCGACGTCGGTGCCAATGCCAACATCGGCGCGGGCACGATCACCTGCAACTACGACGGCTTTTTCAAATACCGCACGGTGATCGGCGATGGCGCTTTCATCGGTTCGAACAGCGCGCTGGTCGCCCCGGTGACGATCGGCGCGGGCGCGATCGTCGGCGCGGGCAGCGTCGTGACGAAAGACGTCGAGCCGGACGCGCTAGGCATCGCCCGCGCCGAGCAGAAAGGCCTCAACGGCTGGGCGGCACGCTTCCGCGCGAAGGCCCGCGCGAAAAAGTCTGGTTCATCTTCCGCATAAAGCGGGTGAGGCCCGCGAAATAGCGCGGCTGGTCGTCGTACATTG
>NZ_JANYGG010000125.1 GCF_025362505.1 Sphingomonas sp. | reverse complement strand
GGTCGAGCTGGTCGATCGGCCCAACCCGGAATTTGGCTTCGATCGGCTGGTCGAGATTGTCAATCGCCGCCGTGCGACCCCGGACGAATTTGCGGCGATGGCCACCATGGCCGGGTTCGCCAGCGACCTTCGCGCCTGGGCGCAGGCGCAATCCATCTGAAAGCACCCCGCGATCGTCACTCCATCGAAACGTCTAGCCCAACCGCCTATCGCCCGATAAGCAAGGCCTATGACCGTCCCGCGCAAGACCCGGACCAAGCCGCCCGTCCCGCAGGTGACGAGTGAGGTTGAGAATCTTGAGGCCAAACGCGTTCGCTTGCTCGCCTCGCTCAACCTGCTCGGCGGAATCGGCCTAGTACTCGCCCTTCCGTTCGCGCTTCGCGAGGGGGCAGAATTCTTCTTGCCAGTCACCGCTGCGCTGGTGGTGGCGATTGCGCTTGTCCCCGTCCTCGAATGGTTCGAGCGGCGGGGCGTTGGGCCGCGTCTTGCGGCGGGCCTGTGTGTGATCCTCTTCCTTGGCGTTGCTGCCTTTGCAATCGCCTCCATTGTATCGCCAGCGATCCAATGGGTGGCGATGGTTCCGTCACGGGTCGACCATGTCCGCCACACGCTTGCGCCGTTGCTCGACCTGTACAAGAATCTCGAGCATTTCATTGACAATACCGCCTCTAAGATCAGCATTTCCGGGGATCATACAGGCGGCCGCGAAGTGCACATTGCCGCCCCGAACTCGGTGATGGGGTTAATCACTTCCTCGGTCCCGCATGCCGCGATCCAATTGTTCTTCGCGCTTCTCGTGATCTATTTCTTTCTGTCGGGCTGGACCGCAATGCGGCGCAGTACGATCAAGAGCCGCGGCAGCTTCGAAGGCGCGCTGACCACGGCCCGCGTAATCCAGCAGGTGGTCGAAGCGACATCGACCTACATCGCTACCATTTCGCTGATCAATGTCACACTCGGCGCGCTGACCGCGCTGATCCTGTGGATGCTCGGCATGCCGTCGCCGTTGATGTGGGGCGGCATCGTCGCGGTGCTCAACTACATCCCTTACCTGGGGCCGATCGCCTGCGTCTTTCTGCTCGCGTTCGGCGGACTGATGACCTTTCCTGATGTCTGGTCGGCGATGTTGCCACCGGCAATCTTCCTTGCCATGCACCTCGTCGAGGCTAACGTGTTCACACCATCGCTGGTTGGCCGAAAGCTCGAGATCAACCCGCTGCTGATCCTGGTGTCGCTGAGCTTCTGGGCGTGGGTGTGGGGCACGACCGGGGCGTTGCTGGCGGTGCCGCTGCTGATCATCATCAAGACGATTTTCGCTGCGGCGGGGACGCCCGACATCGCCGGTTTCCTGTTCGAGAACGGTGTATTGACCCATGTCGGCGATGACGAAGAAAGTTCCGACGAGTAGCGCGGCGAGGGACTCGCAAAAACGCTTCCCCGCCTTGTTGACAGGGGAGGGGGCCTCCCCTAGTTCGCCGCCACCAACGCGCGGGTGTAGCTCAGTTGGTTAGAGCGCCGGCCTGTCACGCCGGAGGTCGCGGGTTCGAGTCCCGTCACTCGCGCCATTTCATGGCATCGTAATTCGTCTGCGGCCCGGCTGGCTCTGTGCCTGTCGCACGTCGCCGCCGCGCCCTCCGCGCCGGCTCCAACTTTACACTCCGCCATTTCCCGCTAGTCTCGCCTGCAACAAGTCGGTCACGCGCGGCGCGCGGATGGCCGAAGGGTCCAGGGAGATAATCTACATGGTCGACTCGCCCACGGCGGACAATCCGTCGGAGCCCGACATCAGCCACGTGAATCCGGCGGCACGCGAGGAATGGTTCGGCCATCCGCGCCAGCTCGCCCGGCTGTTCACCACCGAGGCGATGGAGCGCTTCGGCTATTACGGCATGCGTGCGTTGCTGACGCTGTACCTCGCTCAGCATTTCCTGTTTTCGGACCGCACGACGACCGGCCTCTACGGCGGGTTCACCGCGCTGGTCTATCTGACCCCGCTGATCGGCGGCCTGCTTGCCGACCGCTTCCTGGGATCCAAGCGCTCGGTAAAGTTCGGCGCGATCCTGATGAGCCTTGGCTATCTCACGCTGTGCTTCGGCGGTGCGCCAGCGAAGCCGTTCGCGATGATCGACGGCCAGCGCTATGAAGTGGTCCAGGAAGGCCGCGGCGAGGGCATCAAGCAATATGTCGTCGACCAGGGTCAAAACCTGCTGATCCGGGGTAATGACGACAAGTCGGTCTCGCTGCTCGCGCCCGACGGGCATGAGGCACGGAAGATTGCGGTTGGCGGTTTCGATCCGCAGGGCGAGCGCAATCCGATGTCGGTCGCGTTGCTGCTGGTCGGATTGGCGTTGGTAGTGATCGGTAACGGCTTCTTCAAGCCCAATATCTCGACGATGGTTGGCACGCTTTATGCCGAGGGCGATCGCCGCCGCGACGCGGGCTTCACAATTTTCTACATGGGGATCAACCTTGGCTCGCTCTTCTCGCAAATCCTGTGCCCGCTGCTCGCGGTCGGGATGGGCAGCTGGGGCGGGCTTGGCTGGTGGGCGGGGTTCGCGCTCGCCGCGCTCGGCATGATGGTCTCGTGGGCGCTGATCCAGTTCGATGGCGGCAAGCTCGACGGTGTCGGTGATCGTCCCGCCGGCGCGCCCGCCAATCGCGACATGGTGATCTACGCCGCGGCGGTGCTGGCCATCCCGGTTGCCTATTTCCTGTTCACCAACCTGATGAGCTATGTGAAGCCCGAGGCGGGGTCGGGGATACTTGGCTACATCGCCACGCTGCCGATCATGGGCAAGATCATGTTCGGGACCTTCCTCATCTCGGTCCCCGGAATCATGATCTGGTCGTTCCTCAAGGGCAGCCGCGCCGAGTTTCAGATGATGCTGGCGGCAATGATCCTGATCACCTTCAACACGGTGTTCTGGACGCTGTTCGAACAGGCCGGGTCGAGCCTCACCCTGTTCGCCGACCGCAACACCGACCTCAGCGTGTTCGGCCTGTTCAGCATTTCGGCGGGGCAGACCCAGTTTTTCAACGCTGCCTTCATCGTGCTCCTGGCGCCGCTGTTCTCGATCATGTGGAACGGAATGGCGCGGCGCGGGATCGAGCCGACCATCCCGGTCAAGTTCGGTATCGCCTTGATGGGCGTGGGGGCGGGCTTTCTGTTCCTGGTGTGGGGCGCGACGTTCGCCGGGCCCGATTTCAAGGTTGGGTTGTGGTGGCTTGCCGGGCTCTACCTGATCCACTCCATCGCCGAACTGTGCATCTCGCCGGTCGGGCTGTCGATGATCACCAAGCTGTCGATCGCGCGGATCGTCGGCATGATGATGGGCGTGTGGTTCCTGTCGATCGCGGTGGCGCAATATGTCGCCGGCCTCGTCGCGCAGGTCGCCTCGGTCGAGACCGTCGGCGGACAGGTCACCAACCTCGCGGTCAGCCTCAACACCTATGTCGGGGTGTTCTGGAAGATCGGGCTGTTCGCGATCGTCATCGGCGCATTGCTGCTGGCGCTGGCGTGGCCGCTCAAGAAGCTCATGCATGGAGTGAAATAGGGTGATCCCGCTCGCCGCGCTGATCCTCGCCACTTTCGCTCATGGCGCGATCGGCGCGGGACCGTGGCGCTGGCTCGGATGAGCCGCTAGGGCCCGCTGATGACACGCAAATTCTTTGGCACCGACGGGATCCGCGGCAAGACCAACACCCCGCCGATGACCGCCGAAACCGCGCTCAAGGTCGGCCAGGCGGCGGGCGCTCACTTCATGCGCGGCGACCACCGCCACCGGGTGGTGATCGGCAAGGACACGCGGCTGTCGGGCTATATGATGGAATCGGCGCTCGTCGCGGGCTTCAACAGCGTCGGGATGGACGTTGTCCTGCTCGGCCCGATGCCGACCCCGGCGGTGGCGATGCTGACCCGGTCGATGCGCGCCGACTTGGGCGTGATGATCTCGGCCAGCCACAACAAGTTTTACGACAATGGTATCAAGCTGTTCGGGCCCGATGGTTACAAGCTGTCCGACGCCGACGAGCTGGCGATCGAGGCGCGGCTCGATCAGGTGCCGGTCCTCGTCGCGCCCGAGAAGATCGGCCGGGCCAGGCGGATCGACGACGCGCGCGGCCGCTATATCCATTTCGCCAAGTCGACCTTCCCCGAACGGCTGCGGCTCGACGGGCTCAAGGTGGTGATCGATTGCGCCAACGGGGCGGCCTATTCGGTCGCGCCCGAGGCGCTGTGGGAGCTCGGCGCCAACGTCATTCCGCTCGGCGTCAAGCCCGACGGGCTCAACATCAACGAAGGCTGCGGGTCGACCGAGCCGATGCTGCTGCGCGAAACCGTCGTCGCGTCGGGCGCCGACATCGGCCTTGCGCTCGACGGCGATGCCGACCGGCTGATCGTGGTCGACGAGAAGGGCGAGGTCATCGACGGTGACCAGCTGATGGCGCTGATCGCGATCGACCATCACCGGCGCGAGGCGCTGATGGGCAATGCGGTGGTATCGACGGTGATGTCGAACCTCGGGCTCGAGCGCCGCCTCGCCGAGGAGGGCATCGCGCTCGAGCGCACCCAGGTCGGCGACCGCTATGTGCTTGAGGCGATGCGCGCGCGCGGCCGCAATGTCGGCGGCGAGCAGTCGGGGCACATCATCCTGTCCGATCATTCGACCACCGGCGACGGGCTGGTCGCCGGGCTGCAGGTCCTCGCCGCGCTGATCGATCAGGACAAGCCGGCGAGCGAACTGCTCCACCTGTTCGAACCGGTGCCGCAACTGCTCAAGAATGTCCGGTTCGCGAAAGGCCAGCCGCTCGACGACGCCGCGGTCAAGGCGGTCATCGCCGATGCCGAGGCAAAGCTCGCCGGGCGCGGCCGCCTCGTTATCCGCAAGTCAGGCACCGAACCCCTGATCCGCGTAATGGCCGAAGGCGACGACCTCGCGATGGTCGAGACACTGGTCGACGGGATCTGCGACGCGGTCAGGGTGGCAGCGGGGTAGCGACTGTCACTTTCGCAAAGGCCACTTCCGTCGGCGCGAACTGTTTTTCACTGCCATACAGCCCCCTGACCGTGCTTTGGGATAATGCTGGTTAGCTGGTTTAATCGAAGCGTTGGATGGCGGTCGTCGACATAGGCCGCCAGTACGCGAGGCAGCGCTTTTGGCCGCACCACCGACGTCATTCACCTCGCGGCAAAAAACTGATAGCCACCGCCGGGACAATGCGGGAGGGGGTGCCCATGCCATATCGCCACGCACATTATTATGTGCTGTTCGTCTTGGTCGTGATCGGTCTGGGGTTCTGGCCAAGCTATTTCTCGGCGATAGGCCATGTCCCCTGGCAATTTCATGCGCACGGTGTCGCCG
>NZ_JANYGG010000133.1 GCF_025362505.1 Sphingomonas sp. | reverse complement strand
CCGCCGCTAGGGAGCCGTCATGAATGTCCTCGTTACCGGCGCCGCCGGCTTTATCGGCTCGTCCGTTACCCGCCGCCTGATGGAGCGCGGCGACCGCGTTGTCGGGATCGACAACCTCAGCGACTATTATTCGGTCCAGCTGAAGGAGGACCGCCTCACCGCGCTCAGGCGCGACTTCGGCAATGCCTTCGCCTTCGAGAAGGTCGATTTCGCCGACAATGCCGCGTTGACCGACTTCGCTCGCCGCCACGACTTCGACCGCATCGTCCACCTCGGGGCGCAGGCCGGGGTTCGCTATTCGATCGAGAATCCATCCGCTTACATACAGGCCAACCTCGTCGGTCACGCCAACATGCTGGAGCTCGCCCGCCAGCGCCAGTCGAGCCATATGGTCTACGCCTCCTCCTCGTCGGTCTACGGCGGCAACAAGACCCTGCCGTTCCGCGTCGAGGACCGCGTCGATCACCCGCTGTCGCTCTATGCCGCGACCAAGAAGGCCGACGAGCTGATCAGCGAAAGCTATGCCAGCCTCTACAAATTGCCGCTGACCGGCCTGCGCTTCTTCACCGTCTACGGCCCGTGGGGCCGCCCCGACATGGCGATGTGGATCTTTACCAAGGCGCTTTACGAAGGCCGCCCGCTACCCCTGTTCAACGGCGGCGACATGCGGCGCGACTTCACCTTCATCGACGATATCGTCAGCGGCGTCGTCGTCTGCCTCGACGGCCCGCCGACGGATGACGGCACCGAGAAAGCCGGCGGCAGCTACGCGCCCCACGCGCTCTACAACATCGGCAACAGCCGCTCCGAGGAACTGATGCGCGTCGTACGCCTGCTCGAGGCCGAGACCGGGCGGAGCGCGATCATCGACGCCAAGGGCATGCAGGTTGGCGATGTCGCCGATACCTTCGCCGACATCAGCGCGATCGCGCGTGATCATGGCTATGCACCGACCACCACCATCGACGTTGGCGTCCCGCGCTTCGTCCAATGGTACCGCGACTATCACCACCAGGCCTAGAGGAATCCTCCCGATGAGCGTCCCTTCCATCCTCTCGCGCCTGCGCCTGCCGGTGATCGGCGCGCCCTTGTTCATCGTCTCCGGCCCGGCGCTAGTAATCGCCCAATGCAAGTCCGGGATAGTCGGCAGCTTCCCCGCGCTCAACGCCCGCCCGCAGGCGCTAGTCGACGAGTGGCTCCACGAGATCACCGAGGCGCTCGCCGCGCATGACCGCGATCATCCCGACGCTCCGTCCGCGCCCTATGCGGTCAACCAGATCGTCCACCGCTCGAACGATCGGCTCGAGGCCGACATCGCGACCTGCGCCAAGTGGAAGGTGCCGATCACGATCACCTCGCTGGGCGCACGCGAGGACCTCAACACCGCGGTCCACGCGTGGGGCGGGATCACCTTCCACGACATCATCAATGACCGCTTCGCGCACAAGGCGATCGAGAAGGGCGCCGACGGCCTGATCGCGGTCGCCACGGGCGCGGGCGGCCACGCCGGGACCTGGTCGCCGTTCGCGCTCGTCCAGGAAATCCGCCAGTGGTTCGACGGGCCGCTCGCCTTGTCGGGCTCGATCGCGACCGGCGGCGCGGTCCTCGCGGCGCAGGCGATGGGTGCCGACTTCGCCTATATCGGATCGCCGTTCATCGCGACCTACGAGGCGCGCGCATCGGACGAATATAAGCAGGGCATCGTCGCCGGCAGCGCGGTCGACATCGTCAACTCGTCATTGTTCACCGGCATCGGCGGCAATTACCTGCGCCCGTCGATCGTCGCCGCCGGGCTCGATCCCGACAACCTGCCCGAAGGTGGCCCCGAATCGATGACCTTCGAATCGTCGACGGGCGCGAAGGCGTGGCGCGACATCTGGGGTTCGGGCCAGGGCATCGGCGCGGTCGACAGCGTCGGCCCGGTGACGGCGATGGTCGATCGCCTGGCGCGCGAATATGCGGCCGCAAAGGAACGTATCACCGCCTAGGCGAGCGTTTCCAGCACGGCGCGCCAGGTGTCGGGAAGGGCAATCGGCCGGCGGCTCTCGCGGCCGACGTAAACGTGCGTGAATTGTCCCTGGGCGGCGGGCTTGTCGGAACCCTTCGCGAACACGCCGGCCCGATAGGTCACGCTCGACCGCCCAGGCCGCTCGATCGCGATCCCGACCTCGACCTTGCCCGGAAAGGCGAGCGGCGCGAAATAGCTGCACGATGTCGCGACGACCAGCCCGATCGGGTCGCCCGCTTCGACGTCGAGCAGCCCGGCCTCGATCAGCCAGCCGTTCACCGCATCGTCGAACCATTGATAATAGACGGTATTATTGACGTGTCCGTAAACGTCATTGTCGGCCCAGCGAAGCGTGATCGGGGTCCACGCGCGATAGGCGGCGCGGCCCAGCCGTTCGGGGCTCAGGCGCTCGCTCCTTCGGCCACCCCGATGCTGTTGCGCCGCAGCGCCTTCAGCACCGTCTCGACGATCTGCGGCGCGTTGAGCCCCGCCTCGTCATATTGCTTCATCGGCGCGTTCTGGTCCAGGAACACGTCGGGCAACCGCATCGTGCGGAGCTTCAATCCCCCATCGATCAGCCCCTCGTCGCTCGCCAGCGTCAGGACATGCGCGCCAAATCCGCCGACCGAGGCTTCCTCGACCGTCACCGCGACTTCGTGAGTGGTGAGCAGGCGGCGGATCAGTGCCTCGTCGAGCGGCTTGGCAAAGCGCATGTCGGCGACGGTGGTCGACAGGCCCATTGCTTCCAACTGCTCGGCGGCCTTCTCGGCCTCCTCGAGCCGCGTGCCGAGCGACAGGATGGCGACCGCCTTGCCCTCGCGAACGATGCGGCCCTTGCCGATCTCGAGCCGCTCGGGGGTCGCGGGCATCTCGACCCCGCGTCCGTTGCCGCGCGGATAGCGCACCGCGCTCGGGCTGCTGTCGTGAAGCGCCATGGTGTGGACCATGGTGGCGAGCTCGGCCTCGTCCGCCGCGGCCATGACGACCATGTTCGGCAAGGTGCACAGGTAAGCGAGATCAAACGACCCGGCATGGGTCGCGCCGTCAGCACCGACAAGGCCCGCGCGGTCCATCGCGAAGCGCACCGGCAAATTCTGGATCGCGACGTCGTGGACCAGCTGGTCGTACGCGCGCTGAAGGAAAGTCGAGTAAATCGCGCAGAACGGCCGATAACCCTGCGCCGCAAGTCCGGCGGCGAAGGTCACCGCATGCTGCTCGGCGATACCGACGTCGAACGTCCGGTCGGGGAATTCGGCCTGGAACTTGTCGAGTCCGGTGCCCGACGGCATCGCGGCGGTGATCGCGACGATCTTGTCGTCGCGCCGCGCCGCGTCGGCGAGCGCCGTGGCGAACACCGCCGTATAGCTCGGCGGCCCGCCGCCCGGACCCTTGTCCTGCTTGCCCGAGACGACGTCGAACTTGACGACACCGTGGTATTTGTCCGCCGCCGCCTCGGCCGGGGCATAGCCCTTGCCCTTCCTGGTAACGACATGGACCAGCATCGGCCCCTCTTCGGCGTCGCGCACATTCTCGAGAATTTCGACCAGCCCGCCGACATCATGCCCGTCGACCGGGCCGACATAATAGAAGCCCAGTTCCTCGAACAGCGTGCCGCCGGTCGCCATGCCGCGCGCGAATTCCTCGGCCTTGGACGCGGCGCGGTGGACGCGCTTCGAGAGCCGTTTGGCGACCCGCCGCGCAAAATCCCGCACGTGGAGATAGCTTCCCGACGACACCAGCCGCGCGAGATAATGCGACAGCCCTCCCACCGGCGGCGCGATCGACATGTCATTGTCGTTGAGGATGACGATCAGCCGGTTGCCGGCGGCCTGGGCGTTGTTCATCGCTTCATAGGCCATGCCCGCGCTCATCGCCCCATCACCGATCACCGCGATCGCGCGGCCAGGCTTGCCCGACAATTTGTTGGCAATCGCGAAGCCGAGCGCGGCCGAGATCGAGGTCGACGAATGCGCCGCGCCGAACGGATCATATTCGCTCTCGGACCGCTTGGTGAAACCGCTCAGGCCCCCCGGCTGGCGTAGCGTCCGGATGCGGTCGCGGCGGCCGGTAACGATCTTGTGCGGATAGGCCTGGTGCCCGACATCCCAGATCAGCGTGTCGCGCGGCGTGTCGAACACGTAATGGATGGCAACAGTCAGCTCGACCACGCCGAGCCCCGCGCCAAGGTGTCCGCCGGTCACCGACACGACCGAAATCATCTCTTGGCGCAGCTCGTCGGAAAGTTGGAGCAGCTGGCCCTTGGGGAGGGCCCGGATGTCGGCAGGCGATGATATGGTATCGAGCAGCGGCGTCACAGGGCGATCGGTCATCGCCTTGCCGTAGCTGGGTTTTAGCGCGCGCGAAAGCTTCTCCGGTGTTTGCGCTAGTGGGATGTCAGGCGCACTCGCCACATTTGCCGCGAACCTCGATTACCGGGCGCGACGGTTCAAACCCTGCCTCGGTTGCCGCATCGCGCACGCCGCCGGTCAGCTTGTCATCGTCGATGTGCTTGATCTGGCCGCAGTCGTCGCAAATCAGGAAGATGCAGTCGTGGAGACAGCCCGGGTGGCTGTTGGCGACATAGGCGTTGGCGCTCTCGACCCGCATCGCCAGGTTCGACGACACGAACAGGTCGAGAATGCGATAGACGCTGTTCGCCGCGACCCGCCGTCCCTGTGCCTTTGAGACAGCCTCGGCGATGTCATAGGCCGACGCGGGCTTTTCAAACCCCGCCAGCGCATCGAACACCGCGGCGCGCATGTCGGTCCACTGTTCGCCCTTTTCGGTCAGCTGGTCGCGCGCGGCGTCCTTGAGCGACTCGCCCTCATGCAGGTGATGATCGTGGCGGCCCATGTCAGGAAGATAAGCCCGCCACGCCTCAGCGGCAAGCGGCGGCGCTATTCAGCGGCGATGCCGTTGAGGCGGTGGCCGAGTGCGAGAATCAGCACGCCAACCATCGTGTACAGCGCCTCGCCGCCGCCGCTGCCGTCGTGCGGCAGGGTCAGCGCCCCCGCCATCACGCCCAGCCCAAGCCCGCCGACCGCGCTCGGCATCATGAATCCGTGATCGAGAATACCCTTGCCGAGCGCCAACGCGCCAATCGTCATGGCGACCGACAGACCAACCTCGTGGATGATCGGCGACCCGAGCACGCTGCCCGCTGACGCGAGCATGGCCACGAACACCGTCGTGGCGATGCAATGGACCAGGCACAGCCCCGACAGCGTGATCGCGAAGCGGTCCAGCTTGAACGTGGGGGGGTGATGGGTCGCGGCAGTCATGATGGCGATGATATAGCAGCGCGGACGCAGGGATACAATATCACATCGCGCCGCCGAGGGTGACGAAATTGCTGTCCTACAGCGCCTGTTTTTGCGAAAGGCAAAGCATGTACGCTCGAACCCCTGTTTCCTCATGCGCGCTTGCACTTTCGGTCCGGATCCCGTTCGGCCCATTACCCGACGTCACCGTGAACATTCGGAACATTCAGACCAGTTCGCTGACAGGAATTGGCGCGAATTGGTCAATTCCCAACGCGCGGCGACCGACCGGGTCACGAGCATGACCACCGCCGTACTGAGCAACCCGGCCACCCGAATCGCCGCGTCCACGCCGCGACCAGCCGCGATCGCGCGCTGGTTGCTCGTCATCGCCGGCCTCGTCTTCGCGATGGTCGTCGTCGGCGGGATCACCAGGTTGACCGAAAGCGGGCTGTCGATCACCGAGTGGAAGCCGATCTCGGGCACCTTCCCGCCGCTGTCGCACGGCGACTGGCTGGCCGAATTCGCGCGCTATCAGGCCACTCCGCAATATCGACAAGTCAGCGGCCCGGCCGGAATGTCGCTCGGCGATTTCCAGTTCATCTATTTCTGGGAATGGGTCCACCGCCTGATCGGTCGCCTGATCGGGGTCGCCTTCGCCCTCCCCTTGTTGTGGTTCGCCGTCCGCCGCGCGATCCCCAAGGGCTATGGCTGGCGCCTCGCCGCGCTGTTCGCGCTCGGCGGCTTTCAGGGCGCGCTCGGCTGGTACATGGTTCAGTCGGGCCTCGTGAATCGCACCGAGGTCAGCCATTTCCGCCTGTCCGCCCACCTGCTTAGCGCGCTGCTGATCTTCGCCGGCTGCATCTGGACTGCGCTCGACCTGCGCAGCCTCGCCGCCACCGGTCAGAACCGCCCCGCCCGCCTGAACGGCTTCAGCCTCGCCACGCTCGCCGCGCTGGCCGTCCAGATCCTGTTCGGCGCGTGGGTCGCCGGGCTTCGCGCCGGCCAGGTCGCGAACACGTGGCCGCTGATGAACGACCGCCTCGTTCCCGAGGGCATCGACTGGTCGAACGGCGTGCTGTTCGCCCTCACTCACGATCCCTACCTCATCCACTTCGTCCACCGGTGGTGGGCGTGGGGCGTGGTCGTCGTGCTGGTCCTGTTCGCGCGGCGGGTGAAGCGGGCCGGCGGCCGCCGCGCCTCGATCGCCATCCACTCCACGTTCGGCACGCAGATTCTGCTTGGCATCGCCACGGTCATGAGTGGGGTTGGAATTGTCTTTGCCGCTTCGCACCAGGCGGTCGGGGCGCTGCTCCTCGCGGCGACCGTCTGGGGGGCGCACATCGTCGGTCGAAATGCGAAGAAAAGCGCCGGGTAATATTTTACCCGTTCAAAAAGCCCCGCATTTGCTTGACTTTTCACCCCCCTCTCAGCATTAGCCCGTTCTGCGGCACCCCTTGGGGCGCCTCCCTTATAACCAAGAAGGTCTCACGCCATGAAGGCGCTCATGAAGACCACCAAGTCGGTCAAGCCGGCCGAGGTGGAAAAGAAATGGCATCTGATCGATGCCGATGGCCTCGTCGTCGGGCGGCTCGCCTCGATTGTCGCCAACATCCTGCGCGGCAAGCACAAGCCGATCTATACCCCGCACGTCGACTGTGGTGACCATGTCATCATCGTCAACGCCGGCAAGGTCCGCTTCACCGGGCGCAAGCTGCAGCAGAAGACCTATTACAAGCACACCGGCTATATCGGCGGGATCAAGGAAATCACCGCCGAGAAGATCCTCGACGGGCGTTTCCCCGAACGTGTGATCGAAAAGGCCGTCGAGCGCATGGTCCCCCGCGGACCGTTGGGCCGCGACCAGATGCGCGCGCTTCACCTCTACACTGGCACCGAGCATCCGCACGATGGTCAGCAGCCCGTAACCCTCGACGTCGCGGGCATGAACCGCAAGAACAAGGTGGGCGCCTGATGTCCGACAATCGCCAGTCCCTCGCCGACCTCGCCGCGCTGACCGGGGCGACGCCTCCTGAGCCGGCCGCTGTCGCTGCCGCTCCGGCCGAGGCTACTCCCGATCATTCCGAAGCGCCTGCCGCTGACGAGGCTCCGGTCTCAACCCAGGGTCCGCAGATCCAGGCCATCCTGCGCGAACAGGAGCTCGACAAATACGGTCGCGCCTACGCCACCGGTCGCCGCAAGAACGCCATCGCGCGCGTCTGGCTGAAGCCCGGCTCGGGCAAGATCGTTATCAACGAACGTGACCAGGAGGTTTATTTCGCCCGTCCGACGCTGCGTCTCGTCATCAACCAGCCGTTCGGGATCACCGATCGCGCCGGCCAGTTCGACGTGATCGCAACGGTCAAGGGCGGCGGCCTCTCGGGCCAGGCCGGCGCGGTGCTTCACGGCATCGCCCAGGCGCTGTCACGCTACGAGCCGACGCTCCGCACCACGGTCAAGCGCGCCGGTTTCCTGACCCGCGACAGCCGCGTCGTCGAGCGCAAGAAGTACGGCAAGGCCAAGGCGCGCAAGAGCTTCCAGTTCTCGAAGCGCTAGACGTTTCGTGATCCAACAAGAAAGGGCGGTTCGGATCTCTCCGAGCCGCCCTTTTTGTTTGCGCTAGTCCATCGCTAACGGCGGTCCGCCACTGGTCGCACCGGGTTTGGGCGGCTTGAGCAGCAAGACCAGGGGGATCGCGGCGAAGGTGATCCACATCATCATTTTGAAATCATCGAGATAGGCGATGAAGGCCGCCTGGCGATTGATCTCGGCATCGATCAACGCGAGTGCCGACTGCGCGGGAAGACCGAGCTGCTGGGTCAGTGCGCCGAGTGCGCTCGGCGCATTCTCATCGGTAATGTGCGCACCAATATCGGCATGGGCGACCTGAAGATTGCGCGTTAGCGCCGCGGTGACGATCGAGATGCCGACGGACCCGCCGATGTTGCGCGAGAGGTTAAGCAGGCTGGCCGCAGCAGTGCGGAGCCGCGGCTCGAGCGTCGCGAAGGCGAGCGACTGGATCGTCACGAACAGCATGCCGAGCCCGAGGCCCTGGACGAGCCCGCTCAGGATCACCGGCCGCGCGTCCTGGACCAGCGCAAAGCCGGTCATCATGTAGAGCGACGTGCCCATCAACCCCATGCCGAGCGCGACGAGAGCGCGCATGTCGATCTTTTGCGCCAGCTTTCCTACCGTGACCATCGAGATCAGCGTTCCGACCCCGCGCGGCATCGTCAGTTCACCCGACTGAAGCACCGAATAGCCGTAGAGTCGTTGCAAAAGCGGAGGCAGCAGCGCGAGTCCGGCCAGCAGCAGGACCCCCGTTACCGCCATGAAGAACAGGCCGGTGGCGAAGTTGCGGTTGGTGAACATGTGCCGCTCGAACAGCGGTTCGCGGCCGGTGATGGTGTGGATGATGAACATCCAGAAGGCGGCGATGGTAAGCCCGAGCTCAATAAGGATTTCGCTGCTCTGGAACCAGTCGAGCTGCTGTCCGCGGTCGAGCATCAGTTGGAGCGCAGCAAGGCCAATTCCGATCAGGGCAAAGCCGAACAGGTCGAACCTGCGCGGATTGAGGTCGGTTCTCGGCATGTAGCGCAGCAGCATGACCGCCGCCAATGTGCCGACCGGCAGGTTGACGAGGAACACCCAGCGCCAGTCGAAACTGTCGGTCAGCCAGCCACCGAGCAGCGGCCCGAGGATCGGCCCGATCATGACCCCGCCGCCGAACAACGCCATTGCCTGCGCATGTTTTTCGCGGGGGAAAATGTCGAACAGGGTCGCTTGGGCGAGCGGCACGAGGAAGGCGCCGCTAACCCCCTGGATGGCGCGGAAGGCGACCATCTGGCTGAGCGACTGGGCAATCGCGCACAGGAAGCTGGCGATGGTGAAGGCGACCACCGCGATCACCATCAGCCGCTTGCGGCCGACCTTGTCGGCCAGCCAGCCCGCGATCGGAATGGCGATGGCCGACGCAACGATATAACTCGTCAGGACCCAGTTGATGCTGTCCTGCGTCGCCCCCAGGCTCGCCTGCATGTGCGGCAGCGCCACGTTGGCGATGGTTGTGTCGAGGATCTGGATCAGCACCGCGAGCATCACCGCGATGGTCACCAGCATCCTTCGGCGGGGTTCCAGGACGTGGAGTTCGGTCATGCCCTAGCGCTGGGCTTCGAGCGTCACTTCGACCTTGGCCGACAAACCCGCGATCATGTCGCGCGCCGGCTGCTGGTCGAAGGCGATCCGCACCGGCACGCGCTGCGTCACCTTGACCCAATTACCGTTGGCATTCTGTGCCGGGAGGACCGAGAATTCGCTACCGGTGCCCGAGCCGATGCTGGCGACATGTGCCTTTACCTTTAGCCCCGGATACGCGTCGAACTTGACCGTCGCCGGCAGCCCGACATGCATCCGGGCAAGGTCGTCTTCCTTGAAATTGGCCTCGACCCACGCCGCTTTGTCGCGGACGATCGAGAGCATCGACAGGCCCGTGATCGCGGTCTGGCCGACGAGCAGCCGGTCGGACTTGGCGATCACGCCGTCCGACGGGGCGCGGACGATCGAGTGCTGGATATCGAGACGAGCTTTCGCGACCGCCGCGTTGGCAGCGGCGATCTGCGGCTGATCACCGCCCGGAGCGATGGCGGCGGAAGCGCTGGCCGCGCGAGCGCGAGCGTCAGCCAACTGAGCGCGCGCTTTCTCGACCTCGTTGAGCGCGTCATCATGCGCGGCGCGGGTCGTGAAACCCTGTGCAAGCAGCTGGTTCTGACGCGCCAAAGCCCGCTGGGTAATCGCCAGATTTGCTTGCCCGCCGACGATATCGCCGTTCGTACCGGCCGCCTGGGTGCGTAGCTGAACCGTCTGCAATCGCGCCGCTGCGACTTGCGCCTCGGCATTGGCGAGTGCCACCTGAAGTGGGGCGGGATCGATCCGGAACAGCACGTCGCCGCGCTTGACCTTCTGTCCCTCGCGCACGCCGACCTCGACAACCGGGCCGCCGACCTGGGTGCTGATCGAGGTGATGTCCTGTTTGACATAGGCGTTGTCGGTGCCGACCGTTTTGCCACTGTTGAACCAGAAATAGGCGCCGATGAGCAGGATCATCAGCGGCACGACGAGCATCAGGATGATCCGCTTGGGGCTGCGCTTGACGACGACGATCTTCTCGACTGCGGCCTCTGGCTCGGTGGCACGGGTTTCACGCAAGTCGGCGTGGCGCGCTTCCTCGCCGGTCTCGCGGTCAATTTTCTTCAACTCGTTCATGCGGAAACCCTGTTCGGCGAAGATGTGAGCTGCGACAGATTGTCGCGAATGCGGGTGAGGCTCGCGCGCAGGGCGCCAATTTCATCCGGCCCGAGGCCGTCGAACGCGTCGCCGCCTAACTCGGCTGCAAGGCCGCGCAGGCTTTCGAGGATCGGCTTGGCCTTGTCGGTTAAGGCAAGCCGCCAGGCACGGCGGTCGGCGGGGTCGCGGTGGCGCTCTACCAGCCCGGCCTGCTCGAGCCGGTCGATAATCCGGCACAAGGTAATCGGTTCGATGTCGAGCCGGTCGGCAACTTCCACCTGGCGAGGATTGGGATTGCGCCCGAGTATCGCGAGGACGCGCCACTGCGCGCGCGTGACCCCGAGCGACGCCGCGCGCCGATCGAACACGCGGCGCAGCATGTGCGCGGTTTCGGCGATTTCGAACGGGAGGTTATCGAGTTGCATGCGGCCTTTATAATAAGTGCACTTATTAATATCAAGTGGAGACGAATACCGAACCTTCGGCCGTGCGGGCTTGTCTGTCGCCGCGCCAACAGCCAAGCCGGGTGCCATGACGGAGGAATTCACCAAAAGCGCTGATATTGCAGGCCTGCTCGACAAGCTTGAGTTGCTGTACGAGCGTTCGGTCGCAAACCTGCGCGACGCGCTCGCCCGCTATGCCACCGACGGTGTTCGTCCCAATAGCGCCGAGCGGCTGGCGGGCGCCTTCGCCTATCCCGAACTGCGCATCGATTATGATCCGAAAGTTCCACCGCCGACCCCGGCGCGCGCTTTCGCAAGACTTAACCAGCCGGGCAGCTATGCGACATCGATCGCCCGGCCAGCCTTCTTCCGAACCTACCTCACCGAGCAGCTCGAGCATCTCGTCCGCGACTATCCGGTGCGGATCAGCGTCAGTCCCTCGGCGAGCGAGATCCCCTACCCGTACGTGCTCGATGGTGGCGACCTTGCCCTCGGCTCGATCTCGACCGCCGAACTGTCGCGCTGGTTTCCCTCGTCGCAACTGGTCCACATCGGCGACGAGATCGCCGACGGGGTGTGGGAATTCCAACCCGGGCCGGATCGTCCGCTGGCGCTGTTCGATGCGGCGCGCACCGACTTCAGCCTAGCGCGGCTGAAACATTATACCGGGACCCCGACCGATCATTTCCAGCACTTCATCCTGTTCACCAACTATGTCCGCTATGTCGATGAGTTCGTTCGGTACGCGATCGACGAGCTGCGCAACCCCGGCAGCCGTTTCACCGCGCTCAGCGTCCCCGGCGCGACGTTCGAGCATGGCGACCTGACCGATGCCGAAGCGCAGATCGCGGCGGGCGTGTGGCGGCGCCACCAGATGCCCGCCTATCATTTGCGCACGCCCACCGGCGACGGCATCACGCTGGTCAACATCGGCGTCGGGCCGTCGAACGCGAAGACGATCTGCGACCATATCGCGGTGCTACGGCCCGAGGCGTGGCTGATGATCGGTCATTGCGGAGGGTTGCGGCCGAGCCAGACGATCGGCGACTATGTCCTCGCCCACGCCTATCTGCGCGACGATCACGTGCTCGACGAGGTGTTGCCGCCGGAGATCCCGATCCCGGCGATCGCCGAGGTCCAGACGGCGATGGTTCGCGCCGCCGAACGCGTCACAGGTGAGGATGAGGACGGGCTCAAGAAGCGGCTGCGGACCGGCACCGTGGTGACGACCGACGACCGCAACTGGGAGCTACGCTACACCTCATCGGCGCTGCGCTTCAACCAGAGCCGGGCGGTTGCAATCGACATGGAATCGGCGACGGTCGCAGCGCAGGGGTACCGGTTTCGAGTGCCCTATGGGACCTTGCTGTGCGTGTCGGACAAGCCGCTTCACGGCGAATTGAAGCTGCCCGGCCAGGCCAATGATTTCTATGAGCGCGCGATCGGCCAGCATCTGCGGATCGGGATCGAGACGCTCGACCTGCTGCGGCAGGAAGGCGACGGCCTCCACAGCCGCAAGCTCCGCAGCTTCGACGAACCGCCGCTGCGGTAGCTCCGCTCCCTGCAAGGGAAGGACGATCAGCGGCGCGTCAGGTCTCGCCCGCCCGCGAGACGAGCGCGAACATGGCCAGCAATTTCAACCGCATCGACCTATCCCTTTGGCACTCTGCGCCGCAGTGTTTAAGGGCGATTTCATGACCGACCAACAACTCGTCGCCCACGCCCGCGCCGCCGCCCTCAAGGCTTACGCGCCCTACTCGCGTTTCTTCGTCGGCTGCGCGATCGAGAGCGTCGATGGCGAGGTCGTGACCGGCGCCAACATGGAGAATGCCAGTTACCGGCTCGGGGTCTGCGCCGAACTCGCCGCGCTGACCGCCGCGCAGCTTGCCTTCGGGCTCGACAAGGTCGCCCGCATCGCGGTGGCCGGGGGCGATGGTTCGGGCCCGGAATTGGCCGGCAACGCCTCCGTCACTCCCTGCGGAGGATGCCGCCAGTCGATCCTCGAGGTGGCGCAACTGGCGGGCCGCGACATCGAAATCCTGTGCGCCTCGGGCGATGGCAAAGCAGTCGAGACCCACCGCATCGCCGACCTCATCCCGCACGGCTTCGGCCCGGCGAACATCGTCGATGCTAGCTAGGCAAGCTTGATCTCGCGCAGCCGCTCGGCGAGGTAGTCGTGGGCGGTGATCGGGGGCCATTGCGGTGCCTCGCCCGCCTCGATCGTGCCGGGCAGCGCCTCGATGAGGAAATCGGGGCGGAAGTGGAGGAAGAAGGGCATCGAGCTGCGCGCATGGGCGGCGCGGTCGGGCGACGGGTTGACGACGCGGTGCGAGGTCGAGCGCAGCCTGCCGTTGGTCAACCGCTGCAGCATGTCGCCGATGTTGATCACTAGTTCGCCAGACTTGGGGCTGACCGGGATCCAGCGGCCGTCCCGGGTCAGCAATTCCAGCCCGGCCTCTTCGGCGCCGAGCAGCAGCGTGATGGTGTTGATGTCCTCATGCGCGCCGGCGCGAATATGCTTGCCGGTCGGCTCGTCTTGCGGCGGGTAATGGAGCAGGCGGAGGACCGAATTGCCGTCGCGCACAGTGTCGCGGAAATAATCTTCGTCGATGCCGAGGAAGCGGGCAATGGCCGCGAGGATCTGCACGCCGAAGCGGTCGAACGCGTCGTAAAGCTCGAGCATCGTCGGCTTGAAGTCGGCGACCTCGACCGGCCACACGTTCGGCGACATGACGGCGGCGAACGTGTGTCCCTTGGGCAGATCGCGGCCGACGTGCCAGAATTCCTTGAGGTCGTGCGCCGTGTGGCCCTTGGCGGTTTCGATCCCGAACGGGGTGTAGCCGCGCGCGCCGCCGGTGCCGGCGATGGCGTAGCGGCGCTTAACCTCTTCGGGGAGGACGAAGAACGCCTTGGCCTGGGCCTCGGCGCGATCGATCAGCGCTTGCGCGATGCCGTGGTCGGCGATGATCGCGAAGCCGGTATCGCCGAAGCTGCGGCCGAGTTTGTCGGCGAAACCGGTCGGGTCGCGGTCGGCGTCGGTCAGGCTCAGGGCGGCGATCTTGTCGTGCATTACCAGACCATGCCTTGCGTCGCTTCGCGCGCTGCCGCGTCTAGCCGCTCGATCGCTTCGGCGGGGGTCGCCGCCACAAGCAGCTGCGCGCGGCGCGCCGGGGACAGGAAACCCGACGCGGTGACATGGTCGAGGAAGCCGGTCATCCCACTCCAGAAACCCGCGACGTCGACCAGGCAGAACGGCTTGGAGTGGTAACCGAGCGCGTTCCACGTCCACGCCTCGAACATCTCGTCGAACGTGCCGATGCCGCCCGGCAGGATCAGGAAACCATCGGCGAGCTCGGACATCTTGGCCTTGCGCTCGTGCATCCCGGCGACGGTGTGGAGTTGGGTCAGTCCGGTGTGAGCGACTTCGAGCCCGACGAGCACGTCGGGGATCACGCCATAGGTCCGGCCCCCGCCGTCGCGCACCGCGTCGGCGACGATGCCCATCAAACCCAGCTTGCCGCCGCCGTAGACGAGGTCGATGCCGCGCGCAGCCATCGCCTCGCCGGTCTGGCGGGCGGCGTCGGCAAAGGCCGGTGCGGTGCCGGAAGCGGAGCCGCAATAGACCGCGAGACGCCGTAAAGCAGACGACATGGGCGCGTTCACCAAGTCGATCGTGTCAGTTTAGTCAGTTTAACGATGCGCGCCACGGAGCCACGCGCGGTCATCGAAGCAGGGGCAAAATGGTGGCACGAGGTCATCGCGCGACGGTAGGCGGGTTCGCCGTCTGTAGGACAGTTAAAACTCATAGGGCGACGAGCGCCTTGAGGTCTGCCTCGGGCCGCGCACCGAAGTGGGAGATGACTTCGGCGGCGGCGATCGCTCCGGTCGCCAGTTGGCGCTGGAGGTCGGCGCCCTTGACGCGCGCGGTGAGGAAGCCTGCGGCGAACAGATCGCCGGCGCCGGTCGTGTCGACCAGCCTGGTCAGCGGCGCGGCGGGGATGTCGATGCGCGTGCCTCGTTCGACGGCGATCGCGCCGGCGGGCCCGCGGGTGATTACGAGGGTCGGCACCTTGGCGGCCATGTCGGCGAGCGCACCGTCGAGGTCGGTCCGCCGGGTCAGCTGGAACAATTCGTCCTCGTTGGCGAAGAGCAGGTCGATCGCACCGTTGTCGATCATGTGCGAAAAGCTTTCCTTGCGGCCGGGGATGCACACGCTTTGGGACAAGGTGAACGCCACTTGCCGCCCGGCGTCATGGGCGATGGCGACCGCGCAGGCCATGGCGGCGCGGGGCAGGTCGGAGCCGAACAGATAGCCTTCGAGATAGAGGATCGCGGCCGAGCGGATGAGCGCTTCGTCGAGCGCGTCAGCGTTGAGCTCGTGGCTCGCGCCGGGACAGGTATTCATCGTGCGCTGCGCGTCGGGCGTGACGAGGATCAGACAGCGTCCGGTCGACGGCGCACCTTTTCCCAGCGGTGGTGTATCGAAGCGGACGCCCAAGGCTTGCATGTCATGCGCAAAAATCTTGCCGAGCGGGTCGTCGGCGATCTGGCCGATGAAGCCGGCCTTCCCGCCCATCGCCGCGACCCCGGCCATGGTGTTGGCGCCCGACCCGCCCGAAGTCTCGCGCGCGCTGCCCATCGCGGCGTAGAGCGTGTCGGCGTCGGCAAGCGAGAGCAGTTGCATCTGGCCCTTGGGCAGGCGGTGGGTGGCGAGGAACGCCTCGTCGCAGGTCGCGATGACGTCGACGATCGCGTCGCCGATCGCGACAATATCCAGGCTGGGTGAAGACATGGGCGCGCCTATTCGGCGAAGGGCCCGACCTCGTGCCGCTGGCCGAGGAGGTAGGCGTCGGCGACGAGGCGGAAGGGGGCGAGGTCGACGTCGCTCTGGCGGGCCTCAATCAATTGGGCGAAGTGGCGGTAGAGCGCGGCATATTCGGCTTCGTCGCCGACCTCGACCGGCTGGCCGTCGACCGCCATCCGTGACGCGCCGTGGGTCAGGACGAGCTTGCCGTGGTCGGTGTCGACGCGGATTTCCCACGTTTGTGTGCCGAGTTGGTCCCAGTTGAAATGCGCCGCCACGGGTACGCCGTCGGGGCTGGCGAGCGCGAGCCGGGCGGCGATCGGGGCGGGCTTGTTGGCGGGGAAATCGAGCTTTGACGCGGTCAGGGTGAGCGGCCACGGCAGGATCCGCGTGATAACCGACAGTGCGTTGATGCCGGGGTCGAACACGCCGATGCCGGGCTCCCACACCCAGTCCTGGCCGGGGTGCCACTGGCGGACATTCTCGAGCCAGTCGACTTCGACGCGGGTGATCGTCTTGTCCTTGAGCCAGGCGCGGGCGGGCTCGACCGCCGCCGCCTCGCGCGAGTGCCAGGTCATGTAGAGCAGCCTGCCGGCGTCGCGCGCCATCGCGGCGAACCGTTCGGCCTCGCTCAGCGTCGCGGCGGGAGGTTTCTCGAGCAGCACGTCGAGCCCGCCGGCGAATGCGTCGGCGATCAGCGCGGCGCGGCCGATCGGCGGAGTACAGATCGCGACCGCATCGACTCTGGTGCCGGCGGCGAGCATCTCGGCGATGGTGCGGAAGCAGGGCACCGCGACATCGACCCTACCGCCGCGCGTGATACCGGCGACGAATTCAAACGCGGGGTTGGCGGCGATGTGGGGAATATGCTGGTCGCGCGCGATCTTGCCGATTCCGGCGATGGCGATGCGGGTTACGGTCATGCGGGGCTGCCTTCGATCATGGGGTTGCCGTCGTAACAAACGAGGTCGGGAAAAGCGGCGTCACAAGGGTTCGAAAACATCGCCGGGTTCCGCGGCCGGGAAGCGCGCGCGGCCACGAATGCGAGCCGTAAAGAGCCGATCCCTTACGCGACGCGGCGTTCGGGCTGCGCCACGCCAGCCCGGTCAAGCCCGGCGGCAAGTTCGGCGACGAGGTCGTCCGCATGCTCGATTCCGACCGAGACACGCAGCAGGCCCGTGCCGATCCCGGCGGATGCGCGTGCTTCGGGGGTCATCGCGGCGTGAGTCATGGTCGCCGGGTGGGCGATCAGGCTTTCGACCCCGCCGAGCGATTCGGCGAGGCTGAACAGCTCCATACCGTCGAGCAGGCGCCGCACCGCCGCTTCGCCGCCGGCGAGCTCGAACGACAGCATGGCGCCAAACCCGTGCTGCTGGCGCGCGGCGATGTCGTGGCCGGGATGGTCGGCAAGCCCCGGATAATGGACCTTCGCCACCGCCGGATGCGCGCCAAGCTGGTCGACGATGACGGCGGTATTCTCCTGATGTTGGCGCATCCGCACGTCGAGCGTTCGCAGCCCGCGCAGGGTCAGGAAACTGTCGAACGGCGCGCCTGCGACTCCGATCGCGTTGGCCCACCAGGCAAGCTGTTCATGGACCGCGGCGTCCTTCGCGATAACTGCGCCGCCGACCACGTCGCTGTGGCCATTGATATATTTGGTGGTCGAATGGATGACGATGTCGGCGCCGAGCTCAAGCGGGCGCTGCAGCACTGGCGAGAGGAAGGTATTGTCGACCACGACCAACGTGCCGATCGCCTTCGCGGCGGCGACGGCGGCGGCGATATCGGTGATCCGCATCAGCGGGTTCGACGGGGTCTCGATCCATAGCAATGTCGGTCGCCACGCGATCGCCTCGGCCAGTTCGGCGCAATCGGTCAGGTTGGCGCTGCGCAGCTCGTACGCGCCCTTGGCGGCGAGCGCGTTGAACAGCCGCCAGCTGCCGCCGTAGCAATCGTGCGGGACGAGCAACCGGTCGCCCGGCTTGAGCAACGCCTGCAGCACCAGCGCGATTGCCGCCATGCCGGTCGCGGTGATGATGCCCCCTGCCCCGACCTCGAGCTCGGCGAGCGCCTCGCCAAGCTGGTCGCGCGTCGGATTGCCCGAGCGGCTGTAATCATATTTCCGCTTCTGGTCGAAGCCGGCGAAGGTGAAGTTGGTCGACAGGACGATCGGCGGCACGACCGCACCGAAAGCCGTGTCGCTGTCGATGCCGGCGCGCACGGCGCGGGTCGCGGGGTTGTGGGGGCGGTTCATCGAGCAGGCTCCTGGGGCGAGAGAAATTCTTGGATGATCGCCGCGACCGCCTCATGTTCCTTGAGGAAGGCGTCGTGGCCAAACGGCGAGGACAGCGAGGCGAACCGGCCGTGGGGCGCGGCGTCGGCCAGGCGACGGATCGCGTCGACCGGGATCAGCCGGTCGGTATCGACCGCGATGAAGGTCGTCGGGACCTCGATGACGGCGGGGTCGATCGCGTGGAGGTCGATCGATTCGGACAGGCGGCGATAGCCGACCGGGTTGATCCGCTGGCAGTGGCGCAATCCCTGCGCGTCGAGATAGGCTTCGGCGGATATCCGCGCGCGGCCGTCGATGACGGTCACCGGGTCGGAGAAGCGCTCCTCGAACTCGTCGGGGGTGCGGTAGGTCAGCATCGCGATCTTGCGGGCCAGCGATACCCCCGCAGCGGGGTCGCCGAGCCGCTCGCCAAGCTCGATCGCTTGGCGCTGAAGCGTACGCTGGGCGCTGGTGAACGGGTGTGAATCCGCCGCCGCGCTGATCGCCAGCAGGCGCGCCCAGCGGCCCGGCGCGAGGGCGACCGCGTGCATTCCGGCCATCGCTCCATAGCTCGATCCGATGAAGCCGGCGGCGCGGTGGATGCCGAGATGGTCGAGCACCGACAGGATCGCGACCGCCTGGTCACGCGCGTCGATCGGCGCATCGAGCGTGCCGTCGGCGCCAATCCAGTCGATCGCGACCACGCGACAGTCAGCGAGCGATACGCCCTGACCCTGCCACCAGCCGGGCGTTGGATCCTCATGGTTGGCAAGGACATGGCGGCCGGCCGAAATGCCACCGGCGACGACGATCACCGGCGCGTCGTCGGGACCGGTGACTTCAAAGCGACACTCGACCCTCGCCGATCCGCCATGGACCAGGGGAAGGACGAGCGGTAACGACCCGCGCTTGCCACGCGGACGCAGCGGCGCGGCCAGGAAAACAGTCTCGTCGAGGGTAGAAAGTCCAGTCATCTCGTCCGCAATCACCTCCGAAGATCGAGGCTTGCGGGGTGACGGATAGCGCAACGTCGCCACTGTTGTGACGACTCACGACCATCTGCCGGTGGACACACAGGTCCCCGCAGGACTTGGCACCGTGCATGGCGTGCGAACACCCCATTTGGTTGCCCCGGCTTCTTCGGGCCTGTCCCTCAGCCGGTCTCGATGGAGCACGCGGTTTGTCGCGCAATCGGCGCGAAGTCAATCCCACGGGATCCCAACGGGCGTATCCCCCGCCACCAGATTGGACAGGAGTCACCTCGTCATGCCAAGGATCACGTCATGCGCCGCCCCCTGATCCTCGACCGGTTCCTGCCTTACCGCCTGTCGGTCGCGTCGAACGCCGTGTCGACCCGAATCTCCAACACCTATCGCAAGCGGTTCGGGCTCAAGATCACCGAGTGGCGGATGATCGCGATCCTCGCCGAGCACAAGCGCGCGACGCCGGCCAGCCTGGGCGACGCGACGCGGATGGACAAGATCGCGATCAGTCGCGCGGCGGCGGCGCTGATCGAACGCGGACTGGTCGCGGCCGACGACAACCCAGCGGACGGCCGATCGCACTTCCTTTCTCTAACCGACGACGGACGCACGCTCTACGCCGAGATCGCCCCGCTCGCGTTGGCGACGGAAGCCGAGCTGTTCAGCGGCTTCAGCGCAGAGGAACACGACCTGATCGATTCGCTGCTGCGGCGAATGGAGAGCGCGGCAATGAACGCCGGGTCTTAAGGCAGCACTGCCTTGGGGAATGCCGCCCACGCCCCGTCGTAAGCGAGCTGGGCACTGGCGAGCGCGGCGGCGGTCGGCTCGAACGGCCAGCAGCTTTCGACCATGAACGCCATCGTCCCGTCGATCTTGTGCGGCTTCAACTCGGCTTCGCTCGCGCTGCGCCAGCTGTCGAGGTCGGGGCCATGCGCGCTCATCCGGTTGTGGAGCGATAGCCCGCCGGGCTCGAACCCGTCCGCCTTGGCGTCATAGGCGCCGTGGATCAGCCCCATCACCTCCGACATCAGGTTGCGGTGGAACCACGGCGGGCGGAAACTGTCCTCGGCGACCATCCAGCGCGGCGGGAAAATGACGAAGTCGCAATTGGCGCGGCCGGGGGTATCGCTGGGCGAGGTCAGCACGATGAAGATCGACGGGTCGGGGTGGTCGAAGCTGACCGTGCCGATGGTGTTGAAGCGAGCGAGGTCGTAGCGACACGGGGCGAGGTTGCCGTGCCACCCAACGACATCGAGCGGGCTGTGATCGAGTGTCGTGCGCCACAGCCGCCCGCCATATTTCTGGACAAGCTCGAAGCGCTCGTCGCGGTCTTCGAACGAGGCCACCGGTGTTTCGAAATCGCGCGCGTTAGCGAGGCCGTTCGCGCCGATCGGACCGAGCTCGGGGAGGCGAAACGGGGCACCGTAATTCTCCGCGACATAGCCCGATGCAGCGCCGTCGGAGAGCATGACGCGGAACCGCACCCCGCGCGGGATGAGGGCGATACTCCCCGGCGCGACCTCAAGCCGGCCAAACTCGGTCAGCAGCTCGAGCCGACCCTCCTGCGGGATGAGCAGCAGCTCGCCGTCGGCATCGAACAGCACCCGCCGCTCCATGTCGCGACTTGCGGCATAGAGATGCACCGAGCAGCCTTCGAGCCGATCGGGCGCGCCGTTGCCGAGCATCGGCGCGAGGCCGTCGACGAAGTCCGCCCCGCTCTCCCGCTTCGCTTTGGACCAGCGCAGCCGGTTGGGCGCAAGCGGCTCGGAGCGAGGGGGCGCGTCGAACGCACTGGCATAGGGCGCGAACGCCGCATGGCTCGCGCTCGGTCGAAGCCGGTAGAGCCAGCTGCGCCGGTTCTCGTGACGCGGCGCGGTGAAGGCGGTTCCCGACAGCTGCTCGGCGTAGAGCCCGAACGCCGGCTTCTGCGGCGAATTGCGTCCCACGGGCAGCGCGCCCGGTACCGCCTCGGTCGCGAACGAATTGCCGAAGCCGGTGAGATAGTCGGTCATGCGTCACTCCTCGCCGGGATCACCCCTCGGCGCATCTGGTCGAGCTCGAGGCTTTCGAACAGCGCCTTGAAATTGCCCTCGCCGAAGCCGTCATTCCCTTTGCGCTGGATGATTTCGAAGAAGATCGGTCCGACCATGTTCTCGGTGAAGATCTGCAGCAGCAAACCGCCGCCGGTCTCGGGCGCGCCGTCGATCAGGATCCGCCGCTTGCGCATTTCCTCGACATCATGACCGTGTCCCGGGAGCCGCTTGTCGATCAGGTCGAAATAGGCGTTGTTGGTGTCCTGGAAGCGCACCCCGTTCGCCCGCAGCGCATCGACCGTCGCGAAGATATCGTCGGTCGCGAGCGCAATGTGCTGGATCCCCTCGCCGTTGTAATCGCGCAGGAATTCCTCGATCTGGCTGTGCTCGTCCTGGCTTTCGTTGAGCGGGATGCGGATCTTGTCGTCAGGCGCGGTCATCGCCTTGGAGAATAGCCCGGTCGACTGCCCCTCGATGTCGAAATAGCGGATCTGGCGGAAGTTGAAGATCTTTTCGTAAAAGCCGGCCCAATGCGCCATCCGCCCACGGTTCACATTGTGGGTGAGGTGGTCGAGCGTGTGCAGTCCGACCGAGTGGTCGTCGACGCCCGCTGCGGGCACCGGCTCGAAGTCGATGTCCCACACACTCGCCCCGCCGCGCTCGTCGACGAGGTAGAGGTGCGATCCGCCGATACCCTCGATGCCGGGCAGGTTAAGCTCGCCCGGCCCGGCGTGCGACGTAACAGCGGTGGCGCCACGCTCGACCGCCAGCTTGAGCGCCCCGGCCCCGTCGGCGACGCGGAACGCCATCGCATTGGCGCTTGGCCCATGCTCGGCGCGGAATGCCCCGACCTGCCCCGCCAGCTCCATGTTGAGGAGGAAGTTGATGTCGCCCTGCGCATAGCGGCGAACATTCTTCGAGCGGTGGTTCGCGACATGGGTAAACCCCATCGCGAGAAACAGCACGGCGAGCGCATCGGGATCCGGACCGGTGAATTCGACGAAGGCGAAGCCATCAAGACCCATGGGATTGTCGTGCATGCCGCGACTCCGATATTGTTTCAACTGAAACTATACCTGTGCCGACGAACGGTCAAGCAGCTCATTTGCAAATCAGCCCGAGATCGGCCACCCGCCATCGCCAACCATTGCCCAGCGCCGCCGTTCACCCGGTAAAAGGAGCGTCCATGTCCGATTTACCCGACTATCAGCCACCGCGCGTTTGGAGCTGGAACAAGGAGAATGGCGGCCAATTCGCCGCGATCAATCGCCCGACTGCGGGTGCGACTCATGACAAGCAGTTGCCGGTCGGGCGCCACCCGCTGCAGCTCTATTCGCTGGCGACGCCCAACGGCGTGAAGGTCACGGTGATGCTCGAGGAACTGCTTGAGCTTGGCCATGACGGCGCCGAGTATGACGCGTGGCTGATCAATATCCGCGACGGCGACCAGTTCGGCAGCGGCTTCGTCGACATCAATCCTAACTCGAAGATCCCGGCGCTGCTCGATCATTCGACCCAACTTGCGACCCGCGTGTTCGAATCCGGTTCGATCCTCCTCTATCTCGCGGAGAAATTCGGTGCCCTCCTGCCGACCGATCATGCCGGCCGCACCGAGTGCCTCAACTGGCTGTTCTGGCAGATGGGCAGCGCGCCGTTCCTCGGCGGCGGTTTCGGCCATTTCTACGCCTATGCGCCGGTCAGGATCGAATATGCCATCGACCGCTTCGCGATGGAGGTGAAGCGCCAGCTCGACGTCCTCGACCGCCAGCTTGCGAACCACGGATACATCGCCGGCGACAGCTACTCGATCGCCGATATCGCGATCTGGGCGTGGTACGGACCGCTGGTCCAGAACAAGGTCTATGAGGCCGCCGAGTTCCTTGAAACGGCGAGCTTCAGCAACGTCTGCCGCTGGGCCGAGAAGATCGCGGCCCGACCCGCGGTGCGGCGCGGCCGGCTGGTCAACCGGGTCACCGGGGATCCCGCCGAACAGCTCGCCGAACGCCACGAGGCGAGCGACTTTTCGAGCGTTGCCACCGCGCTTTGACAAGTCGCCCCGCGCAGGCGAGATGACGACATGCCAGGGCGATCGCACACCATCATTTCGACCCAGCGCGTGTCGCCGGACGGTGTGACGCCGGGCGAGCGCGTCGTCCCGGTCGAAATGCCGATCGCGATCAGTTTCCTCGGGCTCGGCTATGCGGTGATGATGGCGACACCCGCCGACCTCAAGGATTTCGCGGTCGGCTTTGCCCTGGCGGAACGGCTGATCGGGGGGCCGCAGGACATCGAACAGATTTCGGTCGAAGCAGGCGACGGCGGGATGCTGGTCAACCTCGAGCTCGTGCCCGAGCGGCACGACGGATTGTTCAGCCGGGTGCGGCACCGGGTCGGCGAGTCGAGCTGCGGAATGTGCGGAATCGCCAATCTCGAGCAGGCGCTGCGCCCCCTGCCCCGGCTTGCACCGCCGCCAAGGGTCGAACGCGCCGTCTTATTCTTCGCGCTCGACACGATCCGCGATCATCAGCCGCTCAACCGACAGACCGGCGCGGTCCATGCCGCCGCCTTGTTCGCCAGCGATGGCAAGCTGGTCGCGGTGCGCGAAGACGTCGGCCGTCACAACGCGTTCGACAAGCTGGTCGGGCATTGCCTGCGCGAGGGGGTCGACCCGGGAGCGGGGTTCGTCGTTCTGACCTCGCGCTGTTCGTTCGAGCTGGTCGAGAAAGCGGCGCTGGCGGGCGTGTCGTTATTGGTCACGGTCTCGGCCCCGACCAGCCTGGCGGTCGAGCGCGCGCGCGAGGCGGGGCTGACGCTCATCGCGCTGGCGCGAAAGGACGAGATGCTGCTGATCGTCGACCCGCACCAGCTGTTCGCCTGATCCGAGGGGCTTAGCCCGCGTCGGACATCAGGTCGCGATCGGCCGCCGGGTCGATCGCCTGGTTGAATTCGGTTGCCTTGGTCATCGAGCGCGGTTGCCCGGCTGTCCGCGCGAGCTGGTCCAGCGCGGCGACCACCACCGGGTCCAGTCCGCTGCCGCCCTTGGCAAGATGGTCGAGGATCATCGACCGCATCCGCGGGTCCCAGAAATGCCAGATGTGGTCGCAGGTCGCACGCGATGCTTCCGATGCGCGCTGGTTGTGAAACTCGCGCGCGATCTGGTTCGCCATGTAGATCAAATTGTCGATCGTCGAGACGCTCATTCGGCCGCCTCGACCGCGATCCGGCGGCTCATCGAGGCCTGCGCCTGATAACGCTCCTGCCAGTCGCTCGGCCCGTTCGACGGGCTGATCTCGACTGCGGTGACTTTATACTCGGGGCAATTGGTCGCCCAGTCGGAATATTCGGTGGTGACGACATTGGCCTGGGTCAGCGGGTGGTGGAAGGTGGTGTAGACGACGCCGGGCGCGACGCGGTCGGTGATCAGCGCGCGCAGGGTCGTGCCCCCGGCACGGCTCGCCAGGTTGACCCAGTCGCCGTCGAGAACGCCGCGCTGCTCGGCGTCGTGCGGATGGATCTCGAGCCGATCTTCTTCGTGCCACACGACATTCTCGGTCCGCCGGGTCTGCGCGCCGACATTATACTGGCTGAGGATCCGCCCGGTGGTGAGCAACAGCGGGAAGCGCGGCCCGGTGCGCTCGTCGGTGGGTACATATTCGGTGATAACGAACTTGCCCTTGCCGCGGACGAAGCCTTCGGTGTGCATCACCGGCGTGCCCTCGGGCGCCTTCTCGTTGCACGGCCACTGGATCGAGCCGAGCTCGTCGAGCCGGGCGTAGGACATGCTGGCGAAGCTGGGCGTCACCGCGGCGACCTCGTCCATGATCTGTGACGGGTGAGTGTAATTCCAGTCGAGCCCGAGCGCGCGGGCCAGCTCCTGCGTCACTTCCCAGTCGGCGAGGCCGTTGCGCGGGGTCATGACCTTGCGCACCCGCTGGACACGGCGCTCGGCGTTGGTGAAGGTCCCGTCCTTCTCGAGGAAGGTCGAGCCGGGCAGGAAGACATGCGCGTAGTTGGCGGTCTCGTTGAGGAACAGGTCGTGGACCACAACGCATTCCATCGCCTCGAGCCCGGCGGCGACATGTTTGGTGTTGGGATCGGACTGAAGGATGTCCTCGCCCTGGATATAGATCCCCTTGAACACCCCATCGACCGCGGCGTCGAGCATGTTGGGGATGCGCAAGCCCGGCTCGTCGTCGAGCGGCCGGCCCCACAATTTCTCGAACATGTCGCGCGCCGCGCCGTCGGAAACGTGGCGATAGCCCGACAGCTCGTGCGGGAACGAGCCCATGTCGCACGCGCCCTGGACATTGTTCTGGCCGCGCAGCGGGTTCACGCCGACCCCGGGTCGGCCGATGTTGCCGGTCGCCATCGCGAGGTTTGCGATCGCCATGACGGTCGTGCTGCCCTGGCTGTGCTCGGTGACGCCGAGGCCATAATAGATGCTGCCGTTGCCGCCGGCGGCGAACATCCGCGCGGCGCCGCGCACCGCGTCGGCCGGCACGTCGCTATATTGCGCCGATGCCTCGGGCGAATGTTCCTCGCGTGAGACGAACTCGGCCCAGTCGTGGAACTCGTCGAGGTCGCAGCGCTCGCGGACGAATTCCTCGTCGACCAGTCCCTCGGTGACGATGACGTGCGCCATCGCGGTCAGCACCGCGACGTTGGTGCCGGGCTTGAGCGCCAGGTGATACTGCGCCTCGACGTGCGGCGAGCGGACGATGTCGGTGCGGCGCGGATCGACCACGATCAGCCTGGCGCCCTTGCGCAGTCGTTGCTTGAGCCGCGAGGCGAACACCGGGTGGCCGTCGGTCGGGTTGGCGCCGATGATCACTACCACGTCGCTCTGCTCGACGCTGTCGAAATCCTGAGTGCCGGCCGAGGTGCCGAAGGTGGTCTTCAGGCCATAGCCGGTCGGCGAATGGCAGACCCGCGCGCAGGTATCGACATTGTTGTTGCCGAACCCGGCGCGAACCAGCTTCTGGACGAGAAACGTCTCTTCGTTGGTGCAGCGCGACGAGGTGATCCCGCCGATCGACCGCGCGCCGAAGTCCTTCTGCAGCCGGCGGAACTCGGATGCGGCGTGGCCGACCGCTTCGTCCCAGCTGACTTCGCGCCACGGCTGGTCGATCCGTTCGCGGATCATCGGCTTGAGGATGCGCTCACGGTGGGTCGCATAGCCCCACGCGAAGCGGCCCTTGACGCAGCTGTGCCCGCGGTTGGCCTTGCCGTCCTTCCACGGCACCATCCGCACCACTTCCTCGCCCTTCATCTCGGCCTTGAAGGCGCAACCGACTCCACAATAAGCGCAGGTGGTGACGACGCTATGTTCGGGCTGGCCGACCTCGGCGATCGCCTTTTCCTGAAGCGCTCCGGTCGGGCAGGCCTGAACGCAGGCGCCGCACGAGACGCATTCGGACTGGAGGAAGGGCTCGTCCTGGCTCGCCGAGACATGCGCCTGGAAGCCGCGCCCGCTGATCGTCAGCGCGAACGTGCCCTGGATTTCGTCGCACGCCCGGACGCAGCGCGAACAGACGATGCATTTGGCCGGATCGAACGCGAAATAGGGGTTGGAGACGTCCTGCGGGCAGTCGAGGTGGCTCGCCTGCGCCGAATAGCGCATCTCGGTCAGCCCGACCGCATCGATCACCTCGCGAAATTCGGTGTTGGCCTCGAGCCCGTCGAGCGCGGCCATCGGGTGATCGGAGGCGTACAGTTCCATCACGCCGCGGCGCAGCTTCTGAACCCGTTCGGACTGGGTCTGAACCACCATGCCCTCGGCGACCGGTGTGGTGCACGATGCGGGCGTGCCGCCGCGCCCCTCGATCTCGACGAGGCACACCCGGCACGATCCGTACGCCGCCATCGTATCGGTCGCGCACAGCTTGGGGATCGCGCTCCCCGCCAGGCTCGCGGCGCGCATGATCGAAGTGCCAGCCGGGACCGACACGGGTGCGCCGTCGATGGTCAGCGTCACCGTCTCCACCAGTGGGGAGGGCGGCGTGCCATGATCGGTTTCGACAATCATGCTCATCGTGTTGGCTCCAGGGTCTTGGCCGTTTTCCGGAAATCCTCCGGAAAATAGGTCAGCGCGGACATCACCGGATAGGGTGTAAACCCGCCGAGCGCGCACAGCGACCCGAATTTCATCGTTTCGCACAGATCAGTCAGCAGCGCGATGTTGGCCTCGACCTCGTTACCGGCGATGATCCGGTCGATCACCTCGATCCCGCGGGTCGAACCTATCCGGCACGGGGTGCATTTGCCGCAGCTTTCGACCGCGCAGAACTGCATCGCGAACCGCGCCATTTTCGCCATGTCGACGCTGTCGTCGAACACCACCACCCCGGCGTGGCCGATCAGCCCGCCGGCCGCGGTGAACGCCTCATAATCGAACGGCGTGTCGAACAGCGATGGCGGGAAATAGGCGCCGAGCGGCCCGCCAACCTGCACCGCGCGCACCGGGCGGCCCGACTGGGTGCCTCCGCCAATGTCCATCACCAGCTCGCCGAGCGTGATCCCGAACGGGGTTTCGTAGAGCCCGCCGTGACGGATATTCCCCGCCAGCTGGATCGGCATCGTGCCGCGCGACCGGCCCATGCCATAGTCCGCATAGGTCTTCGCGCCCTCGGCGAGGATGAACGGCACCGCGCCCAGCGACAGGACATTGTTGATCACCGTCGGCCGGCCGAACAGCCCGACATGCGCCGGCAGCGGCGGCTTGGCGCGCACTTCGCCGCGCCTGCCCTCCAGGCTTTCGAGCAGCGAGGTCTCCTCGCCGCAGACATAGGCCCCGGCCCCGACCCGCACTTCGAGCTCGAAGCCGTGGTCCGAGCCGAGCAGCGAGGCCCCTAGCAATTTGGCGCCGCGCGCGACTTCGATCGCGCGGTTCATCGCGTCGATCGCGTGCGGATATTCGGAGCGGATGTAGATATAGCCCTGGCCCGCCCCGACCGAGAACCCGGCGATCGCCATCCCCTCGACGATCGCGAGGGGGTCGCCCTCCATGATCATCCGGTCGGCGAAGGTGCCGCTGTCGCCCTCGTCGGCGTTGCACACGATATATTTAATCGGGCCGGGGGCGTCGGCGACGGTCTGCCACTTGATCCCGGTCGGAAAGCCCGCGCCACCACGGCCGCGCAGACCCGACTCGCGAACCTCGGAGATAGTCGCGGCGGGCCCGATCGCGAGCGCGCGGCGAAGTCCGGCAATTCCGCCGTGCCGCTCATATTCCTCGACCGAGAAGGGATCGATGACCCCGCAGCGCGCAAAGCTGAGCCGGGTCTGCGATTTGAGGAATGGCAGTTCGTCGACGAGACCAAGCGCGGACGGGTGATCGGCTCCACCAGCCAGCGCGGCGACCAGCGCCGGTACCTCGGATAGCGCCACCGGCCCGAAGCCGAACCGCGCGCCGTCACGTTCGGCTTCGACGAGCGGCTCGAGCCACAGCATCCCGCGCGACCCTGTCCGCACGATTGTCGCGCCGTCACCGAGTTCGCGGGCGAGCGCCGCCGCAACATCGTCAGCGCCGACGGCGACCGCCGCCGCATCCGCAGGAACAAAAATCCTCATGCTACCTCGTCCAGCAAACGCGCCGCACTGGCCTCGTCGAGCCGCGCGACGACCCGCGTGCCGATCATCGCCGCCGGCCCGATCGCGCACAGCCCCAGGCAATAGACCGCTTCGAGTGTGATCCGCTCGTCCTGCTCGAACAGCGGCGCGAGCGCATCGACGCCGCGCGCCTGGCACGCCTCGGCGCGGCACAGCTTGACGACCGGCCGGGTTGCCGGCGCCGAGCGAAAGTCGTGATAGAAACTGACCGTGCCGTGGACCTCGGCACGCGACAGGTTGAGCGCTTCGGCAATCACCGGGATCGCATCGGCGGGTACGTAGCCGAGCGCATGTTGCACATCGTGCAGGATCGGCAGCAGCGCGCCTGGCCGTCCGGCGTGGCGGGCGAGGATCGTACTGATGTCGTCGAGGTGCAAGGTCACTCCAATCCCCGGCGATATGAATGCCGTAACGAAACCTACCGCATCGCCACAGCCCCTGCCAGTCTCGCGACGGGCTTTCTCGTCTTGGGCATGAGGAGATGCTATTCCTGAATGGTCGGCAGCGTGTAGCAGGGTGGCCGCTGGAGATATTTGGTCCGCGTCGATGATGGCTTCTACCCCCTTCTCTCCGAACCTCGATGCGCTCGCGAAAAGCGTGCCCGTTATCATTCTGGCGGGAGGCGAGGGCCGCCGTATCGGGGGGGACAAGCCGCTCCGGATGCTTGCCGGAAAAAGCCTGCTCGACCGGGCGATCGAGCAGGCCCGAAACTGGTCTGCCACAGTCGCGTTGGCGGTCAGGAATTGTGAAGCGGTTCCGTCGGTGGAAGACCTGCCGCTGCTCACCGACAGCCTCGGGCTAGGGCCGATCGCAGGGGTGGCGTCGGCGCTGGCATTCGCGAAAGCGCATGGCGCTGACCGAGTGCTGACCGTCCCGTGCGACACGCCGTTCCTGCCCGCCGACTTGCTCGAGCGGCTCAACGCGGCAATGTCCGGATCCCAGTTGGCCGCAATGGCGACGAGCAACGGTCAATCGCACCCGTCATGCACCCTGTGGCGCGTCGAAGCTGCCGCTCCACTCCCCGCTTATGTCGCCGCCGGGCGCGGCTCGCTCCACGGCTTCGCTAAGACCGTCGGCTTTGTGACCGTCGATTGGCCGGTTCTGACGGGCGATTCGTTCTTCAACATCAACAGCGCAGCGGACCTGACGATGGCCGAGGAGATGCTCAGAAGTCGATGACCTCGGCGAGGGCGCCGATGTCGAGCGCCGCCGTTCCCGCGCGCTGGCGGATGAGCGCGTTGGCATCGGCCAAGCTCTTTTGCGCGCCCGAATCCTGATTGCCGATCGGGCGAACGCCATCATCGTCGCGAACCGCCCGAACGAAGGACTCGCGGTCGCCGCAGGCATCGAGCGGCGCCGCCAGGCGCACCGACTGCCATCGCGCGGCAACCCGTGGATCGCGCCCGGCCAGCCCCGCGACGAGCGGCGCGAGCAGCAGTCGCGCGGTGACCATCGCCGAGGTCGGGTTCCCCGGCAGCCCGAGCACCAGCGTCCCGCCTGCCCGCCCGAACCACACCGGCTTGCCGGGCTTGATCGCGACCTTCTCGAACAGCAAATCGAGCCCGAGCGAGGCCAGCACGCTCTTCGAAAAATCGCGTTCGCCAACCGACGCCCCGCCGGTGACGACCACCAGGTCGGAAGCTTCGAGCGCCTCGGCCGCAACCTCACCGATCAGCGCCGGATCGTCGCGCACCCGGCGACGCGAGATCGTCTCCCCGCCCCACTCGGCGATGATTGCGGCGACCCCGAACGACACGCTTTCGGGGATGCTGCCGGGCGTCCCGCGCGCCGTCCCGGGAGCGACCAGTTCGTCGCCCGTGCCGATGATCGTCGCGCGCGGCCTGCGCCACACGTTCACCTGCGCGACATCCGCGCCCGCCGCCGCGACCATCGCCTGCGCATCAAGGCGCCGACCGGCGCGAAGCAGCGTGTCGCCAGCGTGGAAGTCCGAGCCCTGCTGCCGGATGTGCCGCCCCGCCGACGGTGGCGCGGTGAAGGTAACGCGATCACCGTCCCGTGCCACGTTTTCCTGCATCACCACCCTGTCCGCGCCGGCCGGAACCGGTGCGCCGGTGAAGATCCGGACACACTCGCCCTGCCCGATACCGCCCGTAAACCCAACGCCGGGCCACGACTCGCCGACCAACCGAAGCGATCCCGCATCCCCGTCACGCACCGCATATCCGTCCATCGCCGACACATTCGCTGGCGGCCAGTCGACCAAGGCGAATACCGGCTTCGCGAGGGTCCGGCCGTGGGCGTCCGCGAGGGTCACCTGCTCGGACTCGAGCCCGGCCGCGTGCCCCGCAACGATCGCCCACGCCTCGTCGAAGCCGATCATCTCATGCGCAAATCGCGCGCAGCCGCGGGATCTGCCCGGCGAGCGAGCACGGCCGATAGCGGCTGTCGAGCTCGAGCCCCAGTACCAAATCCCAGCCATCGCGGCACGCCCCGGTCGATCCCGGCAGGCAGAAGATGAAGGTGTCGCCAGCCTGTCCCGCGAACGCGCGCGACTGGAGCGTCGACAGGCCGACCGTGCCCAAGCTCGCCTGGTGGAACAGCACCGAGAAGCCGTCCATCTCGCGCTGAAGCAACGGCTTGACCGCCTCTGGCGTCACGTCGCGCGGCGCGAACCCGGTCCCCCCGGTCGTGATGACGAGTTCGACCGCGGGATCGCCGATCCATAGCTTGAGCCGCGCCCGGATCGCATCGACCTCGTCGGGCACGATTTCCTTGCCGGCGAGGCTGTGGCCCGCACTCGTTACCCGCTCGGCGAGCAGCGCGCCCGACCGGTCGCTCTCCTCGTCGCGCGTGTCGGAAATGGTCAACACAGCGATGTTGAGCGGGTAAAAGGTCAGCGTGTCGTCAATTCCGGCCATCACAAAAGCTCCAACTCACCGCGGCGGCGCACTCGTCGGTCCGAATAGGGCTTCCACCTTCGATCGGTCCATCAATAATGCGCCTCGTCAACGCCGGGCATCGTGTACCGCGACCACGCAGGATCGCCTTTCGTCGTTGACGCCGGCGGGGGCGCTATGGCACCGGAGCGTTCGGCCAAGCCCGGCAGTCTATCTGATGGACGGTCAGTCGGGTCGCGCAAACCGGCCAAGTGCTTGATTTGCGGGTGTAGCTCAATGGCAGAGCAGAAGCTTCCCAAGCTTACGACGAGGGTTCGATTCCCTTCACCCGCTCCA
>NZ_JANYGG010000090.1 GCF_025362505.1 Sphingomonas sp. | reverse complement strand
TTGCCGAGCGTCGCGTCGAATCCTTCCTGGCGCATCTGTGCGTCCATATCGGCGATGAATGCCTCGGTCAGCGCGACGCCCGGCGCATTGCCCCCCTCTCCGTCCGCCTCGAGCCGCAGCGCAACCAGCGCGCAGACCGTCGCGAGCACCGCAAAGCGACCGTCCATCGTGTCGGGCACCGCGCCCGCGCGATACCAGTGCGGCTGGCGCGCGACGTTCACCGCAGCGTCATATGCGACGCTCGAAGGAGGGGGCGCGGGCCGCAGCCTGGCGAAGAGGGATGGCATGGCGAAGAATCCTTTGCGCCTTGCTTCACGGGCGCCCTCCCGCATATTGAGCGCGAAGGACCGCGAAACAAGCGGTCCGAAGGAGATTTCATGACCCGCCGCCTGCCCCTCATCGCCATCATGGCCGCGCTCCTCCTGTCGGGCTGCGCCGGCATCCGCGACCATCGCGGCTATGTCATGGACAAGACCCTGGCCGCGGCGATCCAGCCCGGCGTCGACAACAAGGACTCGGTCCAGAAGACGCTCGGCCGGCCGACCTTCGGCGGGCAATTCGCCGACAGCGACTGGTATTACCTGTCGCGCGACACGTCGGCGATCGCCTTCCGCAATCCGCGCGTGAGCAAGCAGGACGTGCTACACGTCCGATTCGATGCGGCGGGCAACGTTGCCGCTGTCGACTCCACCGGCAAGGAAAAGATCGCCTCGATCAGCCCGCTGCGCAAGTCGACCCCGACGCTCGGCCGCAAGCGCAGTTTCTTCGACGAGATCTTCGGCAATATCGGCATGATCGGATCGGGCGGGATGGGCGCTGCCCAGCCGGGCGGGGGCCAGGGCCAGTAAACCCGCTCGCGCTTCGAGCTGGTTGGCCCAAGTCTAGGATCAGAGCCTGATTCATGCCTTCGATTGAAGTGCTTCGCTCTTCCATCTCGAACGATCAGGCTCTAGGTCTTCCGTCATGACCGCGACCCCCGCCGGCATGACCTATGCCGACTATCTGAGCCTCGACCAGCTCCTCGCCGCGCAGCATCCGCGGTCAAAGCTGCACGACGAGATGCTGTTCATCGTCATTCACCAGACGAAGGAATTGTGGCTCAAGCAAATGCTTCACGAAGTGGCGCTGGCGATCGACCTCGTCCGCGCCGACCGCTTCGCCGAAGCCTATAAGGCACTGTCGCGGGTCAGTCGCATCCAGTCGGTGATGACCTTGTCATGGGACGTGCTCGCAACGCTGACCCCGGTCGATTATTCGGCCTTCCGCCATGTACTGGGGACCTCATCGGGCTTCCAGTCGGCGCAGTTCCGCGAGCTCGAGTTTCGCCTCGGCCTCAAGGACGAAAGCCTTCTCGCCTATCAGGAGGGCGGCACCGCCGGCCGGGCCAAGCTCGAAGCCGCGCTGGCCGAACCGAGCCTGTGGGACGAGGCCAATGCCGCGCTAGCCCGCGCCGGGTTCGAGGTCGGCGATGACAACGCGATCGCCGCGTCATGGCTCGCCGTCTATCGCGACAGCGAGAAATGGTTCGACCTCTACCAGCTCGCCGAGAAACTGGTCGATATCGACGACGCGCTCGCCGCCTGGCGGCACAAGCATCTGCTCACCGTTACCCGAATCATCGGCGGCAAGCGGGGCACGGGTGGATCGGAGGGCGCTGCTTACCTCGCCTCGACCTTGTCGAAGCGCGCCTTCCCCGCGCTGTGGGCGCTGCGCACCGAACTGTGAGCTTCAAGCGCCTCTTCACACGCTCACTCCAGGCCGCGCCCGACCGGCTTCACCTGGCCGCACATAGCCATCATTTATGGCCCGACGCGAGTTTTGACGGCCAGCTTCAATGCTGGAACGACGCCGCGCGCTTCGCCGATACCAAATGGGACCGGATCATGGGCGAGGTCTGGCCCGAGGCGCAGGCGCGGGTCGCGGCCGAGCTCGGCACCGCTCGCCCCGATGCGATCGTCTTCGCCACCAACACCCACGACCTGCTCATCCGCCTCGCCGCCGCCTGCCCGCGCGGGGCCGGCGACCAGCTGCGCATCCTCACCACCGATGGCGAATTCCACAGCGCCCGTCGACAATTTGCGCGGTGGGAAGAGGCAGGCGAAATGATCGTTACCCGCATAGCCGTGGGGCCCGATCTTAGTGAGCGGATCGTCGCTCAGGCCGACGCGCACGACCTGATATTCGTCTCGCAGCTGATGTTCGGCAGCGGGCTGTTCGTTGACGTCGCGCCGATCGCCGCGCTCGGCCGTACCGACGGACCATGGGTCGTGATCGACGGCTACCACAGCTTCATGGCGCTGGAATCGCCCTTCCCTGCGCAGCTGGGCGAAACCGCCTTCTTCCTCGGCGGCGGCTATAAATACGTGATGGCCGGCGAGGGGGTTGCTTTCATGCATTGCCCGCCCGGTTTCGGTCCACGACCCCCGATCACCGGCTGGTACGCTGAGTTCGACGAACTCGGCCTCCCGCCCGGGCAGGTCGGTTACGCGCCTGACGCGATGCGCTTCACGGGCGCGACATTCGACGCCTCGGGGCTCTACCGCTTCCTCGCGGTCCAGCAGATGCTTCAGACCGAGGGACTAACCACCGCGACCATCACGGCCCATGTCTCGGCGCTCCAGCGGCGCCTGCTCGACGTGCTCGGCAAGACCCCGCTCGGGCAAGCGCGGCTGCTCAACCCGCTCGGTCGCGGCCCCCATGCGCGCTTCCTCGCCTTCCGCTCGCCTAGCGCCGCCGACTGGTGCGCGCAGCTGTTGCACGAAGGCTGCATCACCGACGTGCGCGGCGACGTGCTGCGAATCGGTCTTGGCCTCTATCACGACGAAAGCGACATCGACGCCTTCGCCCGGCTTGCGCGAGCGCTGTAATAGCGGACTGCGTACCCGCCGGTCCGATTGCACCCGAACAGCAGCTTGATCGGTTTCGGACCTCGTCCGTTCGTTGGCTGAATCGATCTTCCCGTCCGCGGCAGGCTGTTGCCGCGCCCGGAAACTCGGTGGATCATACGACGCGTCAGCGACACCAGGCTCCGAAACGAAACAGTCTCCCCCCTGCGGTGATCCCAACCCTGCAATAGGAGGAATTGCTCGGCTGGATGGGAGACAGCCATGATCGGGGAAAAGATAAGGCGGGGCGTGTCCTCTGGCGCGCGCCTTGCACGGCCATCGTGGCGGTCCGCACTTGCCGCGCTGCTGTTCGCCATCGCCATCTTCCTGCTGGCGTGGGGCGGGATCAGCCTGACCCGCAGCACGGGGCGCATTGCCTCGGTGTGGCTCGCCAATGGGCTAGCGGTAGCAGTACTGCTGCGGCACGCGCCCGCCGACCGGCCGTTGTTGATCCTGGCCGGGCTAATCGGCAACGTCGCGGCCAACGTATTCGTCGGCGACCAGGCCGGGACCGCGCTCTGGCTCAGCGCCTGCAATACGATCGAGATCGTCACCGTGATCCTGGCGATGGGCCAAGGGTTCCTCCCGCGCGATCATTTCTCAGGCGCCGCGCTCGGTCGTTTCCTGGTCGCCGCAACGACCGCGCCGATGCTTTCGGCTGGCGCCGCCACGGCATGGCTTGTCTGGTCGAGTGGGTCGGCGCCGCTCGCGACGTTCGCCAGCTGGTACGGTTCAGATTTGCTCGGGCTGGTGATTGTGGTTCCGACACTACTCGCGGTAAGCCCGACCGACCGCCGAATGCCGGTGGTGGGCGGGTTGGAACGCGCGGCAATCGTGTTGACGGTCCCGGCGTTCGCCGCGCTGGTCTTCAACCAGCCAGACGACCCAATCCTGTTCCTGATCGCCCCAACGATACTCGTCACCGCGTTCCGGTTGCGCTTGTTCTGGGCCATGCTGGTCGTCGCCGCGGTCACGGTTATTGCGTTTAGCTTCACCGCAGCCGGCAGTGGCCCGATCGCCCATGCCCATCAAGGCCTGACCGAGCGCATCTACATTCTCCAGGCCTTTATGGCCACGATGGTTATGCTTGTCTTGCCGGTGAAGGCGGTGATCGGCGAACGCGATCGGATGGGCGCCGCGTGGCGCAACAGCGAGCGGCTTGCCCGTCGGATCGCCGAGGCATCGCCGGCAGGGCTGCTTCACTTAGGAGTGGGGGGCGAGGTCAGCACCAGCAATACCCGTTGGGCCGAGCTTGCCGGCAGTACGCCGACAAATTTGACCGATGGGGCCTGGCAGAGTTTCATCGAACCCGACGATCGGCCCGTCGCGCAGGCGCTATGGGAACGCGCGCGCACGCTGCACATCGTGGCCAGCGAGGAACGGTATCGCATGCTGGCCGAGAATTCGCGCGACGTCGTCATGCGGCTCGATCTCGATGGCCGCACTCGCTTTGTCTCGAGCGCGGCGCGGCGATTGTTCGGCTATGGTCCCGACGACCTCGTTGGCCGCCTCTTCGCCGACTTCGTCAACCCCGACGATCTCGATGCGCTTGTGACGTTATTCTCCGTCATGCAAAGCGGGCCGGTCGAAACCACCGCGCAGTTTCGCCACCGCCGTCGGACTGGCGGCTACCTTTGGGTCGAGGCCAGTGCCCGTCATACGATCGATACTGTAACCGGCGAACCGCGCGAACTCATCGTGACGGTGCGCGACGTCGATGCCCGTCGACAGATCGAGCTGCCCGCCGCCGACGCAGCGGCGAAGCTGACCGAGACCAACCGCCTGCTGACCCTTGCCGAAAGCATGGCGCACGTAGGGCACTGGTGGTTCGACGTCGCCACCGCGCGCCTTGATTGTTCGCCCGAGATGCAGCTGATTCTCGATATTGCTCGCTCGGCTCCGCTCGAACCGGCCACCATCCTGTCGCTTGTTCATGAAAAAGACAGGCGGCGGGTGATGCGAATGCTGGTAACCGCGCGGCGCGATAATGGCACGGGTGCTTGCGGCGCACGGCTCATGCTGGCCGGCGAAATCAGGCACATCAGTCTGATCGCGCAGGCCGAGCGTGATTTGCGCGGCGCATGTACCGGCCTGTTCGGGGTGATCCGTGACATCAGTGGCGAAGAGTTCATCCAGGCGGAACTCATCTGCGCGCGCGACGAGGCACGGGCCGCGGCGCATGCCAAAAGCGACTTTCTCGCGACCATGAGCCACGAGATCCGCACTCCGATGACCGGCGTAATCGGCATGATCGAATTGCTTCGCGCCGACCCGGCCCCATCCGAGCGAGACCGCTACTTGACGACCCTCAAACAGTCGGCTGACCTGCTCATGACGGTGCTCGACGACATCCTCGACTTCTCGCGCATCGATGCTGGCAAGATCGTCCTCGAGCATCGCGACTTCGACATCGAGGAATTGCTTCAGTCGACCCTCGACCTGTTCAATGGCGCAGCCTCCCATAAAGGATTGGTGCTGTCGTTCGAGAAGGGTGTTGTGGACAATCGCAGGGTTCTCGGAGATCCCGTGCGGCTCCAACAGATTGTCAGCAACCTGCTCAGCAACGCCATCAAGTTCACGCCGGCCGGACACATCACGGTCGCCCTCACTTCGCGCCCCGCTGGCGACCAGTTGCAGCGCTGGCGAATCGAGGTAGGCGACACCGGTATCGGGATCGCCAAAGACAAGTTCAGCACCCTCTTTGAACCCTTCGTGCAGGCCGATGCGGCAACCTCGCGCCGGTTCGGCGGGACCGGGCTGGGCCTCGCGATCAGCCGCAGGCTGATCGAGGCGATGGGGGGCGAAGTCGGGGTTCGATCGCGCGTCAGTCGCGGCTCGACCTTCTGGCTCGAACTGGCAATGCCCGATGCGGGGGGAGAAAGCGGGTGGATCAACCCGCCCGAACAGGAAGCCAGCGCCACACCACTCGACGTGCTCGTCGCCGAGGATAACCCGGTCAACCAGATGCTCATCAGTGCGATCCTGCGGCGCCTCGGGCATCGCGCGACCTGCGTCGAGAATGGCCGCCTGGCGGTGGAGATCGCCGCTGCGCGGCGGTTCGATTGCATCCTGATGGACATGCAGATGCCGGTGATGGACGGCCTCGCCGCAACGCGCGCGATCCGTGGTTCGGGGTCCGCCAGTGCCGACGTGCCAATCATCGCGCTGACCGCCGACGCCTCGGCCGAGCGTCGGCGGTTCTACGACGGCGCTGGGCTGACGGACATCCTGACGAAGCCGATCGACCACGCCGCGCTGGCCCAGCGCCTTACCGCGATCGGTGCGGCAATTGTGCAGCCGACCAACGTCGCCGGGGCGGCGGCAGGAAACACGGCGCATGAGGGCGCCCCGGGGACTGTCTTCGACCGCGCGCGCTACGACGAGTTGTGCGACGTGTTGGGCGCGGTCCGCGTTCGCGACCTGCTCGAGTTGCTTGTTGCCGAACTCGACCGCTCCCCCGCCCGCATCCGCCAACTGATCGATTGCGGTGACATCGACGGCGCGCGTGCCGAGGCGCACAGCCTCAGCGGCGCCGCCAGCAACCTCGGCGCGATCGCGCTCGGCCGCGTGGCCAGGGCGATCGAGGCTTCGCGTGGCAGTGGCATCGGCATGGAGCTGGAGGCGCTCGACGACCACGCCCGCCGCACCGCCACCGCGATCGCCGCGCTTCGGTAACCCCCGCCGGTCGGACTTCGAGCGGGTGGCTGCGCTGTTCAGACAAAAGCGCGCGAGGCCACTGGCACCGGCCATCGCCGCCGCTATAGTGGCCGCCGACCAACGAACAGCCGGGGGCAAGGACGACACATGAAGGCGACGATCGAGCGGGCAACCCTGTTGAAGAGCCTCGGCCACGTCCAGTCGGTCGTCGAGCGCCGCAACACCATCCCCATCCTGTCCAACGTGCTGATCGAAGCCGAGGAGGGCGGCAGCATCCGCCTGATGGCGACCGACCTCGACCTCCAGGTCGACGAGCATGTCCCCGCGCAGGTTACGCAGGCGGGCGCGACCACTGTTTCGGCGCACACCTTCTTCGACATCGTCCGCAAGCTGCCCGAGGGAAGCCAGGTCGAACTGTCCGCCGCCGATGGCAAGATGCAGGTCGTCGCCGGCCGCGCGCGGTTCAACCTGTCGACGCTGCCACGCGACGATTTCCCAGTGATCGCCGAGGGCGAACTGCCGACCCGGTTCGAGCTGCCCGCCGCGACGCTGCGCCAGATCATCGACAAGACCCGCTTCGCCATCTCGAGCGAAGAAACTCGCTATTATCTGATGGGTATTTTCCTCCACGTCGCCGACGACAGGCTGAAGGCCGCGGCGACCGACGGCCACCGGCTGGCGCGGGTCACCGTCGCCAAGCCGGACGGCGCCGATGGCATGCCCGACGTGATCATCCCCAAGAAGTGCGTAGCCGAGATCCGCAAGCTGCTCGACGAGGTCGAGGGCACGCTCGAAGTGTCGCTCTCGCCGACCAAGATCCGCTTCAACCTCGGCCATGCGGTGCTGACCTCGAAACTGATCGACGGCACCTTCCCTGACTACAACCGGGTTATCCCGACCGGCAACGACAAGCTGCTCAAACTCGACCCGAAGAGCTTCGCCGCCGGCGTCGATCGTGTCTCGACCATCGCAAGCGAGAAAACCCGCGCGGTCAAGATCGCGCTCGACCGCGACCGTGTGACGCTGTCGGTCACCAGCCCCGAGAATGGGCTTGCGACCGAGGAACTCGCTGCCGACTATACCGCCGACGCCCTTGAGATCGGCTTCAACGCCCGCTATTTGCTCGACATCCTCGCCCAGATCGAAGGCGACAGCGTCGAAGTCCACCTCGCCGACGCCGCCGCGCCGACGCTGCTGCGGGAGAACGACAAGAGCGACGCGCTCTACGTCATCATGCCGATGCGGGTGTAATATTGAGCGGGTAAGGGAAAGCCTTGCCTTTGGTAGTTGGCCTAAAGCTAGGTCTCCAACAGGCTTAGTCCTTCGCCAACCTTTTCCGATTCGCCGTCGCCGTCGCGTGGATTGGTCTTAGCGCCTTTATCCCGCTGCTCAGCGCGCGTTCGTTGATGCGCTGGCCGCGCGCTAGAATCGCGCCGGTAGCGCGCGGGGTGGGGAGGTGGCCGCTCATCCAGAGGCGGCCAATTGCCTGCGCCTGAGCGAACAGGTCGCTCTGCATTCCGTTCCAATCGCTCGCCAAGCTCGCCCCGGCGCTGGCGAAGGCGGTGCCTTTCTCGCTGACCATGCGGTTCAGTTCGCGGGTGTCGGCGTCGAGCGGGTTGCGTGTCGCGGCAGCGATCGTCTCGGAGCGGCTCGCGATGACCGCCTGCGCCGCCTCGGCGGTCTCGCTCATCATCCGGCCGGCATTGAGCATGCTGGACCACAAGGCGAAGGGATTGTTCATGGGAACGGGTCTTTCGGGCGGGAGCGACGCAATCAATCCCACCATAACCCAGTCCTGTTCGCAAAGTGCCACGGATTCGGCGTGCTTGCCCGAAATGGGGCGGGCGCTAGGACAGGGGGGTGCCGCTGACCCGCCTGACCCTGACCGATTTCCGTTCCTACGGAGAGGCGATCATTGAGCCGGGGCCGGGCTTTGTCGTGCTCACCGGCGACAATGGCGCGGGCAAGACCAATGTCCTCGAAGCGGTATCCCTGCTGGCGCCCGGTCGAGGCTTACGCGGTGCGGCGCTGGGCGAGATGGCGCGGAGCAGCGGGCCGGGCGGATTCGGTGTCGCCGCCCGCCTCGCCGGTGACGCCGACCTTGCCACCGGGACGCTCGCCACCGCGCCGGAGCGGCGACAAGTGCGAATCAATGGCGCTCCGACGTCGGTCAATGCGCTTGGCGAACGGGTTTCGGTGCTGTGGCTGACCCCGGCGATGGACCGGCTGTTTGCGGGCAGCGCGGGCGACCGGCGGCGGTTCCTCGACCGGCTGGTGCTGGCGCTCGAGCCGACCCACGCCAGCCATGCCGCGCGGTATGAAGCGGCGATGCGGGCGCGAAACAAGCTGCTGGCCGAGCCGGACAATGCCGACCCGGCGTGGCTCGCCGCGCTGGAAGCAGGGATGGCGGAGCATGGCGTGGCCCTGGCCGAGGCCCGTACGCGCACCATCGTGACACTGAATGAGGCGATCGCTGCAGCGCCCGCGAACGACTTTCCCCGCGCCGCCCTCTCACTCTACGGATGGGCCGCCACCGACCTCGCCGCCCGCCTCCGCGCCAATCGCGGCCGTGATGCCGCTGCGGGCCGCACCATAGAAGGGCCGCATCGCCAGGATCTCGCCGTCACTCATGTCGTCAAGGCCCAGCCCGCCGGCCGCGCATCAACCGGCGAGCAGAAGGCACTGCTGCTCGGCCTTGTCCTCGCCCATGCCGAACTGGTCGCGGAGCGGCGCGGGATGGCGCCGATCCTGCTGCTCGACGAGGTTGCCGCGCACCTCGATCCAGCGCGTCGCGCGGCGCTGTTCGACCGCCTCGACGGGCGCGGTCAGGTGTGGATGACGGGCACTGAACCGGCGTTGTTTAAGCCGATCGGCATGGCGTCCCGTTTCAACGTCGCGGATGGGCAAGTCGGCCCCGCCTGATGCGCGACCTTGCTGCGCCGCACAAATAACTGGACTTTTGCGCCGCTCTCCCCTACCCGACCGGCATCACGAGACACATGCAGCGTGATCGGACCCACCTCGCAACGAGGATAAGTGGCCCCCGGCGGTGTCTCGAGCGATTAATCGCTTAAAGCTCTCCTATCACGCGGGGCGCCCCAAACCCCCGTCGCCCCGCAGTGCCAGTTCGGCGCTGTGTGCGCGGCCACTCAAGGTATTACCCATTACGACATTCCAATCCCTCGGGCTCTCGCAGCCCGTCCTCGATGCGCTTGCGTCGAAGAATTACACCACCCCGACACCGATCCAGGCGCAGGCCATCCCGACCGTGCTGAGCGGCCGCGATCTCCTCGGCATCGCCCAAACGGGCACCGGCAAGACTGCGGCGTTCATGCTGCCGTCGATCGACCGTCTGGTTGCATCCGGCAAGAAGGCTGCTCCCGGCCGTTGCCGCATGCTGGTCATCGCGCCGACGCGCGAGCTCGCGGCGCAGATCGCCGAGAACGCCATTTTCTATGCGCGCGGGTCGAGGCTCCACGTTGTCACCGTGTTCGGCGGCACGTCGATCTACAAGAACAAGCAGGACATGGCGCGCGGCGCCGACATCCTCGTCTGCACTCCCGGGCGACTGGTCGATCTTATCGAAAATCGCGCTATCAGCCTCGAGGCGACCGAGATCCTTGTGCTCGACGAAGCCGACCAGATGCTCGACCTAGGCTTCATCCACGCGCTGAAGTGGATCTGCCAGCGCCTCCCCTCGGAGCGCCAGACCCTGTTCTTCTCGGCGACCATGCCCGCCTCGATCCGCGACCTTGCCGGCAAGTTCATCAAGAACCCGGTCGAAGTCGCGGTGACCCCCGCGGCGACCACCGTCCAGCGCATCGTTCAGAACGTGACCTTCGTCGACCAGTCGGAAAAGGGCTTCCTGCTTACCCTGACGCTCAAGCGCGAGCCGATCGAGCGCGCGCTGGTGTTCAGTCGGACCAAGCATGGCTGCGACAAGATCGTCCGCCTGCTTAATGCGTCGGGCGTTCCCGCGGTGGCGATTCACGGCAACAAGAGCCAGCCGCAGCGCGAGCGCTCGCTCGCCGACTTCAAGTCGGGTCGGGTCAAGGTCTTGATCGCGACCGACATTGCCGCGCGCGGGATCGACGTCACCGGGGTCAGCCACGTCATCAACTACGACTTGCCCAACGTCCCCGAGCAATATGTCCACCGCATCGGCCGGACCGCGCGCAACGGCGCCGACGGCATCGCCATCTCCTTCTGTTCGGGTGACGAGCGGCCCTATCTGAAGCTGATCGAGAAGCTCACCCGCCAGAAGATCGACGCAACGCCGCTGCCGAGCGATTTCGCCGCCGAAGCCTCCCGCATGCGGGCGCTCCGCCCGGCGCCAGAGCCCGAGCGCGAACGTCGCGACATGGGCCGCAACGCGGGTCAGAAGCTCAACCGCGGCCGTGCGCGCGACGCCGATCCGCGCCGCGATGTCATCTCCAACAACGACCCGCGCCGCGACATGCCCCAGCGCGAGGAGCGCGTTCCGGGTGGCCAGCAGCGCCGCCCGGCCCACGCCGCTCGCCCGGTGACGGCGCACGCCCGTCCGGTGGGTTCTCAAGCACCGCGTGACGGCCAGCGCGCCCCGTTCGGTGGTGCCAACAACGGCAATGGCCAGAGCGGCCGCCTGGCCCGCGACGGCCAGCGGCCACAAGGTCAGCGCCCCGCCGGCAATGGCGGCAATCGCGGTCGCGGCGGCAGTGGCGGCGCCAATGGCGGCGGGGGTCGTCCCTCGGGCGGCCAGCGCTCGGCTTACTAATCTCTGAAAAAACGGACAATCAGGGGGCTCGCTACATGGCGGGCCCCCTTTTTCATGCCTCTCGCACACGCACGCGCACGTGCGACGCGCGCGTGACTTCCGCGCTGGGATCCCTATATCCGACGCATGGCAGAAGATCCCAATCAGAATGAATATGGCGCGGACTCGATCAAGGTACTCAGGGGCCTCGACGCGGTGCGCAAGCGGCCCGGCATGTACATCGGTGACACCGACGACGGGTCGGGCCTCCACCACATGGTGTTCGAGGTCTCGGACAACGCGATCGACGAGGCGCTTGCCGGCCATTGCGACCGCATCCTGATCCAATTGAACCCCGACGGATCGGTCACGGTCGAGGATAATGGCCGCGGCATCCCGACCGGGATCCATACCGAGGAAGGTGTTTCGGCCGCCGAGGTCATCATGACCCAGCTCCACGCCGGCGGTAAGTTCGAGAACACGTCGGACGACAACGCCTACAAGGTATCGGGCGGACTCCACGGCGTCGGCGTGTCGGTCGTCAACGCATTGAGCGAATTCCTCGACTTGACCATCTGGCGCGATGGGCAGGAGCATTTCATGCGCTTCGCTTACGGTGACGCGGTTGCGCCATTGAAGGTAGTCGGCCCCGCGCCCGCCACTCCTGCTGGAACGCCCAAGAAGGGCACCAAGGTCACCTTCCTGCCGTCACCCGAGACGTTCAAAATCATCGAGTTCGACTTCGACAATCTCGAGCATCGTTTCCGAGAGCTCGCCTTCCTCAACTCGGGCGTCCGCCTGATCCTCGCCGACGCGCGCCACGAGGAGCGAGTCGAGCACGAACTCTATTACGAGGGCGGGATCGGCGCCTTCGTCAAATATCTTGACCGTGCCAAGACCGCCTTGTTCCCCGATCCGATCACCATCTCTGCGGTTCGCGATGGCATCGGCATCGACGTCGCGCTCGAGTGGAACGACAGTTACTACGAGAATGTCCTCCCCTTCACCAACAACATCCCCCAGCGCGATGGCGGCACTCACATGGCCGCGTTCCGCGCCGCGCTGACCCGCACGCTCAACAATTACGCCGAGAAATCGGGG
>NZ_JANYGG010000060.1 GCF_025362505.1 Sphingomonas sp. | reverse complement strand
AGCTGGCGAACCTGGGCGCGGACAAGGCGATGGCACAGGACCCCCACCTCGCCAACGGCCTCAACGTGTCGGGCGGCAAGATCCGCCACCAGGCCGTCGCCGAAGCGCTCGATTTGAAGTTCGAAGCGGCGTGAGCCGGCTAGGCAGAACCTGGGGTTGCTAGTGCAATGCCGGCTTCGACCATGGGGCGCCAGCTTGCCTCAGGCGGGGCTGTCGCGAGGATCGTCCGCCATTGCTCGACCGCGCCGGCGCGGTCGCCTGAGCGTATCAGCGCCAAGCCGAGGAAGAAGCGCGGACCGGGGGTATCGGCGGCCAGCGCGATGGCGCGATCGAAGGCGACGCGGGCGGCCGGGGTGAGCATGTCGCTGTGATCGACCAGCGCATTGCCGAAGCCGGTCCATAGCTCGGGATCCTCGGGATGCGCGCGGATCGCCGATTGGATGACTTGCGCCGCCTCCATCGTGTCGCCGCTGCGGGCATAGCTATCGGCAAGAATCAGCCAGCGTTCGGCGGGGGTGAAGGTACCGAAGAACGCGTGGCGCGCGCCGGAAAGGTTGGGCGGTGCCGGCTCGTCGGCGGTGGTTCGGGGGGACGCGCGAAGGGTCGGGCTGCCCTGGAGAGCGTAGCCGGCGGCGCCGAACAGCAGTGTGGCGGCGGCGATGGTGAGGGTCGAGCCGCGCAGCTTGAGGAGCCACAGCAGGGCGAGCGTCGCCGCGACCAGCAGCAGGAGGGCAAACCAGCCGCTCATTTCGCGCCTGTGCGGAAACGGTTGCGGACGAGCCACAGCCCGGCGAGGACGAGCAGCAGCGGCGCGGCCCACAGCGGCCAGGTGAGCGGTTCGACCGGCGGGGCGAAGCTGACCCAGTTGCCGTAGCGCTGGATCAGCCAGACGCGGATCGCGGCGGGTTTCTCCCCGGCGGCAATGCGGGTGCGGACCATCGCGCGCATCGATCCGGCGAGGTCGGCGTCGCTGTCGGCGATCGACTGGCCCTGGCAGACGAGACAGCGCAGCGTCTCCATCAGCGCCTGCGCCTGTATCTCCTGGTGTGGGTCGGGAAGTTGCTCGTTGGCCCACCGCGGTTGGGGCAAGTCGCTGTCGGCCACGGCGGGGGTCGCAAGCAACAGGGCAAGGGCGAGAGCGAGGGCACGCCTCATTTCGCCGCCTCGGCAAGTTCGGCGCGAACCTCGGGCAGGTCGGCCTCGCTAATCCCGCCGATGAACTGGCGGCGGACGATGCCGCGGCGATCGACGACGAAGGTTTCCGGAACGCCCGATGAACCGAGTGCCAGCTGGACCGCGCTGTCGCTGTCGGCGCCGATCGCGCTGAACGGATTACCATATTGGGTGAGGAAGCGGGCGAGCGCTTCGGGACGATCGCGGACGTCGATGCCGACGATCTGAGCACCCTCGCCCTTCAGCCGCAGGAGGAGCGGGATTTCGGTGATGCACGGCACGCACCAGCTGGCAAACATGTTGACGAGATGCGGTTTGGCGCTGGCGAGGTCAGTCGAGGCGAGGCCGGGCTGGCCGGGATTGGCGGCGGGCAGGTTGAAGGCGGGGATTGGCTTGCCGGCAAGGTGCGACGGGACTGCGGTGCTGCCCGGGTGGACGAGCCGCCATACTAACGCGCCGACCAGTGCAAGGAACAGGAGGAAAGGGAGGAAGCGGACGAAGCCCTTCATGCCGCCTTCCCCCGCCGCCAGTCGCGCCTCACGCGGCCGACGAGCGCGAGCGCGCCGCCCAGCGCGATCAGAACGCCGCCGAGCCAGATAAGCGTGACGAACGGCTTCCACCACAGCCGCAGCTGCCAGCGGCCCGTGCCGTCGGGCTTGCCGAGCACGGTGTAGAGCTGGCCGTCCCACAGCGTGGCGATGGCGGTTTCGTTGGTCTCGGTCGGCGGGTCGGAGAAGGTGCGGGCTTGCGGCGCGAGGGTCAGGCGAGTGTCGCCGCGCGACGCGTCGAGGCGTGCTTCGAGCGCGGTCCAGTTGGGGCCGACGACCGGCTGGAGATCGGCGAAGGTAACCGCCCACGGGCCGACGGCGAGCGTCTCTCCGGGGCGGGCGGCGGCGAGCTTCTCGACCGTCGAGCTGCTCTCGATCGCCATGCCGGCGAGCGCGACGGCGACCCCGAAGTGAGCAATCGCCATGCCCCAGGTGGCGAGCGGGATGCGCAGGAGGTTGCGGCCGGCGAGCGGCAGGAGGCTGGCAATGGCGAGGCCCCCGGCAAGCGCGAGGCCAGCGCGGGGGAGCAGGGTCATGTGCGGGGCGACGGCGAAGGTCAGCACGAGGGCGACGAGCGCGGCCGCTGCTCCCGGGATGGCGCGAATGAGTTTCGGCCTGGTGTCATGCCGCCAGCGCAGCAGCGGCGCGAACAGCAGGAAGGCGACCAGCAGCAGCGCGAGCGGACCGGCGGTGGCGTTGAAATAGGGCGGGCCGACCGACAGCTTCTCGCCAGTCATGGCTTCGGCGAGCAGGGGGTAGAGCGTGCCGAGGAGAACGATCCCGAGGATCACCGACAGCAGGAGGTTATTGGCAACGAGGCCCCCTTCGCGGCTCCACAGGGCGAAGCGGGCGCCTTCGCGGACGGTCGCGACGCGGGCGGCGAAAAGGGCCAATGCGCCGCCGATGTAGATGGCGAGCAGGGCGAGGATGAAGCTGCCGCGGGTCGGGTCGACGGCGAAGGAGTGGACCGAGGTCAGCACGCCCGAGCGAACGAGGAAAGTGCCGAGCATCGACATGCTGAACGCAATCACGGCGAGCATCATCGTCCAGGCGCGAAGCCCGCCGCGCGCCGCGAGAACATTGAGGCTGTGCAGCAGCGCGGTGGCGGCAAGCCACGGCATGAGGCTGGCGTTCTCGACCGGGTCCCAGAACCACCAGCCGCCCCAGCCGAGTTCGTAATAGGCCCAGTAGCTGCCCGCGGTGATGCCGAGCGTGAGGAAGATCCACGCGGCGAGCACCCACGGGCGCATCGCGCGGGCGAGCAGCGGGCCGACCTGGCGGGTGAGCAGCGCCGCGACCGCGAGGCTGAACGCAACGGAAAGACCGACATAGCCAAGGTAAAGCGTCGGCGGGTGGAAGGCGAGCCCGGGGTCCTGCAGCAGCGGGTTGAGCCCTCGCCCGTCGAGCGGCGCCGGGTCGAGCCGCGCGAAGGGATTGGAAGCGATCAACAGGAAGGCGAAGAAACCGAGTGCGATCGCCGCCTGCGTGGCGAGCGTGGCGACGGTCATCGCATCGTCGAGGCGGCGTTCGATGAGGGCCAGCGTGGCGCCCGACAGGCCGAGCACCATCACCCACAGCAGCATCGAGCCTTCGTGATTGCCCCACGCGCCGGCGAGCTTGTAGATCATCGGCTTGGCGCTGTGGCTGTTGTGGGCGACGAGCGCGACCGACATGTCGCTGATCGCGAAGCAGGCGAGCAGCGCGGCGAAGGCGACGATGGTCAGCAACCCCTGGGCGACGGCGAGGGCGCGGGCGGGGACCGGTCCGCCGATGCCCTGGCGCCAGTAGCCGAGGCCGAGGAGCAGCTGGAGCACGGCCAGCGCGGCGGCGCACCACAGCGCGGCGAGGCCGGTTTCGGCGATCATTTCGCGAGGGTCCTGGCGGCGCGGTGTTCGGCGGCCTGGTTGCCAAGCTGCGGCGGCATGTAGCGCTCGTCATGTTTGGCGAGGATCGTGTCGGCGGAGAAGGCGCCGCCGGTAACGCGGCCCTCGGCGACGACCCCGCTGCCTTCGCGGAACAGGTCGGGTAGAATGCCGCGGTAGGTAACGGGAACGCGCGCCGGGCCGTCGGTGACGCGAAAGCTGACGGTGACTCCGTCGGCGGCGCGGGTCAGCGAGCCCTTCTCGACCATCCCGCCGAGGCGGACGGTGCGGTCGCCCTGCCCCGCCGCCTTGCCCGACACGATATCGCTCGCGGTGTAGAAATAGGACGCCCGGTCACGCAAACCCCACATCGCGAGCAACACCGCGCCGGTCACCGCGGCGAGCGCGACGAGCAGCAGGATCAGCCGCTGATGCTTGGGCTTCATTCGCCGGTTCGTTTAAGCGTGTCGGCGGACCGCTCGGCGCGGCGCATCGATGACGCGGCCCAAATCAGCAGCCCGGCGGTGGCGAGCAGGGTTACCGCATAGGCGGCGGCGACGAACGGCCACGGGTTCATTCGCTCGACGCCCGGCGGAGGCGCGCCTCGACACGGAGCTCGGCGAGCTCGGCGCGCATGCGCATCAGGACCGCAGCGGCGAACAAGGCGGTGAACCCGAGCATCGTCAGCGGCAACGGCCACAGCAGCGCGGGCGCGATGGTCCAGCCGCCAAGGGTGATGCTCTGCCCCTGGTGGAGCGTGCGCCACCACAGCACCGAATAATGGATGATCGGCAAGTTGATCGCGCCGACCAGCCCGAAGATGGCGGCCATGCGCCCCTCCCCGCCGCGTTCGCGCTCGGCCGACGCCAGCGCGATGTAGCCGAGGTAGAGGAAGAACAGGATCAGCATCGAGGTCAGGCGGCCGTCCCACTCCCACCAGGTGCCCCATGTCGGGCGGCCCCAGATCGATCCGGTGACGAGGCACGCGCCGGCGAAGGTCGCGCCCGCGGGGGCCGTGGCGCGGCCGGCGATTGCCGAGAGCGGGTGGCGCCAGACGAGCTGGCTGACCGAGGCGGCGGCAATCGCGCCCCACCCGGCCATGCCGAGCCAGGCGCTGGGGACATGAATGTAGAGGATACGGACGGTCTCGCCCTGCAGATAGTCGGGCGGGGTGATGAACAACCCGCCGCCGATGCCAGTCGAGACGAGCAGCAACCCGACGCCGAGGCACCACACGGTGGCAGGGCGAGCGAAGCGCAGGAAACGGGCGGGATTGGCGAGAGCGTGCATCGGAGAGTGCCGAGTAGCCCGTCCGGACGCTCGAGGGAACTGCTTTGGGTCTGGCCTGAAGGCGGAATGGCCTAGAGTTGCGCTACCGGATCGTGCGAGACCGGAATCTGCGCGATCTCGTCCTTGCGGCGCTGTTCTTCGGCGCGGAGGCGGTCGCCCTTGATCGAGCGCGAGGCGAGCACATCCCACGCGGCGGCGGCGCGCAGGTGATTGTCGCGGACATTCGCGAGAGCCGAACCTTCGGCGAGCTTTTGCTCGGCATCGCGGCGTGCGGCGAAGAAGAGGGATTGGCTGGACATTGGTCGTCTCCTCTTCGGGGATATGGAAGCTTTTTGAAACGACCCGGCCCCCTCTGACGAAGGGGCCGGGAAGTTCGTTCAGATCTGGCCCCGGAAGGAGCAGACCCGAACCGCTGGTTAGGCGGCCTGGAGGTTGACGGCGCTGACGCGGCCACGACGGTCGGGCTCGAGCTCATACGACACGCGCTGGTCGGTGTTGAGCGTCTGCATGCCGGCGGCCTGAACGGCGCTGATGTGAACGAACGCGTCGTTCGTGCCATCATCGGGCTTGATGAAACCAAAGCCCTTGTCGGTATTGAAGAATTTTACGGTTCCTGAAATCATGTCTGGGGTCCTTTTCCCATGCGGCCGGACGACGATCGTCCGCCAGCTAGAAGCAGCGGAGAAGAGGAAGAGGACTCGTAGAGCCAGACCCGATCAGGCAACTGGTAGCGCACCGAATATAGACGTGACGGTCAAAAAAAGCAAATGAAGAGCTTGGTCAATTACTTAAGTCCGGCCTTTGACAATCAATCGGCGGCCGATGAGCGCCCTATCAGCGCCTGGGCCGTCGCGTCCGCAACCGCAGCCGGGTTGCGGCCCGACGAGGCGCTCTCCACCCATATCTGCTCGAGCCGGCCTGGGATGGCCTCGATCCGCCGACGGACGAGCGAGGCATCTCCGTCGCGGACATATTCGGTCGAGACGTTGATCATCCCGCCAGCGTTGATGACGTAATCGGGGGCGTAGAGGATGCCGCGGGCGTGGATTCGCTCGCCGTCCTCAGGAGTGGCGAGCTGGTTGTTTGCGCCACCGGCGACAATCGGCGTGTTGAGCGCGGCGATCGACTGCTCGGTGAGGATCGCGCCAAGCGCGCACGGGCTGATGACGTCGGCGTCGAGCGACAGGATGTCGGCCGGATCGGCGACCTTGCCGTTGACCTGGGTGGCGAGTGCTTGCGCGCGGGCGGCATCGACGTCGGCGATGGTCAGCTTCGCGCCCTCGGCGGCGGCGTGGAGCGCGACGCCACTGGCGACGCTGCCCGCGCCCTGGAGCGCGATGTGGAGTCCGTCGACGCTGTCCTTGCCGAGCGCGCGCTTGACCGCGGCCTTGATGCCGAGGAATACGCCGAGCGAAGTGTGTGGCCCGGGATCGCCGCCGACCGCGCCGCCGGCGACGGGAAGCCCCGCGACAAAACGCGTCTTGCGCGCAATCTCGATCATGTCGGCGACGGTCATGCCGACGTCCTCGGCGGTGATATATTGCCCGCCCAGCCGGTCGATCGCGGTGCCGAAAGCGGCGAGCTGGCCGGGGGTCTTGTGGCGATCCTCACCGGCGAGAATGACCGCCTTGCCACCGCCGAGCGGGAGCCCGGCCATCGCGTTCTTGTAGCTCATCCCGCGCGACAGACGCAGCACATCGGTCAGCGCGTCGGCGTCGTCGGCATAATGCCAGAAACGAGTCCCGCCCGCGGACGGTCCAAGGTGGGTCGAGTGGACGGCGATGATCGCGCGCAGTCCGGTCGCTTCATCATGGATCAGGTGAAGTGCCTCGTGCGCGTCGAAGTCCGGAAAGCCCCATGGGGTCTGCATGTGGAATATACGCCCTTGAAATCACTGAAAAATGGGGCGATCGACGGGGCTTGAACCCGCGACCCTCGGTACCACAAACCGATGCTCTAACCAACTGAGCTACGATCGCCACGGCGCGTCTGAAGACACCGCCGGCTCCTTATGCGCGGGGGGGATGCTTGGCAAGCGAGCAGGAGTTTGTGCCACAATGAAAAGTCACCGAATCGACACGGCACCGTAATGTCCCTAGAGTTGCGCTGCCAGCCGCAACGGGAAACATTACGCCAGACAATTGCCGCTGATTGTAAGTTCCTTGTGCAGGCTTGATTATAAACAGCTTCGCGCCGAAACAAGAACCGGGAGAGAGGGTGCTGCAAATGGCCAAGAGCCGAAACTCGCCTGTTAATCGCGTAGCTGCTGCGGCGCTCGCGGACACTCTGATTCGGGTCGGGTTGCGACCCGCGCTTGCCCGGCAGCTCGAACAGATGCCGCAGCGCCAGGTGATAGTCGAGCCGCGCCGGCCCTTCCGCGAACCCGGGGTCGCCCGCGACGAAGTGATTATCGTCCAGTCAGGCCTGCTCAGCAAATATATGTCCGATGGCAGCGGGCGGAGGCAGATCATCGCGCTGCGTTTCACCGGGGAAGGCATATTGCCGCGTGAAGGCCAGGCCGATTACGGCATCCAGGCGATCATGCGCAGCGAAGTGCTGATCGGGAAGCGCGAGGATTTCGCCGCAATCGTCGGGACAGATCCAGAATTCGGTCGCTTTTTCATGACGTTGATACAGCGTCATGCAGCGATCGGTTATGAATGGCTGGTCAATTGCGGCCGCCGCGATTCAACTGCACGCGTCGCGCACTTGCTGTGCGAAACAGCCGAGCGGAGCCACATCGACGTCGGGACGCAGGCTTTGATCAATCCGTTCACCCAACAGCAGATCGCTGACATCACCGGCCAGACCTCGGTCAACGTCAATCGGGTGTTCGCCGAACTCGAACGGCAGGGACTGATCCGGCGCAAGGGACGCGAGATCTTTTTCGAGGACTGGACCGAGATCCAGCGCGTCGGCAGCTTCCACGCGGATTATCTGCGCTAGGCCGGGGTCCTCATGGTTGCCCGGCGCGCCGCGACGATGCCGATCATGCTGAGCATCGCCGCTCCGCCGAGATAGGCGCCGACAAGCCCGAGCCCGCCGCGAGTGGCGAGCAGTTGCGCGACCGCCGGGGTGAACCCGCCGCCGATGATTCCGCCGAGGTTGAAGGCGAGCGCGGTCGCGGTGTAGCGGACCCGCGCCGGGTAGAGATTGGTCAGCCACGCCCCGAGCGGGCCGTAAACGAAGCCCATGGTGAACAGCGCCAGCGCGAGAAACAGGAACACCTTGCCGAGCGATCCGCCGCCGAGCAGCGGCGCGAGCGCGACGCCCGAAACGATCGCCCCGACACATCCCCACAGCATCACGGTCGATGGCCGGAAGCGGTCGGAGGCCCAGCCGGCTAATCCGATGCCCGCTGCCAGGAACAGGATCGCGCCGAGCTGTACGGCGAGGAACGACTGGCGGTCATAACCGAGCTTGGTCGTACCATAGCCGAGCGCAAAGGCGGTCGAGAGATAGTAGATGGCGAAGCAGACGATCACGCCGAACGTGCCGGCGATGGTCAGCCCGAGGTGGCCGCGCATGACTTCCGACAACGGGACCGCGGCGGGTGGCGCCTCTTCGAGCGCGGCGCGGAAGGCTGGCGTTTCCACGAGCTTGAGGCGCACCCACAGGCCAAGCGCGACGAGGATCGCACTGGCGAGGAACGGAAGACGCCAGCCCCAGGCAAGGAACTGCGCCGGGGTCAGCATCGCTCCGAGGACAAGGAAGAATCCATTGGCGGCGATGAACCCGATCGGCGCGCCGAACTGCGGCACCGAGCCGAAGCGCCCGCTCCAGCCGGGCGGCGCATTCTCGGTCGCAAGCAGCGCCGCGCCGCTCCACTCGCCGCCAAGACCGAGGCCCTGCGCCAGCCGCAGCAGGCAGAGCAAGGCGGGTGCCGCCCAACCGATCGCGGCATAGGGCGGGAGGAACGCGATCAGGAAGGTCGCGATGCCCATCAGCATCAGCGAGGCGACTAGCGTCGACTTGCGCCCGACGCGGTCGCCGAAATGACCGAACAGGATGCCGCCGATCGGGCGTGCGAGGAACGCCAGGCCGAAGCTCGCATAGGCCGCGAGCAGCTGCGCCGAGGGCGAGGTCGAGGGAAAGAACAGCGGCCCAAACACCAGGCTGGTGGCGGTCGCATAGATGTAAAAGTCATAGAATTCGACCGAGGTGCCGACGAGGCTGGCGAGCAGGATGCGGCGGGTGCCGGGGCTCGCGGCGGGCGCTTCAGTCGGCGTCAAGCATACCCCCGTTATTAACGCCGGGGCATGGTGGGCGCGGCAGGGATTGAACCTGCGACCCCACCCGTGTGAAGGGTGTGCTCTACCACTGAGCTACGCGCCCACGACCGCGTCGGAGGCAAGCGCTTAGGCGAGGCCGAAACTGGTGTCCAGCCTCGCGTCAAGCCTGGCGAACGCGCTAACGAATGGCGTCCTTGAGCAGCTTGCCGGGGCGGAACTTGGGCTGGACGCTGGACTCGATCTGCATCGGATCGCCAGTGCGTGGATTGCGCCCGATCGAGGCCTTGCGGCGAGTCACCGAGAAGTTGCCGAAGCCGACCAGCCGCACTTCGTCGCCACGCTTCAAGGCCGAAGTCACGACCTCGAGCATCGTCTCGACCGCGCGTGCGGCATCGTTACGGGTGAGGCCGGCACGGTCGGCGACCTGGGTAATCAGATCCTGCTTGTTCATCGACATTACGCTCCATGATGCAAGTCAGCCGGGCTGTTCCGGAACTGAGTTTCGCGGTTGGGCGCTGTTAAGAGCAGAGTTGGGGCGAAGTCAAAGCCGGTTGCGACTGGCGGCGTGATCGGATCGACCGGCCGCCAGCATTTCGTTGTGCCTAGTGACGAACGGGTGTGCCCTGCCCCGCCGGATGTGGCAGGTTGATTGGTTCGGCGGCATGCTCGTCGGCCTCGGTCCATTCGATCGGGATCAGCGGAGTCGCCATGGCGCGCGCCAGCACTTCATCGACGTGCGAGACGGGGATGATCGTCAGCGCGTTCTTCACCGAGGCCGGGATCTCGGCGAGGTCCTTTTCATTCTCGGCCGGGATGAGGACGGTGGTGATGCCGCCGCGCAGTGCCGCCAGCAGTTTCTCCTTGAGCCCGCCGATCGGCAGCACGCGGCCACGCAGCGTGACTTCGCCGGTCATCGCGATGTCGCGTCGCACCGGTATGCCGGTGAGGGTCGAGATCATCGCCGTGACCATGCCGATGCCGGCCGACGGGCCATCCTTGGGCACTGCGCCCTCGGGCAGGTGGACGTGGATGTCCTTGCGCGCGAAGATCGACGGCTTGACCCCGTAAGACGGCGAGCGCGCTTTCACAAAGCTCATCGCCGTCGCGATCGACTCCTGCATCACGTCGCCGAGCTTGCCGGTAGTCTTGATATTGCCCTTGCCGGGAACGGTGACCGCCTCGATCGTCAGTAATTCGCCGCCGACCTCGGTCCAGGCGAGCCCGGTGACCGCGCCGACCTGGTCCTCTTCCTCGCCCATGCCATAGCGGTAGCGCAGCACGCCGAGGTAATCGCCGATGTTGTCGGCGGTAAGCGTGACGCTCTCGACCTTTTTCTCGAGGATCTGGCGGAGCGACTTGCGCGCGACCTTTGCCAGCTCGCGTTCGAAGGTGCGGACGCCGGCCTCGCGGGTGTAGTGGCGCAGGATCGCACGCAGGCCATCGTCGGCGAAAATCATCTCGCCGTCCTTAAGCCCGTGGGCCTCAATCTGTTTCGGGATCAGGTGGCGGCGGGCGATCTCGACCTTCTCGTCCTCGGTATAGCCCTCGAGGCGGATGATCTCCATCCGGTCGAGCAACGCCTGCGGCATGTCGAGCGAGTTGGCGGTGGTCACGAACATGATGTCGCTGAGGTCGTAGTCGAGCTCGAGATAATGGTCCTGGAACTTGGCGTTCTGCTCGGGGTCGAGCACTTCCAATAGCGCCGAGGCCGGATCGCCGCGGAAATCCTGACCGAGCTTGTCGATCTCGTCGAGCAGGAACAGCGGGTTCGACGTGCCGGCCCGCTTGAGGTTCGAGATGATCTTGCCCGGGAGCGAGCCGATGTAGGTCCGCCGGTGACCGCGGATCTCGGCCTCGTCACGCACACCGCCGAGTGACTGACGGACGAATTCGCGACCCGTGGCGCGGGCGATCGAACGGCCGAGCGAGGTCTTGCCGACGCCCGGCGGCCCGACGAGGCACAGGATCGGGCCCTTGAGGCGGTTGGTGCGCGCCTGGACGGCGAGATATTCGACGATCCGGTCCTTGACCTTCTCAAGGCCATAATGGTCCTCGTCGAGGATCGCCTGCGCCTCGGCGATGTCGCGCTTGAGACGCGACTTCTTGCCCCACGGCAGACCGAGCAGCACGTCGAGATAGTTGCGCGCGACGGTCGCCTCGGCCGACATCGGCGCCATGCCCTTGAGCTTCTTGAGCTCGCCATTGGCCTTGGTCCGGGCTTCCTTGCTGAGCCTGGTCTTGCGGATCTTCTGGGCGAGATCGGCGAGCTCGTCGGCCCCTTCCTCGCCTTCGTTGCCAAGCTCGCGCTGGATCGCCTTCAACTGTTCGTTGAGGTAATATTCGCGCTGGGTCTTCTCCATCTGGCGCTTCACGCGGCTGCGAATCTTTTTCTCGACCTGAAGCACGCCAAGCTCGCCCTCCATGAAGGCGAACACCATTTCGAGCCGGCGGGCGGGGTGGAGCTCGGCGAGCAGCGACTGCTTGTCCGACACCTTGATCGACAGGTTCGACGCGACCGCATCGGCCAACGACGACGGATCCTCGATCTCGCCGAGCTGAATGCTGGTCTCGGCCGGCAGCCGCTTGTTGAGCTTGGCATAATTGTCGAACTGGTCGATCACCGAACGCATCAGCGCCTGCGCCTCGGGCCCTTCGGCATCGAGGCCGGCAACATCCTCAATCTCGGCCACCTGGTGACCTTCGGGCGAGATCCCCAGCGAGAGCAGGCGAGCTCGGCGGACGCCCTCCACCAGCACGCGAACGGTTCCGTCGGGAAGCTTGAGCAACTGCATCGCGGTAGCAACGACGCCAAGGTCGTAGAGCTGGTCGCGGTCGGGATCATCCTCGGCCGGGTCGAGCTGGGCGACGAGGAAGAGTTCCTTGTCGCTGCCCATCGCCGCTTCGAGCGCGGCGACCGATTTTTCGCGGCCGACGAACAGCGGCACGATGCGGTGGGGGAACACGACGATGTCGCGCAGTGGCAGGATTGGAAGCGTCTGACTCATGATCGACATATGGGATGGCGACGGCGCCAACGCAACGGCGGGCCACCACCTGTCATCGCAGCGTCAGGCAGCGTCTCCGGCCTGTGCCTTCTCCTTGCCCGAATAGACACGGACCGGGTCTTTCAACCCGGCGACGACGTCCTTGTCGACATGAACCTCGTCGACGCCTTCCATCGACGGCAGGTCGAACATCGTGTCGAGCAAAATGCCCTCGATAATCGAGCGAAGCCCACGCGCGCCGGTGCGGCGATCGATTGCCTTCTTTGCAACCGCCGACAAGGCCTCTTCGGTAAAGGCCAGTTCAACCTCCTCCATGTCGAACAGCTTCTGATATTGCTTCACCAGCGCGTTCTTGGGTTCGACTAGAATTTTGACCAGGGCTTCCTCGTCGAGATCCTCGAGTGTGGCGATGACCGGCAGGCGGCCGACAAATTCGGGGATCAGCCCAAATTTCAGCAAGTCCTCGGGCTCGCAGCTTTTAAGTACTTCCCCGGTGCGGCGATCCTCGGGCGCGGCGACATGCGCGCCAAAGCCGATTGACTTGCCCTGGAGGCGGTCGCCGATGATCTTGTCGAGCCCGGCGAAGGCGCCCCCGCAGATGAACAATATGTTGGTCGTATCGACCTGGAGGAATTCCTGCTGCGGATGCTTGCGCCCGCCCTGCGGCGGTACCGAGGCGGTGGTGCCTTCCATTAGCTTGAGTAGCGCCTGCTGGACGCCCTCACCCGACACGTCGCGGGTGATTGAGGGATTGTCCGACTTGCGGCTGATCTTGTCGATTTCGTCAATGTAGACGATCCCGCGCTGGGCTTTCTCGACGTTGTAATCCGACGCCTGGAGCAGTTTGAGGATGATGTTCTCGACATCCTCGCCGACATAGCCGGC
>NZ_JANYGG010000059.1 GCF_025362505.1 Sphingomonas sp. | reverse complement strand
TTTATTTCACTTGGTTGAAAAAACTTGCTTGAATGCCGGGTCCGCTGGTCGCAGAACCTTCCGACCGGGCGCGAATCTGCGCCGGGGGGCACAGAAAAACAGAGAATCCAGCGCCGTGAATTGCATCCGGCGCGACGGTCGAACTCTGTCCGGATAAAGGTGAGGACTCGGTCGGTGAAGCGTGGCGAAGATAGGTTGGATCATGCCCGGGAGGCAGTGGCCGCGCCGCTCGACGCCGCTTGGGAATCGATTCGCCAGGGGCTTCGCCGTGATCTTGGCGCGCGCACCTTCGACGGCTGGCTGAAGCCCGCCGAAGTCGGGCCGTTCGATGCCGACTCGGGCGAGCTGGCGATCCTGATGCCAAGCCAGTTCATGGCCGATTGGGTCCGCTCTCATTTCGGCGAGCGGTTGAACCTGGCATGGCGGGCAACGCTGCCGCTGGTTCGCGAAGTGCGGATTGGCGCGGTCGCCGACGCGCCCAAGCCTGCACCATTGCTGGTGCTCGAGGAAATTCCCGAAGCGCCCGAGCCGACGCTGACGCGCGACCCCAACGCGCCGCATTTCGATCCGCGCTATCGCTTCGAGACATTCGTCATCGGCAAGGCCAATGAGGTCGCCGCGACGGCCGCCAAGACGCTGGCGAGCGCCGACAAGGTCGCGTTCAATCCGCTGTTCATTCACGGCGGCACCGGGCGCGGCAAGACCCACCTGCTGCATGCGATCGGGCAAGCGTATCTCGCGACTAACCCGGGCGCGAAGGTCGCGTCGATGTCGGCCGAACGGTTCATGGTCGAATTTGTCCGCGCGATCCGCGAGAATGACACGATCGGGTTCAAGGGGCGGTTGAGATCGGCCGACCTGCTGCTGATCGACGATGTCCAGTTCATTGCCGGCAAGGATTCGACCCAGGAGGAATTCTTCCACACGATGAACGAGATCATCACCGCCGGGCGGCGGCTGGTGATCACTTCGGACCGCGCGCCGCAGGATCTCGACGGGATCGCCCCGCGAATCCTCTCGCGCCTGTCGTGGGGACTGGTCGCCGACATCAACCCGGCTGATTACGAGCTGCGCCTCAACATCATCGAGTCCAAGCTCACCTCGCTCCCCGGCGTCGTGATGCCGCGCGGCGTGGTCGAATTTCTCGCCCGGCGGCTGACCGCATCGATCCGCGAACTCGAAGGTGCGCTTAACCGCATCGCCGCCTATGCGGTGATGACCGGCCGCGCGATCGACATCGCGTTCGTCGAGGAAGTGCTCGCCAATGTGTTGCGCGCTAATCAGCGCCGCATCTCGATCGACGAAATCCAGACCCAGGTCGCCGAACATTACCGCATTCGCAAAGCCGAAATGACCTCCGCCAGACGCGCCCGCGAAGTCGCCCGCCCCCGCCAGGTGGCGATGTACCTGTCGAAGCAGCTGACTCCCAAGTCGCTGCCCGACATCGGTCGGCGCTTCGGCGGGCGCGACCACACGACGGTCATTCACGCGGTCAAGCAGATCGAGAAATTGCGCGCCAGCGATCCCGAGATCGACGCGGCGGTGCGGCTGCTGACGAGGCAGCTCGAAGGCTGATAGAGTTCACTCGTCCCCGCTTGTGAACGTAAAAGCCCCGCCGGGATCGCTCCCGGCGGGGCTTTTCGTTGACGGTATTTAGTCCGCTTGTTAGCGCGCTGCGACACGCCCGGGCGGGGGCACGGTGATCTTGACCGTCTCGCCATTGCGCCCCGGAAAGCCGGTGAACATGGCCTCGACGAGGTTGGGCACGATGCGGTTGAGATCGTCGTTTTGCGAACGCGCCTTAGCGTGTCCCTCGAACACCGACTGGTTGTCGCCCTTGCGACGAATGTCGAGGTCGAGGTTGCTGCGATAGACGGTGTAGCTGGTGATGCCGCTGTCGAACGGCGAGTAGAACGGGTCGTCCCAGCCATAGTAAAATGCGCTGCGGAAGCCGCCGAAGCGAGGATAATAATAGGGGCGCCCGTAGTAGCCGCCGAAGCCATAAGGCGAGCCGAACCCGCCATAGCCATAGCCATAGCCGTAGCGGCTACTGGCGAACGGGTCGGACTGATACTCGGTCGTGCCGCGGTCGACCGCATAGCCCATGTTGACGAGCAGCGTCGCCGCTTGCGAGGTCGGGGCGGGAGCATAGCCCTGCGCCTGCATCGCCTGCGCGACATAGGCACCGAAGCGCTGAAACTCGAGGCTCCCGCCCAGGCGCGGGTCCATCGGCACGACAAAGAAGCTCTGGCCTGCGGGGGCGGGCATCATCTGGAAGCGCGACACCTGAGCCGGAAAGCCGGTCGCGCAGCCTGACAGGCCGATGACAGCGGCACCCAGCATCGCGGCGGCGGCAAGGTTCTTGATACGCATTATAATTCACCCTTCAATTCGGGAAAACTGCTTGTACGAGAGGGATATAACGCGTTCTAGCCTGAATAGTCGATGAAGCGAGCCGAGACCGGGTTGAACGGGGACCAAGCCTCTCAGGCGCGCAGCCCGACCGCGCGATAGGCACCAGCAAGCGTCGGCGCGGCAAGTCCCGCCGCCCGCTCCGCTCCCGCCGCGAGGATGGCGTCGATCGCGGCTTCGTCCTGGCGAAGTTGTTCGAGCCGGGTCCGGATTGGGGCAACCGTTGCAATCATCGCTTCGGCCAGCACCGGCTTGAACGCGCCGAATCCCTGGCCGGCGAAGCGCGCCAGCACGGCCTCGACGCTTTCGTCGGACAGCGCGGCAAGGATGCCGACGAGGTTCTTCGCCTCGGGCCGCCCATCGAGTAGCGCCGGATCGTCGGGCAGCGGCTCCGGATCGGTCTTGGCCTTGCGTACCTTCTGGGCGATCGCATCGTCGCTGTCGGTCAGCGCGATGCGGCTCTGCTCGGACGGATCGGACTTCGACATCTTGGCCGAGCCATCGCGCAGCGACATCACCCGCGCCGCCGTGCCGCCGCCGATGAACGGCTCGGGCGCGACGAACAGCTCGGTGTCGAAATCATTGTTGAACTTGAGCGCGATGTCGCGGGCGAGCTCGATATGTTGCTTCTGGTCCTCGCCGACGGGGACGTGAGTCGCTCGATAAACCAGCACGTCGGCCGCCTGCAGCACCGGGTAGGTGAACAGGCCGACGCTCGAGCTCTCGCGGTTCTTGCCCGACTTGTCCTTGAACTGGGTCATGCGATTGAGCCAACCCATCCGCGCGGTGCACTGGAGGATCCAGGCGAGCTCGGCGTGTGCCGGGACCGCTGACTGGGCGAACAGCGTCGACCGCGCGGGATCGATCCCGCTGGCAATCAGCGCGGCGGCCATCTCGCGGACATTGGCGCGCAATTGCAGCGGATCGACATCGACCGTCAGCGCATGGAGGTCGGCGAGGAAGAACAGGCATTCCGCCTCCTCCTGCATCCGCACCCAGCGCAGGATCGCGCCGAGGAGGTTGCCGAGGTGAAGCCCACCGGTCGGCTGGATGCCGGAAACCACGCGCATCGTGGTCACGCCGCATCACTCCCCGCCTTGCGCTTGCGGCGGCTGACCAGCTCCTTGAGTTCGCGGGTGTTGGTGCCGCCGATCAGCAGGACGATCGGGAAATAGACCGCCATGCCACCACCGACGAGCGCGGCGACCCCGATCAGGCGGTGGCCGACGCTGCCCGCGAAGAAGTCGGCGAGGAAGTATTTGATCGCGAACAGCGCGGCGACCATCGCCGCGCCGGCAATCGCCTGTCGCGCGATGCGACTCAGCAGCCACCCCTCGATGCGGAAATGGCCACGGCGGTGAAGAATGACGTAGAGGATGGCGCAATTGATCCAGCTCGACAGCGCGATGACCGCCGACAGGCCGGCGATCCGGTGGACCGGGTCGCGATAGACCATCTGGACCACGAAATTCAGGACGACGTTGACGATCAGCACGAACACCGCAGTCTTGACCGGGGTCGCGGTGTCCTGGCGCGCGTAGAAACCTGGAGTAAGCACCTTGACCAGCACATAGGCGGGCAACCCAAGCACGATCAGCGACAGCACGAGCGCCGTCACCGCGGCGTCGTTGGCGTTGAAGTGGCCACCCTGGAACAGGGCGCCGATCAGCGGTCCTGATGCGACGCACAGCGCCAGCGCCGCGGGCAGGCATAGCAGCATCGCGAGCTCGGCCGCCTGGCTCTGGACCGCGGCGGCCTGCTTGGGGTCGCCGGCGCCGACATGGCGGCTGACTTGCGGCAGGATGGCGGTGCCGAGCGCGGCGCCGATCACCCCGAGCGGCAGCTGGTTCAACCGGTCGGCATAGTTGAACCAGGACAGCGAGCCGGTGCCGATCCGCGCGAGGAAGAAGGTGTCGATGAATGCGCTGATCTGGTAGACGCCGGCGCCGAACGTGGCGGGGACGACGACGCGCCCGAACTGGCGCACCCCGGGGGTCAGACGCGGACGGCGCAGCTTGAGCACGATCCCGGCGCGCTTCGCCGCCCACCACAGCAGGGCGATTTGCATCACGCCACCGATCGTCACCGCGATCGCGAGCGCGGTGGCGCTGATTTCGCCGCCGTCGCGAACGAAGATCAACGCGCACAGCATCGCGAGATTGAGCAATGCCGGCGCGAAGGCAGCCGCAGTGAATTTCGCTAGGCTGTTGAGGATGCCCGAGAACAAGGACACCAGGCTGATCAGCACGAGGTAGGGAAAGGTGATCGAGGTCAGGAACGTCGCCAGCGCGAGCTTCTCCCCGGTGTATCCCGAAATCGCCGCGACGAAGAGCGGCATGATGATTTCGAACGCCAGCGTGAACAGCACCAGCGCCGGCAGGAACACCGCCAGCACTTCTTCGGAAAAATGGCGCGCGCCTTCCTGGCCTTCGGCACCGTGGAGACGCTGGCTGTAGAGCGGCACGAACCCGGCCGAGAAGGCGCCTTCGCCGAACAGCCGGCGGAAGGTGTTGGGCAAGCGGAAGGCGACGAAAAAGGCGTCGGCTTGCCAGCTGGCGCCCATCACCCGCGACATCAGCATTTCGCGCGCGAAGCCAGCGACGCGGCTGACCAGGGTCAGCCCGCCGATCGTCCCGGTCGACTTGATCAGGCTCGCGCCGCCGCCCGTGTTCGTCGGTTCTGCCAAGGGGTTACGCCTGGCCGAGATCGGTCGGCTGGAAACCATCGGGCGCGGCGTGGCCGTTGGGCTCCTGGCCGGCATTGGCGGCCTCGACCTGCGCCATATAGGCCGCGCCAAAGTCGATCGGGTCGAGCAGCAGCGGCGGGAAGCCGGTGTTCTGGACTGCATCGGCAACGATCTGGCGCGCGAACGGGAACAGCAGGCGCGGCGCTTCGACCAGCAGGAACGGCGGAAGCGCTTCCTCGGGCAGGTTGCGGAACGCGAATACACCACCGTATGCTAGGTCGACGTGGAAGTGCGTGCCCTCGTTCGACTTGGCCGAAACCTCGATTTTCAGAGCAACTTCGTGCACATCATCGGTGATCTTGTTGATGGCAATGTTGAACTGCACGTCCAACAACGGCTGCACCCCCCACTGATAAACCGCGGGAGCGTTCGGGTTTTCGACCGACAAATCCTTGATATATTGGGCGATTGTTGCCGCCTGGGGCAGGTCGTCGTCGATCTGCGGGGCGGTGTCCGGGGTGGTGGCGGGCGTCTGCTCGTCGGCCATGATGGTCGTTCGTCCTTGCTGGATTGGAGTGGGGCGAAGCGCCCCGTTCGAGGGTCGCCGCGCGATTAGCAGCCGCCTTTCGGCGGTGCAATGAGCCGATGTCGTGGCACTGCCTTTGAAACCGTGCGTTAAGTCGCCTATGTTAGATACTGCGGGACCGGCCCGCGTCACAGCATGGACATTGATTTGACCGCCATCGTCATCCTCGCCCTCGTCGCCCTGTTCATCGGCCTGCGCCTCTACGCGGTGCTCGGCGAGCGCACCGGGCATGAGCAGCCGATCCTCAAGCCCGCCGATCCCGACGCCCGAGTCGAGGCGCGACCCGCGGTCGCCCCGGCCCAGACGTCGTCGCAGCTCGATCCGGCCGGAATGGCCTATCTGCCGCTGGCGGGTCCCGGGGTCTGCGCAATTCTTGCCGCCGATTCGAACTTCGACGTCGCCGGTTTTCTCGAAGGCGCGAAGTCGGCTTATCGGCTGGTGATGGAGAGCTTCTGGAAGGGCGACCTCGACACCATCCGGCCCCATGTCGACGGCCATATCCTCGATACGTTCGAGGCCGCTGTCGAACAACGCACGGCTGACGGCCTGACGCTCGACAATCGCCTGGTCGCGATCGAGCAGGCGGTCATCACCGAGGCGTCACTGACGAAGTCGGTCGCCGAAGTCAGCGTGCGGTTCGAAGCCGACATCGCCGCCGTAACCCGCAATGCCGACGGCGCGGTCGTCGCCGGGTCGATGTCCGACGCGGTGCAGACTCGCGACCGCTGGGCGTTCCGCCGCGACCTGTCGTCGCGCGATCCAAACTGGCTGCTGATCGAAACCGACGAGGAAGAGTGAGCTTGTTCCGGGCGTTCGCGCTCGCCTCGCTCTTGTTCGTCGCCGCCTGTGCGCAGCGTACGCCTGCGCCAGTGCTGGCGCCGCCTCCGGTTCCCGCGTCCACGCCGCCGCCTGCACCGATCCCCAACAATGCGCTGCTCGTCGGCGTCAGCGCGGGCGAGCCCCAGCCGCTCGATGAAGCAAGCGCGGCACGGGCATTGGTTGCCTTCCGGACGAGTTGTCCGGTGCTCATCAAGCGTGTCGATCTATCCGGACTAACCTTGGCGGGTCAGTGGGACTCGCTCTGCGCCGAGGCCGCGACCGTTCCGGGCGGAAGCGCCGCAACCTTCTTCCGCGACCGGTTCGAATGGGCTCGCGTCGGAGACGGCAAGGCGTTCGCGACCGGCTATTACGAGCCCGAGATCGCCGCCTCGCGCACCCGCCAGCCGGGCTACGACACGCCGATCTACGCGCTCCCCGCAGATCTGGTCCGCTGCGCGCGGCCCGACGGTACGCAGGGGAGGGGACGGATCGATCCGCTCACTCAAGCTTGCCTGCCCTATTTCACCCGCGCCGAGATCGACGACGGGGCGCTCGCCAATCGAGGGCTTGAGCTGGCCTGGGCAGCCGACCCCGTCGCGCTGTTCTTCGTCGAGGTGCAAGGGTCGGGCCGTCTCCGCTTGCCCGACGGGTCGGTCATGCGGATCGGCTATGCCGGGCAGAACGGCCAGGCCTACACCGCGATCGGGCGGTTGCTGCGAGAGCGCGGGACGCTGCCTCCTGGCGGAGCGACCATGCAGTCGATCGTCGCGTGGATTGCAGCGCACCCCGACGAGGGCAAGGCGCTGATGCGGGAAAATGCGAGCTACGTATTTTTCAGGGAATTGACCGGTCCGGGCCCGCTTGGCGCGCTCAATGTGCCGGTCACCGCCAATGCCAGCGTAGCCGCCGACCCGGCATTCGTGCCGCTTGGCGCGCCGGTTTACCTCGCGCTCGACCGGCCGGAGGCGCGCGGGCTGTGGATCGCGCAGGATACCGGCGGGGCGATCAAGGGTAGCAACCGGGTCGACACTTTCTGGGGTGCCGGGGCCGATGCCGAGCGGATTGCCGGCGGCATGGCGGCGAGTGGTTCGGCGTGGGTACTGGTGCCACGAGAGACAGTCGCCAATGCGCGCGCTCGACCCTGAGGAAAAGGAGCTGTGGGCGAAGGTCACCGCGACCATCCGCCCCTTGTCGAGAGACCCCATCGGCTCGGCGCCCGAGCCACTTGCGCTGTCTGTCGACGATCGTCCAAAGCCGCCCGCTCCGCTTGAGCGAAAGCCGAAGGGTCCGCCACCCCGCGCCCGCCCAACCACCGCGCCGCCGCCGCCGCGCCCCGGCACCACGCTCGACGGAAGCTGGGACAAGCGCCTTACCAAGGGCGGGGTCGAGCCCGACCGCATCCTCGATCTCCACGGCCATAACCTCGACACCGCCTGGTCGGCGATCGATCAGGGGCTGGAACGTGCCATCGCCGAGGGTGACCGGGTGCTGCTGCTGATAACCGGCCATGCCCGCTCGGGCGAACCGCCGGTCCAGCGCGGGCGGATCCGGGCCGCGGTACACGACTGGCTCGCCCATTCTCGACACGCCCGCCACATCGCTGCGGTGCGCGGCGCCCACCCGCGCCACGGTGGTGGCGGAAGTCTCTACCTGATCCTTCGAAGGCGCGGCTGACACCCGCCCAACCTTCCATGCTTTCTTAACCCCCAATGTTTACTGGCACAGAAAGGAAGGCGAGCGCGGCCGGGCGTTCGGGCGGCAATTTTATCATGAAAGAAGGCACCGCGCAGAAAGTCAGCAACGCGCTCCTGTCGAGCGTGGCTGGAGCCGCGTCGTTCCTCTTCTCGATTGTCGCCTTCCTTTATATCACCGAATTCAACGAGCAGATCGTCGCCTCGATCGTCGCCGGCGCCTTCTGCCTGCTGGTCAGCTACATCGCCTCGGAACGCCCCAACAGCGAAAATGCCCGAGCGCTCGCGGCGCTCGGTGATCGCTTGCTCGCGGTGGAGGACGGCGACCTTGTCAGCCCCGCTCCCGATATCGTCGTCCGCAACATGCCGGCGGTCGCCGCGGCGGTCGACAGCCTGTTCGCCGAAGTCCGCTCGTCGATCGAGAATGCCCATGCGCTCGGCATGTACGACCCGGTCACGTCGCTGCCCAACCGCCTCCACTTCCGTGCCGAGGCCGATAAGTTGCTCGGCGAGCGAGCTTGCGGCCCCGCCGATCAGCCCCCGGCGGCGATGCTGTTCGTCGACCTCGACCGGTTCAAGGCAGTCAACGACAGCCTCGGCCATGCGCGCGGCGACCAGCTGCTGATCATGGTCGCCAACCGGTTGCGCGTCGTGGTCAGCGCCGAAGTCACCGACAATGAAGTTCGTCGACCCTTGGTCGCGCGTCTCGCCGGCGACGAGTTCACCCTGTTCTTCCCGACGATCGGCTCGCCCGCCGAGATCGAGCGGGTCGCGCGGCGTATCGCGCTGGCAATCAGCGAGCCGTTCGAGCTTCATGGCCACAGCGTCGACATCGGCGCGTCGATCGGCGTCGCGATCAGCCCCGACCACGGCACCAGCATCGAATCGCTGATGCGCGCCGCCGACATTGCCATGTATCGCGCCAAGTCGCGCGGCGGCGGGCAGCATTGCCTGTTCTCCGATGAATTGCAGCGCGAACATCAGGTGAAGGTAGAGACCGAGCAGGCGCTGACCGAAGCCGTCCATCGCGGCGAATTCCTCCTGGCGTTGCAGCCTCAGCTGAGCCTGCGCACCGGGGAGGTCACCGGGGCCGAAGCACTACTCCGCTGGCGCCACCCGCGTGACGGCATGCGCCAGCCCAACAGTTTCATACCAGTCGCCGAACAGACCGGGATCATTTCCGAGATTGGCGAGTGGGTGATTGCCGAAGTCGCCTCGATCCTTGGCGCATGGCATCGCGAGGGCAATGTCCACCGGGTGGCGTTCAACGTGTCCCCACGCCAATTGGACCGCAGTGATTTCTTCAGCCGGATGCGCCAGGCATTCATCGACCAGCAGGTGCCCTTGTCGCTGGTCGAACTGGAATTCACCGAGTCGGCGGCAATGGAAGTCAGCGAGACCGTATTGACCGAAATCGCCGCGCTTCGCGCCGATGGCGCCAAGATCGCGATCGACGATTTCGGGACAGGCTATTCGAACCTGGCACGGCTGCGTGCAATGCCGCTCGACCGGGTCAAGCTCGACCCGTCGCTGATCGCCGATATCGAGACGAGCGAGAAAGCACGGGTCGTCGTCCAGGCGGTGGTTCAGCTGATCCACGGCGTGGGTTGCGAAATTGTCGCCGAAGCGGTCGAGACCGTGGCGCAGGCCGACATATTGCGCGCAATGGGGGTCCAGACAGTCCAAGGCTTCGTCTTCGCTCACCCGATGTTCGAAGAAGAATATCGCGAGTGGGTGCTGAACGCCGAAAATGGCGGGGTAAGGCAGCGGGCGTAGTTGTTGCGCTCTTTACGAAAACGCCTTCGAAATTACCCGCCCGTAGATCCGTGACAGCGCGCGAATGTCTTCCACTGCCGCGCACTCATCTAGCTTGTGCATCGTCGCGTTGGGCAGGCCGAAATCGACCACCGGGCACAGCTTGATCAGGAAGCGTCCGTCCGACGTCCCGCCGCCAGTCGAAAGGGCAGGCTCGATTCCCATCTCCTCGCGGATTGCCGATACCACCAGGTCGTAGAGGAGGCCCGGCGGGGTCAGGAACGCCTCTCCCGAGATGAGCGCACGCACGACCGCGCCCGCGGCTTCGCGCGTCACAACCTCCTCGACCATCGTGACCAGGTCAGGCCCGCGCTGAAGATTGTTGTACCGTATATTCAGCCGCGCGCTGGCGCCCCCGGGGATGACGTTGGGCGCGCCGGGCTCGGTCGCGACATCGGTGAACTCCAGGTTCGACGGCGGGAAAGCGTCATTGCCGTCGTCGAGGTGGATTGCCGTCAGCGCAGCGATGATCCGGCCGAGTGCGGGGATCGGATTGGCAGCCTTGTGCGGGTAAGCGACATGCCCCTGCGTGCCGGGCACGTCGATCCACATGTTGACCGATCCGCGCCGCCCGATCTTGATCGTGTCGCCAAGCTGCGTCTCCGACGTCGGCTCGCCGATCAGGATGAAATCGGGGATCCGCCCGTCCGCCTCCAGCCAGTCGATGATGGCAACCGTGCCGTGCTCACCGGGACCCTCCTCGTCGCCGGTGATCAGCAACGACAGCGTGCCCGTGCCCTGCACTGGCGGGATGGCGGCGACGAAGGCGGCGATTGCGCTTTTCATGTCGTTGGCGCCGCGTCCGGTGAGCATGCCGTTTTCGA
>NZ_JANYGG010000036.1 GCF_025362505.1 Sphingomonas sp. | reverse complement strand
GACGAGCGGATCGAAAATGTCTCGATCGGCGACAGCCTCGCGTGGCAGGTGACCCCCAACAAGCGCGCCCGGATGCTGTTTCTCAAGCCCCTGCTGCGCAACGGCGCGACCAACATGACCGTCGTCACCAGCCTGCGACGTTATGCCTTCGCGCTGTCGACCGGCCCGCGCGAGCGGCGCACGCCATGGGTACTGCACTTCGACTATCCCCCGCCGCCGGTTATCGAAACCCTCCCCGAGCCCCCGCCCCCGCCGCCGGTCAAGCTCGACTTCAACTACACTCGCTTGGGTGACCCTGCAGTCATGCCGGCGCGGGTATGGAACGATGGCCGCCAGACCTATTTCGAGTTCGCCGACGAAACACCCTTCCCCGCGATTTTCGCCTGGGGTCCGGGCAAGAACGACGAATCGCTGGTGAATGTCGCAACTCGCGGCCGAATCCAGGTCGTCCAGCAGATGGGCCAGCGCTTCATCCTCCGCTCCGGCACCCACTTCGCGACCGTCACAAGGACATATCAGCGATGAGCGAGCTCCCCCCCGTCAACATTCCCCGCGTCGCGCGCAAGGCTTCGCGCACCAGGATCGCGCCGTTCGCGCTCGGGCTCGGCGTAATCGGGACCGCTGTGTTCGCCAGCCTCGCCAGTCACCGCGCAGCGCGCGATGATCAGGCCTCGGCGCTGCCCCCGCTGCGCACGACCACGATCAGCGCGCCCGCGCCTCCCCCGCCAGTGATCCTTTCTACCCCGACGACCATCGTCCCGATCCCGATCCAGACGACGCAACCGATTCCGGTTATCGCCTTGCCGATGCAGACTCAGCGAACCTACGGTATCATCCCGGTGGTTCGCGCTCCACGCTCCGACAATGGTGCCGTCGAACGAGCGCGCGCGCGGATCGCGTCGCCGGCGCTGATCGTCGACTTGCCGCCGGCACGGACCGGCGGCGAAGGCCCTCGCGTGGGCCAGACATCCTTCAACGAAAACACGATGCCCCTCGCGGCGTCACTGTTTCAGACCGCCTCGCTTCAGGACTCGACAGGTGCCGCGATCGTCGCGGCCGGCCCACCTGCCATCCCCGAGACGATCGTGCCCATCGCGTCGATCGATCCCGCCGCGCGCGACCTGAATTCGAACGAGCGCTTTTCCAACCGAGCGGGCAACAAGGAGACGGAGGTCGCGCGCGCCCAGCGCCTACCCAATCAGGACATGCTCGTCGTCCAGGGTACGATCATCGGCGCGGTGATGGAAACCGCACTCGATAGCGACCTGCCGGGCTTCGCGCGCGCCATCGTCACCCGCGACGTGCTGTCGTTCGACGGCAGCCAGGTTCTGATTCCCGCCGGAAGCCACGTCATCGGCGAATATAATTCGGGCGTGGCGCAGGGCGCGAGCCGGATATTCATCGTCTGGAACCGCCTTATCCGGCCCGATGGCGTATCCGTTGCGCTCGCCTCACCAGCGGTCGATGACCTTGGTCGCGGCGGATTGGGCGGTAAGGTGAACCGCCATTTCCTCCAGCGGTTCGGCGGCGCGATCCTGCTGTCAGTGCTGACCGGGGGCCTCAACGCTTTCACCCAGTCTCAGACGCGCGGGTCGACCGTGATCGTCAGTAGCTCGAACGAAGCGACGTCGCTTGCCGGCCAAGCATCGAAGGGCAACGACATCGCTCCGACGATCAAGACCCGGCAGGGTGCAACAGTGCGCATCTTCGTTGCGCGCGACCTCGATTTCTCCGCCGTCGGTCCGACCATTTGACCCCGTTATGAGCAGCCAGCCGCTCCTGTTCCTCGATGCCTTCCTTGCGCCGCTGGCCGCGTCGCTGGCGCGCGACGATGTCACCGATGTCTACATCAACCGCCCGGGCGAGCTGTGGCTCGAGACTCCGCACGGGATCGAACGCCACGAGGATCCGCGGCTCGACGACGACGCGTTGTGGCGTCTGTCGCGCCAGATCGCCGCTGCCACCGACCAGGGCATCAGCCGCGAGCATCCGCTCCTCGCCGCCACCCTGCCGAGCGGCGCGCGGGTCCAGGTCTGTGCGCCCCCAGCGACCCGCGGCCATGTCTGCGTCGCGGTGCGCAAGCATGTCGTCCCCGACCTGACCCTGGACGACTATCTTACTGCCGGCGCCTTCGACCGGGTCGGTGCATCGGCGCTGTCGCAGGCCGCGACCGACCTCGCGTTGAAAGCCCAGCTCGCGTCGGGCGACGTGCGCGGCTTCCTCGCCGCAGCGGTCCGCGCGCGCAAGTCGATCCTCATCTCGGGCGGCACCGCGACCGGCAAGACCACGCTGCTCAATGCGCTACTCAAGGAAGCGCCGGCGGACGAGCGGATCGTGCTGATCGAAGACACCCCCGAGATTCAGCTGACCCACGCCAACGCGGTCGGGCTGGTCGCGGTACGCGGCCGGCTCGGCGAGGCGTCGGTCAGCGCCGCCGACCTGCTCGAGGCGGCGCTTCGGCTTCGCCCCGACCGGATCATCATGGGCGAAATTCGCGGAGTGGAGGCACTCAGTTTCCTGCGCGCGGTCAATACCGGCCACCCGGGATCGATCACGACGATCCACGCCAGCTCGCCCGACGGCGCGCTTGAGCAACTCGCCCTGATCGCGGCACAGGCCGGAACCGACCTCGGCCGCGAGGAACTCAAGGCATATATGCGCTCGGTGCTCGACATCATCATCCAGCTCGGCCGCTCGGACGGCCAGCGGCTGGTCAGCGACATCGTCTTCCTGACTAAGGAGTAGCCACCGAGCGCAGCGCCATGCGGAAGCGGAGCGTGCTGTTGGCCGGGATCGGTCCGGCGGCCTGCGCGCCATAGCCAAGCGCCGGCGGAATCCAGACGACCCATTCGTCGCCAGGGCGCATCAGCTTGAGCGCTTCGTTGAAACCAGGGACGAACTGGCCGACCGCGCCGCTGATTGGCTTACCGCGCGCAAAGCTGCTGTCGAACACGCTGCCGTCCAGCAGCTTGCCTTCATAATCGAACGTCACCGTCTCGCCCTCGACCGGTACCCGCCCCGTTTTCGGACCCCTGCGCACGACATGATAGGCGAGCCCGCTCGGCGTCGTGACGTGGCGCACCGCAGCGAGCGCAAGCGGTGTGCGATCCACATTCGGCCCTGCCCGCTCGGTCATACAACCACCGAGCAACAGAGTCAGCGATACGCTTGCGACGATCAGTCCGAACCGCATGAACTAGCCCCGTTCGCCCTGAGACGGAGGCGGCGGAGGCGGTGGCGGCGGGGGCGGCGGAACCGGGCAGGCGGCGGCCATGTCGATCACCGACCCATCGGCGCAAGTCTGGGTCGCTGGCGGCGGTGGTGGCGGGGGCGCTTCGACGATCGGAGGCGGCGGCGGCGGCGGGGCGACCTCAACACCGCCGAAGTTGAAGATCAAGCTCGCCAGCAGGCTATGCGAGCGGAACTTGCCGGTTTCGGTAAAGGTCGAAACCGAGGTCGCGCCCGTCACTGGATCCGAGAACGCGGCACCATTCGAGAAGCGCAGGCGCTTCGTCTGGAAATAGCGATATTTCAGCCCCAGATCGATGTTGGGGCTGATCGCAGTCGAGACGCCGGCGATCAACTGGTAAGCCATGGCGCTATGGCGCTGGTTGAACGTCTTGACCCGGGCCCGGCCCACACCGCCGCCGCCAAAGATACGAAGGCCGGGGGCGATGTCATAGTCGATGAGGCCGTTGAGCATCGCCGACATGACGCGCGTACGATCGTCAAAGGCAAAGCTGCTCGACGTAACGCCGCTGATCGGCGCGGTGTTGATCGCGGTCAGCAGCGAAGGGCTGGCGGTGAAGCTCTTGGCGCGGGTGCGCTTGTAGCCGAGTTCGCCCTCGAGCCGGAAAAAGCCAAAATCGTAGCCGGCGATCACGTCGAGATCGACGCCCTTCTTGTAATCCGTAACGAACCCGCTGCCGTAACTATTGTTGCTTGTCGTGACCGTCTGCCCGAGCAATCCGCCTCCAGTCGGCACCGACTGAACGCGGGTCGAAATCACGCTGTAGGCGGTGTTGCGCGGGAACAGGACGCCGCCTTCGACGCCAACATAGGGAGCGCCGTCCCGCGCCAGGGCCGGACTAGCGAGTGCGGTCATGACGGTGGCCGCGACGATGAATCTGCGCATATTCCTGCCCCTTGCTTAAGTCCTATGCGCCTCCGTAACGCAGCAGGTGGCAAAGATGTTAGGATGGTCGCGCCAGCAGGCAAATTCATCGGCGACCGTATCGCTAGTTGCACGTTGGCATCCGACATCGCCAGCCATTCGGTGACGGGCGGCTAATTCGCCCTTTGCGGTGGACACGTCCCGCGATGCCCATTCGCATCATTGCTTAGCGCGCGTGACTTTACGGTCAGGATTTCTCACGCTGTAACGGGCGGCACCTTTGCGGCGGAGCGCTCTGCCTTCGAGCCCTTAAAAGCATGTTTGGTCTTCGTCCATTCCAGGGCCGCGCCGCCTCGAGCTCGTAAGCAAGTCCGAGCAAAGCTGCTTCGCCCCCGACCGGTGCACCGAACTGCGCTCCGATCGGCAAGCCGGTATCGGACCAAGCACCTGGCACACTCATCGCGGGCGAACCGACCACGTTATGCGGCGTGGTATAGCCAACGTAGCGGGTGAGCCGTTCTGTCAAGATGTCGACGGGAAGGTCCGCTGCGAGCCAGCCAATCTCGGGTGGCGGCAACGACAGGACCGGCGACAGTATCACATCGTACTGCCCGAACCAGGCATCGTGCGCTCCCCGGATCGACGTGAGATACGCAACAGCATGGTCAACGGCACCCGCAGGAGCGCCCTCGACGATTGCGGCCATCGCGAGACTGAAGGGTTCAACGTCGCCGACGCCCGCAGCGTGACCTAGTCGTTCACCGGTTTCCGCGAGCATATTCGCCGCGCCCTTCGATCAGGTGAGCAGGTATGCACTCGCCATGCCGGCGAATGGCTCCGGCCAAGTTGTTGCTTCGACACGGTGGCCAAGATCACCAAGCAGTGTCGCCATTCCTTCGATTGCTGCGGCGACTTCGGGGTCCGGAGATTGGCCCGACACGCTGTCGAGAACCATGCCGATGCGTAGCCGTTTGGTCGGCGGTGCGTCCCAATCGGCCATGCTCATTGCGCTCATGCCAGCCTCTCCTCTTTGTCGTCGCGACGCTTTCTGGCGGGTAGGACGAGCTCCGGTAATGGCACGGGGCAGTCGGGACCGGACAGTCGCCCGAGGGGTGACAGGGCGCCGCCTGTGAGCCATGATCATCGGCAACGTTGCGAGGTGATATGGCGGGACTTTATTTCGATCAGTTCAGCATCGGTCAGCGCTTCGTCCACGAAGTGCGGCGGACCGTCACCGACATGGATAATATGTTGTTCTCGACGCTGACGATGAACCCGGCGGCGATCCATATCGATCATGAATATGCCAAGGGGACCGAGTTCGGCCAGCCGCTGATGAACTCGCTGTTCACGCTCGGGCTGGTGATCGGGCTGTCGGTGATCGACACGACCTACGGCACGACGGTCGGCAACTTGGGCTTCGAGCATACGAGCTTCCCCAAACCGGTCTTCTCCGGCGACACGATCCGCGCCGAGACCGAGGTCATGGCGCTGCGCGAAAGCAAGTCGCGCCCGACCCAAGGCCTCGTGACCTTCCTCCACGTCGCCTATAACCAGCACGACGACATCGTCTGTAAATGCCAGCGCGTCGCCCTGATGATGAAGACCCCGGCATGACCATGCGCAGCTGGCTGTTCGTCCCCGGCGACAGCGAGAAGAAAGCTGCGAAGGCCGCGACCAGCGGCGCCGACGTGCTGATCTTCGACCTTGAGGATTCGGTCGCCGCCGCCAACAAGGACGCGGCGCGGAGCCATGTCGCCGAACTGATCGGTCGGCGTGAGGCGCGCGACTGGTCGTTGTGGGTCCGCGTCAACCCGTTCGACGGCGGGCTGACCATGACCGATCTCGACGCGGTCGTCCGCCCCGGGCTCGATGGCGTCCTCCTGCCCAAGCCCGAGGGTGGCCCCGACGTCGTCCGGCTCGCCGCCGCGATCGAGGAGCGCGAGGCGAAGGCCGGCATGACCAATGGCAGCGTGAAGATCGCGGTCGTCGCGACCGAAACACCGACCGCCGTCTTCTCGCTGGGCAGCTATGCCCCGGCGCATCCCCGTCTCGCCGCGCTGACATGGGGCGCGGAGGATCTCGCCGCCGCGGTCGGGTCGACCGGCAACCGCGACGAGGCGGGCGATTGGACCGAGCCCTATGCGCTGGTCCGCAGCCTGGCGCTGTTCGCCGCCAGCGCCGCCCGCACCGCGCCGATCGACACGCTGTACGCCGACTTCCGCGACCTCGAGGGGCTCGAGCGCGACTGCCGCCGCTCACGTCGCGACGGCTTCCTCGGGCGGCTGGCGATCCACCCGGGACAGGTCGAGACGATCAACCGCTGCTATACCCCGTCGGCGGCTGCGCTCGCCTGGGCAAGGCGCATTGTCGAAGCGTTCGCGGCCGATCCGGGGGCGGGAACGCTTGGCCTCGACGGCAGGATGATCGACCTTCCCCACCTCATCGCCGCGCGCAAGACTCTCGCGGCGGCCGGCAGCGGCTAAACATATGATCGGGCTCTAGAGAATATACCGCATCTTGAGCCGCTGTTCGCTCGTTCCCGACGGAAGCACAAAGCGGACGGCATCCGCGCTCGGCGGACCGAAGCGGATCACCGGATTGCCGGAGAAACCGAACCCCTCGCGCGGAATCCCGAACCGCTTGTCAAGTTTGCCGTTGCCGTTGCTGTCGTGGATCATCAGCAGCGCCCACTCGCCCGGCGCCATATTCTCGAATTTGATCGCCGCCGTATCCGCCGCGACGCTGCCGTGGATCGCGGTGGGGTCCTTGTCGCACGAAAGAAAGTCCTTGGTCTGCCGGGTCAGGCAAAACAACAGTTGCCCCTTGCGGTCGCGCAGCCCCTCGACGTCAACCCGCAGGGTGGCCAGCGGCGGCGCGGGGAGCGGGACCGGCGAGGTCGCCGCCGTCGCGAGCATCGCCGCTCCGAGCGCGAGCGCGCGCCTCGGCGAAGCTCCCAAGCCCCTCGTCGGTACCGCAGAGGCGATCCCAGACTCGGAAATAGAGGCCGTAATTGCAGCGATAGCGTTGGTGATGAAGCTCATGATGACTTGCAGTTATCAGCCATTGCCCGGCCTTTCCATGAACGAGGGCGCGGGGGAACATCTCCCACCCCATATGATTGGTCACGCCCATCAGTGTCATGATGGCGAGCACGAACCCGAGCGCGCCGACATGGATCGGCACTAGGAAGATCAGCGCCGGGATCACTACCGCCCCGGTCAGCGCCTCCCACGGATGAAAACTCATCGCCGCCCAGGCGGTCGGCGGGCGGCTGGCGTGGTGGACTGCGTGAGCGATCCGGAACGGTCTTGGCCGGTGCATCCAGCGATGGGTCCAGTAAAACCAGCTGTCGTGCGCGAACAGATAGATGAGGACGCTCAGCGGCAACCACCACAGCGGGCGAGCGGCGAGGTCGGTGTAGATTTGCGTCCATCCGTGCCGCTGCCAGCCCCATGCGACGATCCCCGCCGGCGCACCGTAGATCGCGGCCGAAGCCAGGCTCCACCCGATTTCGCGGCGAACCTGCGCGCGCTGACCGGCCAGCCGCCGCGGAAAGCGCCGCGCGGTCCACAGCGCGAACCCGCCGCTGGTGACAAGATAGCGCACCGCAACGATGACGGTCATCGCAGCAGCGGAGAGGAGCAGGGCGATCATCGGCAGAGCCCTACGCGATCCCTTTCGCGAATGGGAGGGGGTGGGGGTGGCCCATGACAACGAGCCCCGCTAAGGGCCGCATCAATGCCATCTCCCTCCCTCATCGTCGTCGGCGGCGGCCTGGCCGGTGGCCTCTGCGCACTCGCGCTGGCGAAGCATCGCCCCGACGTCGCGATCACGCTGGTCGAACCCGGCGCGGCGATCGGCGGCAACCACCTCTGGTCTTTCTTCGATGCCGACGTGACCGGGGACGGGCGAGTGTTGATCGACCCGCTGATCGCGCATCGCTGGCCCGGCTATTCGGTCCGCTTCCCCAATCATGACCGGCGGATCACCGAGGGTTACAACAGCATCCCCAGCGATTGCCTCGACGCGCAAGTGCGGGCAGCCTTGCCAGCCGGGGCAATCGTCCACGCCAGCGCTAGCGCGCTCACCCCAACCTGCGTCACACTCGACGACGGCCGCCTGCTCGAGGCGACCGCCGTAGTCGACGCGCGCGGCTTCACCGCTCCCCCCGCCCACCTCGCCTGCGGCTGGCAGAAGTTCGTGGGCCAATTGCTGACCATCCCCGCTGGCCACGGCCTGGCCGAACCGATCGTGATGGATGCCCGGGTCGACCAGGCCGACGGCTATCGCTTTGTCTACTCCCTGCCCTTCTCGCCGACCGAACTGTTCGTCGAGGACACATATTATACTGATGGCCCCGAACTCGACCGCGCCGAACTGGCCAGCCGCATTACCGACTATGCCGCCACACAGGGGTGGGCCGTCGCCACCGTATCGCGTGCCGAGACCGGCGTGCTCCCGGTGGTCATGGCCGGCGACTTCGACCGTTTCTGGCCCGCTATCGACCCCGTCGCCCGCGCCGGAGTCCGCGGTGGCCTGTTCCACCCGCTCACCAGCTACTCGCTCCCTGACGCGGTGCGCTTCGCCATCTGGCTCGTCCGCGAAGCCCCGCTCGATGCAACCCTTGGCCCCGCGACCCGCACCCGCGCGGAAGCCCGCTGGAAGCGCGGACGCTTCGACCGGCTGCTCGCGAAAATGCTGTTCCGCGCCGCCGACCCGCCGGAACGCTATCGCATCCTCGAGCGCTTCTACCGCCTGCCTGCCCCGCTGATCGCCCGGTTCTACTCCGGAAGATCGACGGTAGCGGACCGGGTGCGCATCCTCGCCGGCAAACCACCCGTATCTGTCGCGCGCGCGATCGCGGCGCTTGGGGAGAAATTGTGAAGAGTGCAATCGTCATCGGCGCTGGCTTCGGCGGCCTCGCCCTTGCCCTCCGGCTCCAATCCGGCGGCGTGCAAACCACCATCGTCGAAGCCCGCGACAAGCCCGGCGGCCGCGCTTATCATTGGGAGCGCGACGGCCATATGTTCGACGCCGGACCGACCGTCATCACCGATCCGGATTGCCTGATGCGGCTGTGGCGCCTGTCGGGCCACGACATGGCGCAGGACGTCACCCTCATCCCGGTCACGCCCTTCTATGCGCTCGACTGGCCCGACGGAACGCGGTTCGACTACACCAACGACGACGAAAGCCTGTTCAAGTCGATCGCCGCGCTCAACCCGGCCGACGTCGAGGGCTACAAGAAGTTCCTCGACTACGCCGCCGGGGTCTTCCACGAAGGCTATGAGAAGCTCGGCACCAAGGCCTTCCTCAAGGTCGGCGACATGCTCAAGGCCGCCCCCGCGCTGGCCAAGTATCAGGCCTGGCGCAGCGTCTATTCGATCGTCTCAAGCTTTGTGCAAGACGAACATTTGCGACAGGCATTATCCTTCCACACGCTCCTCGTCGGCGGCAATCCGATGACCTGCTCGTCGATCTACGCGCTGATCCACAAGCTCGAGCGCGACGGCGGAGTGTGGTTCGCCAAGGGTGGCACCAACCAGCTCATCGCCGGGATGGTCACGCAGTTCGAGCGCATCGGCGGCATCCTCCGCCTCGACGACCCGGTCGAGGCGATCGAGGTCGTCGATGGCCAGGCCCGCGCGGTTCGTACCAAATCGGGCTTCCGCGCCGAGGCCGATGCCGTCGCCTCGAACGGCGACATCGTCCACACCTATGGCCTGATCGAAGGCGACTCCCGCGGCCCGAAGCAGGTCAAGGCGCTCAAGAAAAAGCGCTATTCGCCCTCGCTGTTCGTGCTCCACTTCGGGCTCGAGGGCACCTGCCCCGACATCCCCCACCACATGATCCTGTTCGGCCCGCGCTACAAAGGCCTGCTCGACGATATCTACAACAACGGCAAGCTGGCCGCCGACCCCGCGCTCTACCTCCACCACCCGACGATCACCGATCCGTCGATGGCGCCAGAGGGCTGCTCGACCTTCTACGCACTCGCCCCGGTTCCCAACATGGGCCAGGCGGACGTCGATTGGGAGAAGGACGGCGAAGCCTATGCCGATACGATCATCGACACGCTCGAAGCGCGGCTGATTCCCGACATCCGCAGCCGCATCCGCACCCGCTTCCATTACACCCCGGCCGACTTCAAGGGCGACCTCGCCGCGCACCTCGGATCGGCGTTCAGCCTCGAACCTGTGCTCACCCAGAGCGCGTGGTTCCGCACCCACAACCGCGATGACAAGATTTCGAACCTGTACTTCGTCGGCGCCGGCACCCATCCGGGCGCGGGCATCCCCGGCGTCGTCGGCAGCGCGGAGGCGACGGCGCGGCTGATGCTCGAATGAGCAGTCGGGAACGCCAGCGGCTGGTCGAGGAGTCGGGACGGATCATCGCCCAGGGCTCGAAGAGCTTCCGCTTCGCCAGCCAGATCTTCGGCGAGCAGACCCGCGAGCGTAGCTGGCTGCTCTACGCCTGGTGCCGCGCGTGCGACGATGTCACCGACGGCCAGACGCTCGGCCATGACGCGGTCAGCCCCGACGATCCGGCCGACCGCATCGCCTTCCTCAAGACGACCACCGCCGCCGCGCTGGCCGGCAAGCCGACCGGCCTCGCCGCGTTCGACGCCTTCGCTGCGGTCGCCGCCGAATGCGGCATCCCGCCCGATCTCGCCGCCGACCATCTCGCCGGCTTTGCGCGTGATGCGACCGGGTGGACCCCGTCAGACGAGGAGGCGCTGCTCAGCTATTGCTACCAGGTCGCGGGCGCGGTCGGGGTGATGATGGCGCACGTCATGGGCGTGTCCGCGGCCGAGCGCGACACTTTAGACCGCGCCGCCGACCTCGGCATCGCCTTCCAGCTGGCCAATATCGCGCGCGACGTCGTCGACGACGCAAAGGTCGGGCGGCGCTATTTGCCCGACGACTGGCTGGCAGAGGAAGGCCTGGCGGGCGCCGACCTTCAGGACCCGTCCCACCGCCCCGCCCTTGCCCGGATCGCCAGGCGCCTCGCCACGCTTGCCGACCGCTATCGCCTGAGTTCGAAAGTGGGCGCCGCCCGCCTGCCCTTCCGCAGCCGCTGGGCGGTTCTCGCCGCCGCGCGCATCTATGGCGCGGTGGCCGAGCGGGCCGTCGCGCTTGGCGATAAGGCATGGGACCGGCGCATCTCGATCCCCCGCCGCGAGAAATTCGGACTCGTACTGATGGCGCTGGTGGACTCGCTCCGCACCCCGCAGCAGGTCAGTCGCGAGGGGCTGTGGACGCGCGCGCCTGGTTGAGCGGGTAATTCACGCTTCAGAGGGCTCCGAAGCGATCACCCGATTGGGCGCCCTGATCCCGGCGCGGCCGCTTGCCGCAAGCGCCGCCTTCAGCTGCTCGACCGGCGGGGCATAGATGAAACCGAAACTGACCGTCCCCTCGCGCGTCTCGACCGCGTGGTGGATCCGGTGCGCCTGGACGATCCGCTTGAAATAGGTCGATCGCGGCACGATCCGGTGCGCCACGCGGCGGTGGACGATGACGTCGTGAAAACCGAAGTAGATCGCGCCATAGGCGGCGATCCCGGCCCCGGTCCACGTCGCCCAGTCGCCCCACCCCCAGCGCACCCCGCCCGCCAGCAGCAGGATCGAGGGGCCCGCGAAGATCACCGCGTAAAAGTCGTTGAGCTCGAACATCCCGCTGCGCTCACGATGATGACTCTCGTGCAACCACCAGCCGAGCCGCCCGTGCATCACCCACCGATGCGCGACATACGCGACCCCCTCCATCACCGCGACGGTGGCGAAGAACAGCAAAAATCCTGCGAGAAGCGTCATGATGACCGCCATATAACAACGCCCGTCCCTGAAAGGGAGAGGGTGGAGTGGTTTACTTCGCCGCCGCCAGGAACCGCATCAGCTCGGCCAGCGTCGACTCCATCTGGTCCTGCATCTGCGTCACCAGTTCATTCTCGCGCATATGCTCATGGTCGAGCGGCTTCGAATAGCTGTCCGAGAACGCCTTCAAATCGTCCTGGTCGAAGATCCCCTTCGACACCAGCTTCGCCAGGATCACCAGCAAGCCATTGGTATTGGCAATATTCCCCGCGACCAGCGCCTCGTCGACCAAACTCAGCGAGGGATCGCGCTCGTCGTCGCTTTCCTCGAGTTCGGCCTCGTCGATGTCTTCGTGTCCGTCGCTCATCGCCATCCTTTACTCGGGATCGGCGAACCCTGCCAAGACCCGCCACCGCTCCGTCTTCGCCCCCAACCCGAGCGTATGCGCCGCGCTCGATGACGGCAGGTCGATCAGCGTCACTCCGCGTATTTGGCCAAGCGCCCGCCGCCCGATCCGGGCCGACGCCTTCCCGTTGAACCCGATCGCCGCCAGCCGCGGGTGCCCGGCGACGAATTCGGCCAGCGCATTGTGCGTTGCCCCGCGGATCGCCCCGTCGAGGCTTCCGGGCCGCTCGGCGCGCTCGACCACGTCCCACAATGCCACCCCGCGCACCGCCAGCCGCGTCAGCCGCTCGTCATAGGCGAGCTGCGCCAACCCTTCCCCCAACGCTGCCCCAAGCAACCTCCAGAACTGGTTCGTCGGATGCGCATAATAGCGTTGCGCCGCGAGGCTCGCATCGCCCGGCAGGCTGCCGAGCAGCAGCAGCCTCGCATCCCGCGCCCCGACCGGCGCCATCGACGATTTGAGCGTCATCGCGCCCGGCCTAGCCCCCGCCACGCGACGGCGCTATGCCACACGGCATGCCTGCCCCGCTCCGCATCGCCCTGCTCTCGGGCAATTACAACTATGTCCGCGACGGCGCGAACCAGGCGCTCAATCGCCTCGTTGGCTACCTCCTCGGTCAAGGCCACGCGGTGCGCATCTATTCGCCGACCACCGACACGCCCGCCTTCGCCCCGGTCGGAGACCTCGTCAGCATCCCCTCCTTTGCCATCCCCAAGCGACCCGAATATCGCTTCCCGACCGGCCTGCCGCGCGCCAAGCTCAAGGACCTCGCCGACTTCGCCCCCGACATCATCCATATCTCGAGCCCCGACATGGCAGCGCGCAAGGCCGTCGGCTGGGCCCGCCGGAACGGAGTCGCGGTGGTCGCCTCGATCCACACGCGGTTCGAGACCTACCTTAGCTACTACCACCTCCAGCTATTCGAACCGGCCCTGCGTGCCCTGATGCGCCGCCTCTATCGCAAGTGCGACGCCCTCCTCGCCCCGGCCGAATCGACCGCCGCCGTGCTCCGCGCCCAGCGGATGAACCGGACCATCTTCCTGTGGTCGCGCGGGGTCGATCGCGAGCAGTTCAACCCCGGCCGCCGCGACCTCGCCTGGCGCCGATCGCAGGGCATCGCCGACAACGACGTGGTCATCGCCTTCCTCGGCCGGCTGGTGCTGGAAAAGGGCCTCGACGTCTTCTCCGACGCCTGCGACCTGCTCGACGAGCGCGGCGTGTCGCACAAGGTGCTCGCAATCGGCGACGGCCCGGCGCGCGCCTGGTTCGCCGAGCGGCTGCCCAAGGCCATCTTTACCGGCCAGCAGGTTGGCCCCGACCTCGCCCGCGCGCTCGCCAGTGCCGACATCTTCCTCAACCCGTCGGTGACCGAGGCGTTCGGCAATGTCACCCTGGAAGCGATGGCCTGCGCGCTACCCGTCGTCGCCGCCGCCGCTACGGGCGCGAGCAACATTGTCCGCGACGGCGACAGCGGCAGCCTCGTCGAGCCGGGCGAGGTCGAACAATATGCCGACGCCCTCGAAGCCTATATCCGCGATCCCGACCTGCGCCGCGCTCACGGCGAGCACGGCCTCGCCCATGCCGAAACGCAGGACTGGTCGCGCATCAATGCGGCAGTCGAAGCGGCCTATTACCGGGTGATCGAACGGCGCGCCCGGATCGCGCGGACGCTGGATCGTTAGGGTCAGGACTCGTTGATCAGAGCCAGAAGATGACGGTGGCGGCGAGGGCGATGGCGGAGAGGAAGACGGTCGGGCATCGATCGTAGCGAGTGGCGACGCGGCGCCAGTCCTTGAGGCGGCCGAACATGAT